>JBKPSR010000104.1:0-10982 GCA_046735115.1 Actinomycetota bacterium
GCGCGGGCCCGCCTGGTCGAGCGGCGAGGCCGAGCCGTGGCTGACCGCCGCCCAGCGGCGCGCCCAGGCCACGGGCCCGCCGGAGCTCGGCGAGTCGGCGCCGCCGGCCGAGCCGGACGAGGTTCCGGAGCGCCCCGCGTCCCGCAAGCGCAAGAAGAAGCGCGACCGCTGAGGGCGTTCCCTACGCGATAGCCGGCGCGTCGGGCAGGCGCTCCAGGGCGGCCTGCATGTCCGCCTCCGAGAACTCCGGGTCCTCCAGCTCGCCGGCCAGGTAGCTCTCGTAGGCGGACATGTCGAAGTGGCCGTGGCCGGATAGGCCAAGCAGGATCACGCGCTCCTCGCCCGCCTGCCTTGCGTCCTCGGCTTCTTCCAGCAGCGCACGGATGGCGTGGGCCGGCTCGGGGCCGGGGATGATTCCCTCGGAGCGCGCGAAGCGGAGCGCCGCCGCGAACGTCTCGTTCTGCTTGTAGGCGCGCGCCTCCACGACGCCGTTCTTCACGAGGCCGCACAGCATCGGAGAGTCGCCGTGGTAGCGAAGGCCGCCGGCGTGCACGGGCGGTGGGACGAAGTCGTGGCCGAGCGTGTACATAGGCATGAGCGGCGTGAGCCCGACGGTGTCGCCGAAGTCGTAGCGGTAGGCGCCGCGCGTGAGCGTGGGGCAGGCCGCGGGCTCGGCAGCGAGGAAGCGGGTGCTCGCCTCGCCGCGCAGGACCCGCCGCACGAACGGGAAGCTGAGACCGGCGAAGTTGGAGCCGCCGCCCACGCAGCCCACGACCACGTCGGGCTCCTCGCCCGCCATCTCCATCTGGGCCATCGCCTCCTGGCCGATCACGGTCTGGTGCAGGCAGACGTGGTTGAGCACCGACCCCAGCGCGTAGTTCGTGCCCTCGTCGCCCGCGGCCACCTCGACCGCCTCAGAGATCGCGATCCCGAGCGAGCCGGTCGGGTGGGCGGCCTGGCTGCGGCCTGCCTCGGTCGTGTCGCTCGGCGAGCGGATCACCGTGGCGCCCCAGCTCTCCATCATCGCCCGTCGGTAGGGCTTCTGGTCATAGCTGGCGCCCACCATGTAGACGACGCACTCGAGCCCGAACAGGCTGCAGGCGAGCGCGAGCGCCGAGCCCCACTGGCCTGCGCCGGTCTCAGTCGATAGGCGCCTGACCCCTGCCTCCTTGTTCGCGTACGCCTGCGCGACCGCGCTGTTGGGCTTGTGCGAGCCGGCGGGCGAGACGCCCTCGTACTTGTAATAGATGCGCGCGGGGGTACCGAGCTCGCGCTCGAGCCGGTGCGCGCGGTAGAGCGGGGTCGGGCGCCAGAGCCTGTAGACGTCGCGGACTGGCTCGGGAATCTCGACCTCGGAGTCGCCCGACACCTCCTGGCCGATGATGGCCATCGGGAAGATGGGGGTGAGGTCGTCCGGCCCGGCGGGCTGCATGGTCCCGGGATTCAGCGGCGGCAGCGGATCGCCCGGTAGGTCGGGCAGCAGGTTGACCCAGTGGGTCGGGATCCGGTCCTCGGTAAGAGTGAACTTCGTCTGGTCGGCCACGCGCCGATCCTATTCGGCGCCCGCGGCCGCGGCGATGTCCGTGTAGGCGGAGGCTGGGTCGTCGCTGCCGAAGATCGACGAGCCGGCCACGAACAGCGTCGCGCCGGCGTCGCGTGAGAGACGCGCCGTCTCGGAGTCGATGCCGCCGTCCACCTCGATCGGGACGTCTGGGCCGAGCACCTCCCGGAGGCGGCTCACCTTCGTCGTCGAGCTCGCGATGTAGTCCTGCCCGCCCCAGCCCGGGTTCACGGTCATGCACAGCACGTGGTCGAGCTCGTCGGTCACGCCCGCCACCACGTCCGCCGGCGTGGCCGGGTTGAGCGCCAGCCCGACGTGCAGGCCGGCGTCGCGGACCGCTTGGAGCGCGTAGTGGACGTGGGGGGTGGCCTCCCAGTGGACGATGATCGAGTCGGCGCCCGCGGCGGCGAAGTCCTCGACCCGCCGTTCTGGGCGCTCGACCATGAGGTGCACGTCGAGGGCGCCGCCGCGGTCGTGGACCAGATCGCGGAGCGCATCCACGATCAGCGCCCCGATGGAGATCGGCGGCACGAAGTGCCCGTCCATGACGTCCACGTGGATAACTCGCGCGCCGGCGTCCATGACCGCCTCGACCTGGTCGCCGAGATGCGCGAAGTCCGACGCGAGGATCGACGGCGCGACGCGGACGTCCTTCAGCAGATCGTGGGCTGGCACGGCCGGGCGACCGTACCAGCCCGGAACGTCGTTACGAGGGATCCTCCGCCCGGTTCTCCGCGCCGTCGTCGACCTGGTCGAGCGAGGTGACGTCACGGCGATCGACGTGCTCGCAGTCGTTGTCGACAGCGTCGAACTGGTCGGCGAGCACGTGATCGATGTCCGCCCCGCAGTGCACGAGGTCCACCTCTCCGTCGCGCACACGGAACAGGTCGTCGCCGTTCCCGCCGCTCAGCTCGTCGCCGTCCGGATCGCCGATCGAGCTCACGTCGAAGCGCGAGAGCGCCCACAGCACGTCGGGCCCGTCGCCGCCATCCGAGTGGTCGCGGCCGCGGTTGGCGAAGATGACGTCGCGCCGCGCGCCGCCGCTCAAGATGTCGTCGTCCCTGCCGCCGGCGATCAGGTCGCGCCCGCGCTCGCCGGCGAGCGTGTCGGCGCCCCTGCCGCCGGCGATCAGGTCGCGCCCGCGCTCGCCGTTCAGCATGTCATCGCCGGGGCCGCCGCTGATGAAGTCGCGGCCACGGTCGCCTTTCACGGCGTCGTTGCCTGCGCCGGCGCGCAGCCGATCGGGACCGCGTCCGCCGTTCACGGTGTCCGCGCCTCTCCCGGCGCGCACGAGGTCCGCGCGAGCGAGAGCGTTGATCGTGTCATCGCCGGCCCGGCCCAGGATCACGTCACGCTGATCGGTTCCGGTGAGCGTGTTAGCGCTCGCGTCGCCGAGCACGACCGCCGCAATCGCGGTCGTGGCCGCCACGAGCCCGGCCGCGGTCACGGCCGTCAGGGCAATCAAAAGCCTGTTGGTACGCTCCGCCACAGGGGCATCCTCCTTGGTCGGTGGGTGCCCCCCTAACCGTTTCAGGCCGGGCGAGTTGCGCTAGGCGCGCGCGGCCTTCTTCGCGTGCGCTCGGATCTCGGAGAGGATCCGCTCGAGCCGCGGCTCGGTGTCCTGGTCCACGAAGGTCATCACGGCGGCGACCGCGGGATGTACGCGTGCGATCTCGGCGTGCAGAGCGTGCGCCACCGCGCGGTACGCCGGGTGGCCCTCGCGTCCAGAGCGCAGCTCGATCAGGTGCATCGCCTCGCGCGCGTTCATGTCGAGCACGTAGCGGATCCGGTAGCCGAGCGCGAGCGCGTAGGGCGCCAGCTCGGGATGGCCGAGCTCCAAGATGCGGGCGTGCTCCTCACGCGAGCGCTCGAGGCCGGCGCGGTACAGGTCGCCGGCCCCGGCCTGGTCGAGCTCGTCGGGGACACCGGCCCCGAGCTCCGGCCCGAGCGTCTGCCACTGGACGGTGAGCAGCCGGTGACGCTGCAGGTCCCGGAACGCCCCGTAGTCGGAGACGACCTCGAAGCGGTACCGGAGCGCCTCGAAGCCGCGTCCCGGGCGATGGCGCCGGTTGCGCCGCTCGCCCACCAGCTCGGCCAGCATCGCGGCGCGCTCGTCCGGCGGCAGGTTGCGAAGCGCGGCGCGCGCGTCGTCCTCGGACACCTGACTCGCCTCGAACAGCAGGGCGCTGAGGAGGTCGTCCTCGTCGCCCTGCACAGACAGGAGTCGCACGGCCGGCCCACCCTCCTCGTCGCGGCGCGCGCGGTCGAGTCCCAGCCGGCCGGCCCAGCGCTCGGCGGCCTCCTCACGGTCCTGGAGGTAGCCGATCCACTCGCCTCCCCGGTCGGGCCTGTCGACGCGGGCGACGAAGCTCGGCACCACGGCCTTGAGCTCGTCGAGGATCATCCGGGCGTAGTCGCGCGCCTCCGGGAGCGGCGAGGCGAACAGCCGCAGGAGCAGCTGCTCGTAGGCCTGGCCTGACGCGAAGATCCCCACGTGCGACAGGGACGAAGCCGGCAGCAGCCCGCGCAGCAGATCGAGCGCCTTCGCCCGGATCGAGCGCGCGTGCGCGGCCTCGGGCTCGCCATCGGCGCGCGGGAAGCGCTCCGCGGCCCAGGCCTCCACGACCGGGAGTGCTTCCGAATACGCCGTGAAGAGGAAGTCCATCGCCTGCTCGTACTCCGGGCCCAGGTCCGGGTGGCGCCAGTAGCGATAGCCAAGCCGCTCGCCCATGGGCGTGTCGTAGGGCATGTAGCGCGTGGACTGCTCGAGGTACGCGGCGAGGCGCCCGCGCTGGAGCAGCTTGGTCATCACGTTCGAGACCCACTCACAGGCGATGTGGGCGCCACCCAGCTGGGCTACCGAGTCGTCGCCGTAGCCGATGAAGATCCGCTCGTAGAGCCGACGGGCGCGCTCGCCCTCCTCGCCGTCGAACGCCTGCGCGGGCGCCGAGGAGTCCTGCGCGAACTCCTCGAGGTACAGCCGCCGCAGTGTGCCCTGGTAGCGCGAGTAGCGCGCGAACAGCGCGCCCTTCACGGTCTCCGGCAGGTTTACGAGCGCGAACACGGGCCGATCGAGGTTCGTGAAATGAGCGGCGAGAAGCTCCCGTTCCTCGGCTGTGAAGGTCTCGACCGGGTAGTCCATGCGGCGCCGGGCCACCTTAGCGGCGCGGGCGGCTAGCGGGGCGAACGACGGCGATAAAGGGTGGCGTCCACGGCGACGATCCCGACTTGGGTCCCGTATAGGAACCCTAGGCAGGATTGTCGATCGGGCGGGCCAATTTTGGGTGCCCCCTCAATGCAGTCGTTCGTCGTTCGTCGTTCGCCGCTCAAGCCAGCCGCCGCTCCAAAACCCGCTCCAGCCTCGCGTGCCGCTCGTCCACCGGCACCGCCTTGTCCAGCCGCATCTCGATGCGCCGGCCGTCGATGACGAGGGTCGCCACCTGGTTGTCGAACCAGGGGCCGTCGCCCACGATCCGCCAGCCGATGCCCGGGTCGCGTACGCCGGCAAGCCGCGCCAGCGTGCGGGTGACGCGCTCGAACCCGCGCGACATGCCGATCCGGATCGACTGCCGCTCGCGCTTTCCCAATGGGTTGCGGTACGGCGAGCAGACGGCCTGCCAGACGCCGGACCTAAGTCCGCTCCCGCGCGGATAGCCCACCTCGAACAGGTAAGCGTGGTGGACGTCGCCGGACAGCGTGACGATCGAAGCCGGCGGCTCGCCGCGCTCGCCGGAGCCGACCGCTCGGAACAGCTCGACGAGCCGCGCGAACGACTCCTGGAACGCGGCCCAGTGCTCCATATCACCGGTCTGGCGCATCCTCTCGGCGGCCTTGGCGGCTGCGCCGCCCCAGGCTCCGCCCGCCACGGCTTCGCTCCACGCCTCGGCGTAGTGCATCCCGCGACCGAGCAGCCAGGGCAGCGACGTCCCGACGAGGAGGTGGTCGAACCCGCCGGTGGCGTGCTCGTTCACCCAATCCCATTCGTCGTCGTCGAGCATCGAGCGCCGCCCCTCCTCGAGGACGCGGCCGGCGCGCGAGTCGATCACGACGAGGCGCGTGTTGCCGAGGTCGCGGCAGAAGCTCCAGCGCGAGCCGTCGGTCTCCCGATCTGCGCGGAAAGCGAAGCGCTCGAGGAGGTCCTCCGCGTCGTCTTGGGCTTTCACACGCTTCAGGAGCTCGTCATCCCGGTGCGCCGCCGGCGACAGGTTGCCGAGATGCTGGTAGACCCAGTACGAGGCCAGCGCGCCCTTGATGTGCTCGTTCCACCAGTGGTGCGAGCGCATCTCCTCGAGCCAGGCCTCGGAGATGTTCCAGTCGTCGTGGACGTCGTGGTCGTCGAAGATCATCGCCGTCGACACGGTCGAGAGGAGCCAGCGGATCGCCGGGTCGCTCCAGCTCTCCAGGTAGAGCTGCGTATAGTCGTCGAAGTCGAGCACGCGCTCCCCGGGCGTCTCTTCCGTGTCGCGCCTCGTCTCGATGAAGGCCAGCGTCGCAGGGGACACCTCGTCCGCATACACCTGATCGCCCAGCATCAGGAGCACGTCGGGCCACTCCTCGCGGGCCTGCTCGCGCATGCGGAGCGCCATGGTGCGGAGCGCGTCGACCTCGCGCCCGCGCTCATCCTCGTCCTTCCTCAGCGTGTACGGCGGCTCGTGCGGCGCGGCGACCCGGCACGACCCGAAGACGATCTTCAGCGGAGTGTCCTTGGGATAGGTCCTGAAGGCGCTCGCGGGGAAGCCGTCCTCCTGGGGCCAGACGCGCTCGCCGTCCAGCAGCACCTCGTATTCGTGCCAGGCGCCGGGCTCGAGGCCGCCGCAGCAGACGAGCGCGTAGTGGTGGTCGCACACGCAGAACGTGCGCTCGCGGCTGCCGAGCACCTCTACCGCGCACGCGGCGTCGGTCTCGACCCAGATCACCGCCTCCGTCTCGCCGACGTAGCGGAGCAGCGGGCCTAGCACGAGCGAGGGCATGGTGGGACCGTACCCCGGGGAGTAGGTTTCGGAATCGTGGAGTCGCAGCTTCAGGACGTGGGCCGGACGATCCACGCGGCGTTACCCGGACGGTCGCGCCACCCGCTGCGCGCGCTCGACCAGCGTGCGATGGAGCTCGCCTCCCAGGACGCGGAGCTGCGCGCCGCGCTCTTCCGGTTCGTGGACGTGACGCCCGCGTGCCGCTCGCTCGACGACCTTGCCCGCCACCTGACCGGCTACCTGGAGGAGGTGGACGACCGCCCGCCGCCCATCGAGGCGGCGATGCGCATGTCGGGCACGAAGCCCGGGCGTGCGGCCCTGGGCGCGGCGGCCGCCGCCGGCGTTCGCCACATGGCCCACCGGTTCATCGTCGGCGAGAGCCCGAAGGCTGCCCTGAAGCCGATCCGCCACCTGTGGGAAAACGGGGCGGCGGTATCGCTGGACCTGCTGGGCGAAGCCACGGTAACGGAGGCTGAGGCTGACCGCTACGCGGCCCGCTGCATGGACGCCCTCGAGACGCTCGCCGGCGCGGCCCCGTCGTGGCCCGATCAGCCGGTGCTGGAGGCGGACTCGCTCGGGCCGCTCCCGCGGGTGAACCTGTCCGTGAAAGTGTCGGCACTCACGCCGTTGCTGCGGCCCGAGGCGCCCGAGGTGGGTCGAGAGGACGCGGCCCGGCGCATGCGGCCGCTGCTCGCGCGGGCGAAGGAGCTCGGAGCGCACCTCCACATCGACATGGAGTCCGTCGACACCGTGGAGGCGACTCTCGGCCTCGTGTTCGAGCTGCTGGACGAGCCGGCGCTCCGCAGCGGGCCCTCCGCCGGGGTCGTGATCCAGGCCTACCTGCGCGAGTCGCCGGATCAGCTCGAGCAGGTCATCGAGTGGGCCGCGCGGACCGAGCGCGAGCCGCCTCTCGTGGTGCGGCTCGTGAAGGGCGCGTACTGGGACCACGAGATCGTGGATGCCCGCCAGCACGGCTGGACCCCGCCCGTGTTCGAGGCGAAGCGCGACTCGGACCGCAACTTCGAGGCGCTCACCCGGCGGCTGCTCGAGGGCTGGCCGGACGTGCGCCCCGCGATCGCCTCGCACAACCTGCGATCGGTCGCGCACGCTGTGGCGGCGGCCCGCGAGCTCGGGCGCGAGGACCGCGACGTGGAGTTCCAGGTGCTGCGCGGGCTCGGCGACGACCTCGCGGCCGCGCTGGCCGACCTCGGTCACCGCGTACGCATCTACTGCCCGGTCGGCGACCTGGTCGCCGGCATGGCCTACCTCGTGCGCAGGCTGCTCGAGAACACGGCGAATGAGTCGTTCCTCGGCGAGCAGCAACGCGGCACGCCGATCGAGGAGCTCTTGGCGGCACCGTGAGCACCGCCACCCAGCCGTCCGCCGGCTTCAAGAACGAGCCGATCCTCGAGCTGCGCCGCGCGCCGGTTCGGGACACGCTGCTGGAGGCGCTGCGCGAACTCGACACGAAGCTGCCCCTGCTTGTGCCGGTTCGAATCGGCGGGGATACGCCTGACAGGGCCACCTTTGAGTCCACTGACCCAGGATCTCCCGAGCGCATCGTCGCCCAGGCAGGAAGAAGCACCGAGGAGGATGCGGCCGCGGCTGTGGAGACCGCCGAGCGCGGCTTCCGCGACTGGAGCGCTCGCTCCGTCGCCGAGCGTGCCCAGGTGCTCCGCGACGCCGCCGCGATCCTGCGGGCACGCCGGCTCGAGCTGGCGGCACTTCAGGTGCGCGAGTGCGCGAAGCCGTGGCCGGAGGCGGACGGCGACGTGTGCGAGGCGATCGACTTCCTCGAGTACTACGCGCGCGAGGCCCTGGCGCTCGAAGAGGGCCGCGCGCTCGTGCAGGTGCCGGGTGAGCGCAACACGATGCGCTACGCGCCGCGCGGGGTCGCGGTCGTCATCTCGCCCTGGAACTTCCCGCTCGCGATCCCCTGCGGGATGACCGCCGCTGCTCTGGCAGCCGGGAACGCCGCCGTGCTGAAGCCGGCCGAGCAGTCGCCGGGGAGCGCCGGCGCGCTGGCGGAGGCGCTGCACGAGGCGGGCGTGCCGCGCGACGCCCTGTCGCTGCTCCCGGGCTACGGCGACGTCGGCGCCGCGCTCGTGCGCGACCCGCGGGTGCACGTGATCGCCTTCACGGGCTCGAGCGCCGTGGGACTGGAGATTCTCCGCGCGTCGGCCGAGACGCCCGAGGGCCAGGGCCATGTGAAGCGCGTGGTGTCCGAGATGGGCGGGAAGAACTGCGTGATCGTCGACGGCGACGCGGACCTCGACGACGTGGTCCCCGAGGTCGTCTACTCCGCCTTCGGCTACGCGGGCCAGAAGTGCTCGGCGGCCGCGCGCGTCCTGGTGCACGAGGCCGCGGCCGACACGCTGCTCGAGCGCCTTGCCGGCGCCGTGCGCGTCCTCGACGTGGGCCAGGCCGAGCGCTTCGCGACCGAGGTCCCGCCCGTCATCGAGCGCGAGGCGCAGGAGCGCGTCGAGCGCTACGCCGCGATGGCGGAGCCGCTCGCGCGCACGGAGCGGCCGGTCCCGGACGAGGGCTGGTTCTGCCCGCCGACGCTGCTGGCCGGCCTTCCCGCCGACTCGCCGGTGCTGAGCGACGAGATCTTCGGCCCGCTGCTCGCGGTCACGCGCGTCCGCGACGCGGACGAGGCGTGCGACGTGATCGACTCGCTCCCCTTCGCACTCACCGGCGGCCTCTTCTCGCGCAGCCCCCGGACGATTGAGCGGGTGGCCGCCCGCGTGCCGGTGGGAAACCTCTACGTGAACCGCGGCATCACCGGCGCGATGGTGGGCCGCCAGCCGTTCGGCGGCAACCGCCGCTCGGGCATCGGCTCGAAGGCGGGCGGGCCCGACTACCTGCTGCAGTTCGTGGAGCCGCGCGTGGTCACCGAGAACACGATGCGGCACGGCATACCGGTCGAGTAGCCGGTCGGGCACCGACTAATCTGTGCCCCGCCGTGACCGCCCCTGCCTTCGACCTGCAGTCGCACTCGCTCCACTCGGACGGCGAGCTGCCGGCCGCCCAGGTGGTGGAGAACGCCGCCGGGGCGGGCGTCCAGCTGCTCGCGCTGTCGGACCACGACACGGTCGACGGTGTCGACGAGGCCCTGGCCGCCGGCGCGGTTCATGGCGTGCGTGTCGTGCCCGCCACCGAGATCTCCGCGGTCGACGGCCCGTATGAGGACCTGCACGTGCTCGGCTACGGGATCGACCACCGGAGCGCCCTGCTCGGCGAGCGCCTGCTCGACGCGCGTGCCGACCGTGAGCGGCGCGCCGACGCGATGGCGGAGCGGCTCCGCGCGCTCGGCTTCGAGATCGACCCCACGCCGATCGAGGCGCGTAAGGCGCAGGGGAAGCCGGTGGGGCGGCCGCACCTGGCCGCGGCGGTCCTCGCCCACCCGTCCAATTCGGCCCGCCTCGCCGAGGAGGGGCACGACGACGTCTCGTCCTTCATCCCCGCGTACCTGATCCAGGGGAAGCCCGGCTACGTGGCCCGCACGCACCCCACGGTGGAGGAGGCCATCGCGTGGATCCACGAGGCGGCCGGCGTGGCGGTCTGGGCCCATCCGTTCTGGGATGTTCACGACAGCGACGAGGTGGCCGACGCGGTCGCGCGCTACCACTCGTTCGGGCTCGACGGGGTCGAGGCGTTCTATCCGTCGCACACGCCCGAGCAGACGTCGCTGCTGGTGCGCCTCACCGAGGAGCGCGGGCTGCTCAGCACCGGCTCATCCGACTACCACGGGCCGGGCCATCGCGTGTTCTCGAAGTTCCGCGCCTTCGAGCTCCATGGCCGCGAGCCGAACCTCGGGCCGATCGCGCACGGCACGCTGGCGGCACCCGCGCGCGAGGGCGCGGGCCTCTGCTTCTGGCTCACCGGACTGTCCGGGTCGGGGAAGTCGACCGTGGGCCGCCTCGCGGCCGGCCAGCTGCGCGACCGCGGCCATCGCGTCGAGGTCCTGGACGGCGACGACGTGAGGCAGAACCTCTGCGCCGGCCTGGGCTTCTCGCGCGAGGACCGCGACGTGAACGTGCGGCGGATCGCCTGGGTGGCGGATCTGCTCTCCCGCAACGGCGTGGTCACCTTCGTGGCAGCCGTGTCGCCCTACAGGCGCACCCGCGACGAGGCGCGGGCGCGGATGGGCGAGCGCTTCGTGGAGGTGCACGTGCGGGCGTCCGTCGAGGAGTGCGAGCGCCGCGACGTGAAGGGGCTGTACGAGCGCGCCCGAGCGGGGGAGATCCAGGGCTTCACCGGAGTCTCGGACCCGTACGAGGAGCCGCTCGCGGCGGAGCTGACGCTGGAGACGGAGGCCGAGTCGCCCGAGGAGTCGGCGCGGAGGCTCGTGGAGTATGTGGAGACGCGCCTGTCGGGCTCGGGCTCAGCGGACCGAGCCCCTGCTCCGAGCGCCTAGGCCGGGTGGGGCTCGGCGCCCGGGGCCGGCG
>JBKPSR010000105.1:0-20276 GCA_046735115.1 Actinomycetota bacterium
CGCTTGCCCGTCAGGTCGTCCGAGTGGTCCCACTCAGCGGTATGGAACGCGTTGCCCTCGAAGCGCTCGAGGCCGGGCACGGCAGGGCTCGACGGCTCACTGAGCAGCCGGGGGCGGCCACCAGCACGCGCGCGGCCAGCGGGCCGTTCGCGGTCTCGAGTTCCCAGTGCTGTTCGTCCGCGACCCAGTGGCCGCGAGCAGTTCGCAGCGTAGCCGCGTGTGTGGCAGCACTCCAAAGCGCTCCGCGCAGCCGCGCAGGTACTCCAGGCATTTGGTCGCGCATCGGATAGGCGCGGTCCCAGCCCGGGTTGCGCGCGAATGAGAACGAGTCCAGGTTGGAGGGGATGTCGCACTGGCAGCCCGGATAGCTGTTCGCCCACCAGCTGCCGCCGACGTCGTCGCCGCGCTCGATCAGGACAAAGTCCTCGATCCGCTCGTGCTTCAGCCGGATGGCCATGCCGAGGCCGCCGAAACCCGGCCCCGACGATCGCCACCTCGTGGACGTGTACGTCCTCCACGCTTCGGAACCTATCCGAGCCGTATCGTGCCTGGCGCAATGGCCGAGTCGAACATCGAGCTGGTGAGGCTGCTCTTCGAGCGCTTCGCAAATGGCGGGATCGAGCGCGCGCTCGACGGCCTCAGCGAGCAGCTCGTGATCGAGATCCCACCCGAGATGTCGGCCGAGCCGGACACCTACCGCGGGCACCAGGGCGCACGCCGCTACTTCGACGGCTTCGACGGGATGATCGAGGACCTCCGTTACGAGGCGCTCGAGCTGATCCCGCTGGGCGACGACGTGCTGGCGCACGTGCGCCTCAGCGGCCGCGGGGCTAGCAGCGGCCTGGATGTCGCGCTCGAGCCCTACGTCGTGCACGAGCTGGCGGACGGCAAGATCGTGCGCATACGGCCGTACCCGGATCTCGATTCGGCGAGGGCGGCGCTCAGCTAGTCCTCGCCCGGCCACCAGCCGGGCTGCATGTCGGCGTCCTGGTTCTCGGTGTTCGGCGCGCCGAAGGCGAGGATCTCGGCTCCGTCGGGCCCCGCCTCCATCCCGTGCAGCACGCCGGGCGCGATGCGCACAGCGTCCCACTGGCGCACGGCCACGAGCTCGTCGCCGATCGCGACGCGGCCGCTGCCGGCGAGGATCACGTAGACCTCCTCCTGCTCCGAATGGGTGTGGCCGAAGGGCGCGCGGTACCCGGGATCGAGGCGGAAGTAGCTCAGCCCGGAGTTGGCCAGCTCGAGGTTCGTGCGCGCGAAGTGCGACTCGATGCCCTCCATGCCGTACTCGGGCGCCATGTCCTTCACGTCGTCCTTCAGGTTCACGCGCGTGTAGGCGTCCACCGTCACGCCTCCGCCTTCTGCTTCAGGCCCTCGGCCGCGTCGCCGAGCAGGAAGTCGCGCACCTTCGCCTCAGCCGGGCCGCGGAGCAGCATGCCGAGCATCCGGCCGGGGTCGGCCTCTAGCGCGTAGGTCGCGCGCGTGTGCCCGTCGCCGAGGTCCTCGAACGTCCACGACCCCGTCAGCGCCTTGGTCTCGCCCTTCTCCTGCACCCATCGGATGGCGGTCGGCTCCTCGTACGAGAAGCGAAGCGTCGAGCGCACCGTCTTGACCTTCGCGTCGGACTCGGTCTCCGCGAGCAGCGCCCGCTTCTGACGGTCGCGCTCCAGCACCTCGACGTCCTTCAGCGATCCCTGCCACTCGGGGGCGTTGGCGATGTCTGACGCGATCTCGTAGCAGCGCTCGATCGGCGCGTCGATCTCTACGGAGCGCTCACCGCTGATCGTTCCCATGGCCGCGAGCCTATCCTGCTACGCGCATGGAACCGGATGCCGTCGAGATCCGCGTACTCGGCTGCCTGATCGAGAAGCAGCGCACCACCCCGGACGTGTACCCGCTCACGTTGAACGCGCTGCGGCTCGCATGCAACCAGTCGACGAACCGCGACCCGGTCGTGGACTACGACGAGAACACGATCCGCAGCGGCATCGAGCGGCTGGTGCAGCGCAAGTGGGCGACGCTCGCGAGCTGGTCGAACCGGCGCTCCATGAAGTACCGCCACACGCTCGACGGCGCGCTCGGCCTGGCCGACGCGGAGATCTCGCTGCTTGCCGTGCTCATGCTCCGCGGCCCGCAGACCCCGGGCGAGCTGAAGACGCGTACCGAGCGGCTGCACTCCTTCGGCGAGATGGGCGACCTGACGAGCACCGTCGACCGGCTGATCGGGCGCTCGCTCGTGGCGCGGCTCGATCGCCGGCCGGGCCAGCGCGAGGAGCGCTACAGGCATCTCCTGAGCGAGGACGGCGCGGATGAGGCCGCGAGTCGGCCGGAGCCCGCGGCCGAAGCCCCCGCTCCGGCGCCTGCGGCTCCCACTGTGGCGGCGGCGGGCGACGCCGAGCGCATCGAGCGGATCGAGCGCCAGCTGGCCGAGCTGCGGGCGGAGATACAGGCGCTCCGCGACGAGCTCGGGGCCTAGTCTTCGGAGACCGCGAGCCGAATAAAGGGGATGTCCGCAGAGCTCGCGAGCTGCGCCGGCGAGCAGTTCGACGCGCGCGGGTCACCGCCTTCCTGACGACCCTGAGCGCAGCGGACGCGGCTGCGGATAGCGTGAGCGGCGCCAGTGCCGATTAAGCGCTCGATCTCACTCGTAATCGACGGACCCGACGGCCTGCTCCTCGTGCGCCGCCCGGACGACGACGAGAGCCTGCCGGGCGTGTGGGGCCTGCCCGCCGCCAGCCTGCTCGAGGGCGAGTCGGACGAGGACGCCGTACGCCGCGCGGGGAGCGAGAAGCTGGGCGTGGACGTGGAGCCGGTCGGTGTGGTGGGCCGCGACGGCTCGATGACGGACTGGGCCGTGCGGATCGCGGCGGGTGAGCCGTCGGTGCCGCACGACGGGCCGCGGACGCAATACGCCGAGCTGCGCTGGGGCGAGCTCGACGACCTGGTGCCCGCCGCCCGGCAGGGCTCGCTGTGCTCGCGGGCGCTGCTGCGGGCGCGCGGGGTGGAGTGGGAGCGGTGAGCGCAGGGGCGCTCGATCGACGAACTACGGCCATTGAGGACGTGCGCGACAGGGGGTGTCCGGACACATCCGTCATATGGACCGATGAGTCCGGAAGCGCCCCTATTCACTGCCGTAGTTCGTCCCTCCGTGCGCCGCGCCCGCGCTCTACATTCCACCCGTGACCCCGCCCCCTGGACTGCTCGCTCGCGGGCCGTGGCGGCCGGATCAGGTCGAGGCTGTCTGGCGCGAGGATGTCTACGAGGTCCCGGACGAGCTCGAGCGGCTCGCGGACGGTGCGGTCGCAGATCTCCGTGAGCGCGGCTCGCCGGCCCACGACGGGATGGCCACGCGCCTCGTCAGCTGGGACGCGGGCGGCGACCGCCTCCGTCTCGAGCTTCAGCCGGTGCGCTGGGCGCTCCGGCTGCTCGACGACGCCTCCGACAGCCTTACCGCGCTGTGCGTGGTGCGCTCAGAGGACGGGCGCTGGCTGGCCGGCCGCCGCGCCGGTTGGGTGTCGAGCTGGGCGAACCGCTGGGCGCTCGGCGCCGGCGGCGCGGTCGACCTCGGCGAGAGCCCGACCCAGACGCTCACGCGCGAGCTTGAGGAGGAGTGGCAGCTCCGCCCCGACGACCTGTCGGTAGAGGCGCTCATCACCCTGCCGAACGGACTCAACATGCTCGTCGGCCTCGCCACGGTGCCGGACAGCTGCGAGCCCACCCCGGATGCGGAGCACGACGACTGGACCTGGTGGCCGGCCGAAATCGCGGACTGGCCCGCTGAGGCGGACGACCGCCTCAAGCTGATGGCAGCCCTACTGGACAGCTGACGCCGGTTCCGCCCGCCCCGCAGTAGCCGTTCGGATTCTTCGCCAGGTACTGCTGGTGGTAGTCCTCGGCGTAGTAGAACTCGGGCGCGTCGACGATCTCGGTCGTGATCTCGTCGTAGCCGGCGGAGCCGAGCCGCTCCTGGTAGCGCTCGCGAGATGCCTCGGCGGCCTCGCGCTGGGCGTCCGAGGTCACGTAGATTCCGGAGCGGTACTGAGTGCCGACGTCGTTGCCCTGACGCATTCCCTGAGTCGGGTCGTGACCCTCCCAGAAGATGCGGAGCAGATCGTCGTAGGAGATCTCCTCGGGGCGGTAGGCCACGAGGACGACCTCGTTGTGGCCGGTGCGCCCGCTGCAGACCTCCTCGTAGGTGGGGTTCGGTGTGTAGCCTCCGGCGTATCCCGCCGCGGTGGTGTGCACGCCGGGCGCCTGCCAGAAGCCGCGCTCGGCTCCCCAGAAGCAGCCCATGCCGAAGACGGCCGTCTCGACGCCCTCGGGGAAGGGCGGCTCGAGCGGCGTGCCGAGCACGAAATGCGTGTCGGGTACCTGGAACGGGCGGGTATCGCGGCCGGGGAGGGCGTCGGCCGGCTCGGGCATCGCGGTCTTGTCGCGGAACAGGAAGCTCATATTCATTGACTGTAACGTCCGCTCCGCGAATGGAACTGGACTACTTCGCGCCGGATCTCACCGGCGAGCGCTTCCACGAGACGATCAACCGGCTGCGCAGGGAGACCTGGCTCGCGAAGTCCAACCTCGGCTGGTTCATCCTCGACCGCGAGGCCGGCTCATTCTTCCTCCGCACGAAGAGCGCCAGCTTCCCCGGGCTGCGGATCGCCGAGATGTTCGGGGTGGAGGACGGGCCGCTCCTCGAGGAGATGAGGCGCAATATCCTCCACATCAACGGCGACGCGCACCGGCGCCTGCGCAACCTCGTGAACCCGGCGTTCACCCCGCGCGCGGCGGACCGATGGCGGCCCGCGATGCGCGACTTCCTGGAGCGCCTCTGGGCGCCGCTCGAGGGCACCGGACGCTGTGAGTTCGTCGGCGACTTTGCGAAGCCGTACCCGTCGCTCACGATCGCGACCGTCATGGGCGCGCCGCTCGACGACGCTCCCAAGCTGCACGAATGGTCGAACCTGATCCAGCGCCAGTTCGACCCGCACAGCCTCGTGAACGAGCGCGAGGCGATCGAGCGCGCCTGCGAGGAGTTCTACGAGTGGGCCGGCGCCCTGATCGAGCGACGCCGCGAGGACCCGGGCGGCGATCTGATCTCGACGCTGATCGAGGCCTCGCACGCGGGCGACAAGCTGGACGACGCCGAGTGCATGAACCTGGTGCTGAATGTGCTCGTGGGCGGTGTCGACACGACGCAGTCGCAGCTCGCCCACGGGCTGCGTGTGTTCGCCGCACATCCCGACCAGTGGGAACTGCTCGCCGAGCGCCCGGACCTTGCGCCGGCGGCCGTCGAGGAGCTGCTTCGCTACGAGCCGATCACGCCCTTCACCGCGCGCCTGCTGCACGAGGACGTGGAGTACCGGGGCGTGACCTTCAGGGCGGACGACGTCGTCATGGTCTGCTCGTTCGCGGGCAACAGGGACGGCGTGGACGGCGACCCCGAGGCCTTCGACATCACCGCCCCCCGCGGGGACGCGAAGCCGCTCACCTTTGGCGCCGGCATCCATTACTGCCTGGGTGCGAACCTGGCGCGGGCAGAGCTGCAAGAGGCGCTCGCGTTCCTGCCGCAGCGCATGCCCGATCTCGCGCTCGACGGCGAGGCCGAGTTGGGCTCGATCCACGGCATCTATGGGCTGGAGCGGCTTCCGCTGCGATGGAGCTAGGGCTCGCACACTTCGCCACCGACTACGGCATGCAGCCTGCGGAGCTGGCGCGCAGGGCCGAGGAGCTCGGGTTCAAGTCGCTGTTCTTCCCCGAGCACACGCACATTCCAACCGGGCGTGACACGCCCTATCCGGGCGGCGGCGGGCTGCCGCTCGAGTACAGCCACATCATCGATCCGTTCGTCGGCTTGGCCGCGGCGGCGGTGGCGACCGAGCGCATCAAGGTGGGCACCGGGGTGTGCCTGATCATCGAGCGCGATCCGATTGTCACCGCGAAGGAAGTTGCGACGCTCGACCACATCTCTGGCGGCCGCTTCATGTTCGGCGTGGGGGCGGGCTGGAACATCGAGGAGATGAAGAACCACGGCACGGATCCACGCACCCGCTTCACGCGCATGCGCGAGAGCGTCGAGGCGATGAAGGCGATCTGGGCGGAGGACGCGGCCGAGTACCACGGGCGCATCGTGGACTTCGGCCCAATCTGGTCGTGGCCCAAGCCCGTCCAGAAGCCGCACCCGCCGATCCTGGTCGGCGGCCGGGGCGAGAAGGTGCTCGAGCGAGTGATCGCGTACGGCGACGAGTGGATCCCGAACCGCGTGAAGAGCCCCGAGGAGCTGGGCGAGCGGATCGCCGAGCTTCAGCGGCGCGCCGAGTCGGCGGGCCGCGACCCGATTCCGGTGACCGTTTTCGGCGCCAAGGCCGAGCTGCGCCTCCTGGAGCGGCTCAAGGCCGCGGGGGTGACGCGCTCGCTGTTCTACGTAAGGCCCGGCTCCCCGGACGAGGTGCGGACTCATCTGGACGAGCTCGCCGAGGTGGCGTCGCAGTGGGACGGCTAGACCAGCTCGACCTGTCGCTGTCGCTCTCGCGCGAGCAATACGAGAAGCGGCTCGCGGCAGGGCAAAAGAGGCTTAGTGCGCTCCGGCTCGCGCTGGGCGGGAAGCTGCCCGGCTATGAGCAGCACCTCGGTCCCGCGCTGGTCGTGCTCTTCGAGGGGTGGGACGCCTCGGGGAAGGGTGGTGCGCTGAGGCGGCTCGTCGAGCCGCTTGACCCGAGGCATGTTCGAGTCGCGCAGGTTGGGCCACCTACCGAGACCGAGAAGCGCCATCACTTCATGTGGCGCTTCTGGCCCGCGCTGCCGGGGCTCGGTGGGATGACGGTGTTCGACCGCTCGTGGTACGGCCGCGTGCTCGTGGAACGGGTCGACGAGCTCGCCACGCGCGAGGAGTGGGAACGCGCCTACTCCACGATCGTGGAGTTCGAGCAGTCATTCTGCGAGGAGAGTGGAGTGCTCGTGAAGCTCTGGTTGCACCTCTCCGAGGAGGAGCAGCTCAGGCGCTTCGAAGAGCGCCAGGGAGATCCGCTCAAGCGCTGGAAGCTCAGCGACGACGACTGGAAGAACCGCGCGAAGCGGCCGCTCTATCTGAAGGCGGTGGAGGACATGCTCGAGCGGACCGACCACTCCGCCGCTCCTTGGGACCTGATCGAGGGCGACTCGAAACGCTACGCGCGCGTGAAGGTGATCGAGACGGTGAACGCGGAGATCGAGCGGGGGATGCGCGAGCGCGGTTTCCCGGTGCCTACACAAACAGCGTGAGCGCGGGCTCTCGCGCGCCCTTCAGGACCTCCACGTCGAGCTCCACGCATTCGATGCCGCGAGCCTCGGCGAGCGTCCGTGCCTGCGGCTTGATGGTCTGTGCCGCCAGCACGCCACGACAGCGTTGAAGACCGGGCTCCTGGCAGATGCGTTCCAGGTAACGGGTCAGTTGCTCGACCGCATCGATGGTGCCGATGCGCTTGATCTCGACCGCAACGAACTCGTCGTTCTCGTCGCGGCACATGAGGTCGACCGGCCCGATGTCGGTCGGCCATTCGCGTCGCATCAACCGCAATCCCTCCGGCGGTGCGTCCGCGAGCAGCTCCTGAAGCTCGCGCTCGACGCCCTTCTTCTCGAGCGCGGCCGCCTCGCCCATGTCGTGCGTGACGTCCGAGACGACCTCGGCGATCAGGATCTCGATCCGGTCCTCGGCGCCCTTCTTGCGGACGACGATCCGGCGGTCCTCTTCGTCGATGACCGTCGGCGGCGTCATCCAGTTCTGCGGCTTGTAGCCGCCGGTGTCGGCATGAACCATCACCGACCCGTCCGACTTGAGCATCAGCAGCCGCAGCGCCTCGGGCAGCACCGTGGACAGCCGTCCCGTGTAACGGACCTCGCACCTGGCGACAATCAAGCGCACGTCGTGAACGTAGAACGGGCACCGGACGGCCGGCGAAGGACTCCCTTCACCGCCGTCGTTTACGCCGTGCCAGCAACCCGCCTCCAATCCCCACTGCCGCCAGCCCCGCCGCAACCAGCGTCGGCCGCGCTCGCAACCGCCGGTACGAGCCCTCCACCTCCGGCCACACCATCTCCTCGATCAGCTCGGAGGCGGCGTCGGGCGAGGTGCCCAGGTCGGACACGTCGATCGGCGGTGTGAAGGCCACCTGCACGCGGCGCGGTACGGGGAAGCCGCCGCGGAAGATCTTCTCGGTGCCCGTGATGGCGCACGGCACGAGCGGCGCGCCGGTCTCGAGCGCCAAGCGGCCGGCGCCGCGGCGCGGATGGCCGAGGTTGTCGGGGTCGCGGATGCGGGTGCCCTCCGGGAAGAGCGCCAGGAGGCCGCCCTGGCGGAGGATCAGTCGGGCGCTCTCGAGCGCGTCCTCGTCCGCCTGGCCGCGGCGTACCGGGAAGGCGCCGAGCCGCACCAGCAGCCGTCCGTAGCGCGCCTGGATCAGCTCGGTCTTCGCCATGAAGCGCACGTGGCGGCGCGTGCACACGCCGATGAAGAACGAGTCCCAGAAGCTCTTGTGGTTCGGCGCGACGATGGCCGGGCCCTCGCGGGGGATGCAGTCCGCGCCCGAGACGTGCATGCGGAAGTAGAGCCGGAACAGCGGTGAGGCGATTCCGCGCACGAGCGCGTAGAGCCAGCGCGAGACGCCCTCCTCGCGAGCAAGCCGGTGAGCGTCCTCATTGCTCACGGATCGCAACCTATAGGCGTTTTCGGTCGCCCACATCGGGTACGCAAGCGAGCATGAGCCTCATCGACAAGATCACGGGACGCACCAAGAAGGCCGCCGGGGACATCACCGGAAACAGCTCCCTGCGGTCCCAGGGCCGGCGCGAGGAGCGCAAGGGCGAGGAGAAGGAGCGGCTCGCCGAAGCCCAGGATCGAGTCGAGGACAAGGCCAAGGATGTGGCCGATCTCGAGCGCCGGACCTAACGCGGCGTTCAATCTGAGACTGAAGCTTCGGACGGGCGCCATGAGGGCGCCCGTCCGTCGTTCGAGCGGCGTACCGTAGGACCGAGGGCATGGACGATCGTGAGCTGAAGATCTCGCCCGCGCACGTCGCCTACAGGACCGTCTTCCTCGTGGCGGGGCTGATCCTGTTCGGCCTACTGTTCCGGCAGCTCGTGACGCTGCTGCTCGCGATGCTGGTGACGATCATCATCGCGATCCCGCTGGCCGCCGCGGCCCAGCGGCTCGAGCGCCACCGCATCCCGCGGCCCGCCGGAGCGCTGATCGCCCTGCTCGCGGGCGTCGGGACGCTCGCGCTCATCATCTACCTGCTGATCCCGCCGTTCGTCGACCAGACGAACGAGTTCGTGGACGACGTGCCGGCGATCGTCAAGGACCTCGAGCGCGTCTACGCCGACGTGACTGGGCAGAACGCAGGCGAGGTCGGAGACAAGGTGCAGCACTTCTTCGAGCGCTACACGGACCACCCCGACCGGCTGATCGGGCCGCTCACCTCGATCGGCCTCAACGTCGCCGGCATCCTCGGAGCGCTCGTCCTGATTCTCATCACGTCGTACTACATGGCGATCCGCCCCGAGCCGCTCGTGAACGGGCTGGTGAGGCTCTTCCCGCCGCCGAGGCGCGACCACGTCCGCTTCGTGCTGGGCCGCATCCGCCAGTCGTGGATCGGCTGGATGGAGGGCGTCGTCATCGACATGTTCGTGACGTTCGTGATGCTGTACGTGGCGCTTACGCTGGTCGGCCTCGATTTCGCGATCTTCTTCGCGGTCCTGTCGGCGCTGCTCGTGGTCGTGCCCTACTTCGGCTCCATCGCCGGCGCCATCCCGCCGGTCCTGTTCGGGCTCACGGAGTCGCCCGGGAAGGCGCTCGTCGTGCTCGCCGCCTACCTCCTCGTCCAGCAGCTCGAGAGCAACGTGACCATCCCGATCATCATGGCCCAGCGGGTGAAGCTCCATCCCGCCGTGATCGCGGTCGGCGTGATCGTCGTGGGCCAGCTGTTCGGCTTCATCGGCCTGTTCGTTGCCGTGCCGATCCTGTCGCTGATCATCATCTCGGTGGAGGAGTTCTGGGTGAAGCCCGTCGAGGAGGGCTACGCCGAGGCCCGAAGATCGGACCTCGAGCTGCCGGAGCCGCTGGAGCAGGAGATAACGGCGTCGCCCGAGAAGGGCGAGGCGCCGCCGCTCAGGCCAGCTTCGTGATCGCGATCACCATGCCGATCAGCACGAAGATCACGATCAGGACCTGCATCACGATCCAGAAGCGCGGGAGCTCCACCGCGGGTGCTACTCGATGATCGCCTGACGCAGCGCGATCGCCACGGCATGCACGCGCGTGTCGGCCTCGAGCTTCAGGATCGCGCGCTTCGTGTCCGACTTGACCGTTTCGGTGCTGAGGCCGATCCGGCGGGCCACCTCTTCGGTGTGCAGGCCCTCTGCCAGCAACTGGAGGATCTCGCGCTCCCGCTCCGACAACGGGGCGTCGGGACCGACCTGCGACATGAGCAGCGCCGGCGACAGCGACGGGTCTACGAATGGCTTGCCGGCGGTGACGGTCCGTATCGCGCGCAGCAGGTCCTCGGGCGGCGATCCCTTCATCACGTAGCCGCGCGCGCCGGCGGCGATGGCGTCGGACAGGAGCCGCTTGTCGCCGTAGGCGGAGAACATCACGGTCTTCACCTCGGGCGCGGCCTCGGCGACGCGCTTGACGGCCGAGATGCCGTCGATCCCGGGCAGGCGGACGTCCATGATCACCACCTCCGGCCGGAGGCGCTTCACGGCTTCGATCACGTCCTCGCCGTTCTCGACGGACCCCACCAGCTCCAGGTCGGGGGCCAGCCCGAACATGAGGCCTAGGCCTTGCCGCACCGTCGGATGGTCGTCCACGGCGAGGCAGCGTGTTGCGGTGGACATCGTCACAACCCTAATGGGTCGACTCGCAAAGGGCCATCGTCTTTATGATGCGCGCGATGTTCTCCTCCATGGTCGTTGGCACCGACGGCTCCGACACCGCCAGCGAGGCGGTCCGCCAGGCGTCCGAGCTCGCAAAGCAGATCGGCGCGAAGGTGCACCTGGTCAGCGCGTACGAGCCCGTCCCAGAGGGGCGTCTTCGCGAGGAGCGCCAGGAGGTCCCGGACGACCTCCAGTGGATGGTCAACCCGCGCGAGGACGTGAGCGAGACGCTCGAGCAGGCCGCCGGCAAGCTGCGCGAGGCCGGGGTCGACGTCGAGACCCACGCGCGCGAGGGTGACCCGGCCGACGCGATCCTCGACGTCGCCGAGGAGGAGCGCGCCGACCTGATCGTGGTCGGCAACAAGGGCATGACCGGTGCCAAGCGCTTCCTGCTCGGCAGCGTGCCGAACAAGGTCTCCCATCACGCTCCGTGCAGCGTGATGATCATCCGGACGACGTAGTCGGCTAGCCGAGCGCGGCGGCCGCGTCCACCAACCCGGCGCCGTAGCGGTCCCTCGGGCCCGCCGGCCTGGCCGTCGCCTCGATGTGCGCCTCCACGTTCCGGGGGCTCGGATGCGGGCCCAGGCGCTTGGTCGCGATGATGAGCGCCGCGATGGCCGCCACGTGCGGGCTCGCCATGGACGTGCCCTCGTAGATCCGCGGCAAGCCGAAGTGCTGGACGCCGCGCGTGAAGGTCTGCTGGACGATCGGCCTGCCGGGCGAGTCGGGATTGCAGTGCGTCGCGTCCCACTCGCTGTCCGTGTTGGGGGCATCGGCGCCGCCCCCGGGTGCCGCCACGTCGAGGTCGTCGCCGGAGTTCGAATACTCGGCCTGGCAGCCGGTGATGGTGGTGGCGCCGACGGCGATCACGGTCGATACCCGCGCCGGGTAGGCCACCGCGATATCGGTCTCGTTGCCCGCGGCCCCGGTGACCACGATCCCGCGCCGGTACGCGAGGTGGAGCGCGCTCACCACGTCCGGTATCTCGGCGGCGCGCACCTCGGGCGGGAACTCGAGCGAGAGGTTGATCACGTCGGCGTGGTAGCGCACCGCGTAGCGGATCGCACGGGCGATTGCGGCCGAGTCGCCATAGCCGTGCGCGTCGAGCACCCGCAGCGGCATGATCTCCGCGTTGTAGGCGATCCCCGCCGTGCCGATCCGGTTGTTGGTGGTCGCGGCGATGGTGCCGGCCACGTGCGTGCCGTGGCCGTAGAGGTCGTTCGGATGGCGGTCGCGCCCGATGAAGTCCCACGGACGCACGAAGGTTTTGCGGCGCAGGTCGGGCGCGCGCCGGTAGCGCCCGTGGCGCTCGTACGCCACGCCGCTGTCGAGCACCGCGACGACCGCGCCGCGGCCGCCCGGGGCCCCGAGGCCGGCCGCGAGCGTCCACGCGTCGAGCACGTTGATCCCGTACTCGCCGAAGAAGTTCCACTGGTATGGGGCGCCCGGGTCGTTCGGGAAATCGGCAGCCGCGTGGGCGCGCCAGTTCGGGACCGCGTACTCGACGTTCGGGTCCTTCTCGAGCTCCGCGATCGTCCCGCGGACCGAGCCCCCGTCCTCGATCGTGAGCTGCTCGGAGCCTCCCGGCAGCCCGGCGACCGGGGCGGCGCCTGCCTCGGAAGCCACGTTTGCCGCCACGCCGCCCCCGGTGCCCTCGGCATAGCGAACGATCACCTGGCCGGGCACATAGTCCCCCGCGCGCGCGCCCGCGGGAACCAGCATCAGTACCCAGAGGGTCGCGATCAGGGGGAGGAGGCGTATCGGCATTGGGTTAGGTTGGGCACCGGAGTGTACGAACGCCTGAACAGATTGCCCAGGCAGAAGTTGTGACGAGCTGCGTCACGGGTGCCACAGGCTTCATCGGCGCGCACGTGGCGAGACTTGCGTCCGAATCGGCGCAGGTGCGGGTGACATACCGCGATGACGCCCGTCTGACGCGCCTCGGCGAAGTCGAGGTCGAGCCCGTCAGGGCGGACGTCCTCGACCGTGGCGGGCTCCGGCGCGCCTTCCGCGGCTGTGAGACCGTGTTCCACTGTGCGGGGTACGTCGGCTCGCATCCGGCCGAGCGCGTCTGGCAGGTGAACGCGCTCGCGCCGCGCGTCGTGGTCGAGGCGGCCGCGGCCGAGGACGTGCGGCGCGTCGTCGTGACTTCGAGCGTGGCCGGCATCGGCCCCGCGCCGCCGGGTGCGGCCGGGACCGAGGACGATCCCTACCGCGGCGGCGGGCTCGGCCTCGCCTACCCGGACGCCAAGCACGAGGGGGAGGCCGAGGCGCTCGCGGCCGGGGCTCGGCACGGGGTGGAGGTCGTGATCGTGAACCCCTCGTACGTCTTCGGGGTGCCCGTGGACGACACCGTGCCAGGCGAGACGTCGACCCGCATGATCGGCAACTACCTGCGCGGGCGGCTTCCCGCGATCGTGGACGGCGAGACGAACGTCGTGGACGTCCGCGACGTCGCGAAGGGGCAGGTCCGTGCAGCCGAGCGCGGCCGGCCGGGAGAGCGCTACGTGCTCGGCGGCCACGACACCAGCTGGGTGGAGCTCTTCGAACGCGTGGCCGAGCTCTCCGGCGTGCGGCACGCGCTGCTGGTCCTGCCGCGCGAGGCCGGCAGGCTCGCCCGGGCCGCGGAGGCTGCCGGCCTGCCCAGCCCGATCTCCGCAGAGGGGCTTGTGCTCATGGGGCAGAACTGGCGCTACTCATCGGCGAAGGCCCGCCGCGAGCTCGGGTACAGGGCGCGCGCGCTCGACCGGACGCTCACCGACACGATCGACTGGTACCGCGGTCTGATCGAGAACGGCGCGCTGGGCGGCGGCCGACCGTCTGCGCTCTCGCTCGCCGCGGCCGGCATGCGCGCGGCCGACCGCACCGGCGCTCTCGGCCCGTTGCGGATGGCCGAGCGTTATGTCGGACGAAGGTTGGTGGCGCCGCGCCGCAGCCCGAGCTTGGCTCGGGGGGCGGCGGTCAAATGAGCGCCAGTGTCGGTTTCTTCCCGCGCGACGAATACTTCATGCGCCTCGCGCTGCGCGAGGCCGAGCGCGCCCTCGACCACGACGACGTCCCGATCGGCGCGGTGATCGTGCACGACGGCGAGGTCATCGCGACCGGGCGCAACGAGCGTGAGCTGCGCGGGGATCCGACCGCCCACGCCGAGGTGCTCGCGCTCCGCGAGGCGTCCGCGAAACTCGGCACCTGGCGGCTGATCGGCACGGTCCTCTATGTGACGCTGGAGCCGTGCCCAATGTGTGCCGGGGCGATCGTCCTTGGACGCGTGCCGCGGGTCGTGTACGGGGCGGACGACCCCAAGGCGGGGGCGGCCGGGAGCGTACTGAACGTGCTCGCCGAGCCCAGGCTGAACCACCGGCCCGTGGTCGCCCCCGGTCTGCTGGCGGAGGAGTCCGCCGCACTGCTGCGTGCATTCTTCGCTTCGAAGCGATAGATCCGGGCGCAACCTGCCGATAAGAAACGGGATGTCCGTGGATCCCAAGGCGATCCTGCAGCGGATCGAGTCCAAATACGGCCCCCTGGCCGAGGGTGTCCCCTCAGTCGCGTACGTATACGAGCCCGGCTTGAACGGCCGCTGCCTCTACATCAGCCCCTCCATCGAGCGGGTGCTGGGCTACACGCAGGAGCACTGGATGCGCGACGGCGGGCTATGGGACCGCCTGCTCCATCCGGAGGATGCCGATCGGGTGATCACCAACGAGGCCGAGTGCGCGCGCTCCGGCGAGGCGCTCGTCCAGGAGTACCGGATCAGCCGCGCCGACGGCGCGGTCGTCTGGATCCGCGACGAGATGACGGTCGTGCGCGGCGACAACGGCAGCGAGGCCCCGCTCTTCTTCGGTGTCTTCCTCGACGTGAGCGAGCGCAAGCGCATGGAGGCCGAACTCGAGCGTCTAGCGCTGTACGACTCGCTCACCGGGTTGCCGAACCGCGCGCTCTTCAGCGATCGTCTGAGCCACGCGATCGAGCGCCGAGGCAGGAGGCAGGCCACCGCCGTCTACTTCCTCGACGTGGATCGCTTCAAGCGGATCAACGACAGCCTCGGCCACACCGCGGGCGACGAGGTGCTCCGCGAGGTCGCCGCACGCATCCAGCGCATGCTCCGCCCCGACGACACCGTCGCGCGCTTCGGCGGCGACGAGTTCACGATCCTGTGCGAGTCGGTCGGCGGTGTGCTCGAGGCGGTCGGCGTAGCGGACCGGCTCCAGCGGGAGATCTCCCAACCGCTGCGCGCGGGCGGCGCCGAGCTGCGGCTGAGCGCGTCGATCGGGATCGCCCTGGCCGAGCCCGGCGAGGACGCGGACTGCTCCCGCCTCGTCGAGGACGCCGACGCCGCGATGTACAGGGCCAAGGAGCGCGGCGGCGCGCGCACGGAGCTCTTCGACGTGGCGATGCGCGAGCGCGCCGTGGACGCGCTCTCGATCGAACAGGAGCTCCAGCGGGGGCTGGAGCGCGGCGAGCTGCGGCTCTTCTACCAGCCGCTCGTGAGCCTCGACTCCGGCGAGATGGTCGGTGCCGAGGCGCTCATCCGCTGGGAACATCCCGAGCGCGGGCTGCTGTCGCCCGACAAGTTCCTTCCAGTGGCCGAGGAGAGCGGCCTGATCGTCGAGGTAGGCGCGTGGGCGGTGGGCGAGGCCTGCCGCCGGCTGCGCGACTGGGACCGCCTGAGCGGCGGGCCATCGGCCTTCAGCCTGGCGGTCAACCTGAGCGCGCGCGAGCTCACGCACCCGGACGTCGTCTCTACCGTCCTGAACGCGGTGCGCCGCTCGGCGCTCGACCCCTCACGTCTCACGATCGAGGTCACCGAGAGCACGGCGATGGCGGACCGCGACTCAGGCTTCCGCGCCCTCCGCGAGCTGAGCGCAGCCGGCGTGCGGATCGCGATCGACGACTTCGGCACCGGATACGCCTCGCTGGACCACCTGCGCGAGATGCCGGCCGACATCCTCAAGATCGACCGCTCGTTCGTTGCGGGCATGTCGGCGAACTCGCCCGACTCGGCGCTCGTGGCCGCTGCCGTGGCGATGGGCCGCGCGCTCGAGATGGAGGTCGTGGCCGAGGGCATTGAGACGAGCGAGCAGGTCGCCGATCTGCGCGAGCTCGGCTGCCCGCTCGGACAGGGCTTCCTGTTTGCCCGGCCGCTGCCGCCCGAGGAGCTGGACGGGCTCCTCGAGACGGACGCGCATTTCTAAGCCCAGCCGATCGTCAGACGCACCTCGATCGCCACGCGCTCCTGCTCTGGGGCATCGGGATGCTGCTCGCCGTTGGCGCCTGGCTGATCGCGTGCGCGGCGACGCTCGCGTTGATTCCCTCCCGCGCGTCTCCCGCGGGCGAGCTCGCGTACTGACTCCGCGCGCGCCCCTATGATCGTGGTCCCCGGAGGGGTGCCGGAGCGGTTGAACGGGGCGGTCTCGAAAACCGTTGTCGGCCTCTGGTCGACCGAGGGTTCGAATCCCTCCCCCTCCGCTGATCGTGCCGGAACCGCTTTTGTAGTGCCAATTCTGGGCGCACCCGCCCGGGTGAGCGGCGGACGAACTTGGCCGTCTGGTGTCGTGTAGGGGGAACCGTCCAAGCGGTGCTCAGACCCGCGTTGACCTCCGATGACCCGCGTGGTAGAGCGGAGTCGTCGGTTCCCGTTTACGTTTCCGCGGTCCTGGCGAGTGGCTGGCGGCCCGTTAAGGCGCGCCGCGAAGAGCCGAGATCCTGCTCGATCCCGAGCACGCCCGAAACTTCGCGCGGGGGGACCGAGCGTAACGCGGTAAGCCGGGTTCCAACGCTCGATTCCGGGCGCGAGGAAGGCGCGCGTCCGCCGCGCCTCCCTCGCGCCTGGGCGGATCACTCGCCCAGGACCACCACGTCCATCGGCATCAGCGGCTCGTCGAAGCTCACCGGGTGTGAGGGCCGATCGAAGAATAGGACGAGCCGAACCGTCTGCTCGCGGCTGTTTCCGATCCGATGCTTCACCCCCGCAGGGAAGTGCAGGAGCGAGCCTTCGGCCGCCGTGCTCGACTCACCGTCGATCTCGACATCAACCTCCCCCGACAGCACGACCGTGAACTCGTCGGCGTCGTCGGAGTGACGCGGGATCGCGCCGCCCGGCGAGAGCTCCGCGTAAGCGAGCGCGCAGCGATCGGCCCCGGTCTCGGCGTTAACGACGAACGTGAAGCGAACACGCTCGGACGGGTCGGCCTTCGACCACGCCTCGATCAAGTCGACCTCGGCGAGGTTGAGCGGGATGGTGCTTAGAGCGTTCATTTCCGTCCTCCTCCAATGGGATGAACTCGACGACGCCGACGCTAAGAGCTCCGGGCGCATGCCGGAATGGGCGCGGTAGTGAGACTTTCCTTACCTCGGAGTGAGTCTCAGGCGCAGAGCGCCGGTCAGGCTGCGAGCTCGGCCATACGCTGATCGCTTCGCTCGACATCCCGCCTGGCCCCGAGGCGCTGGAAGGCCGTATAGGCCGTACGCAGCTCCAGTACGCCGGACTCCCGGTCGCCACGCGCAAAATGCGCCTCGGCCAAGAGCTCCCGGGCTCGCGCGGCCTCGTAGGGCGCCTCTACCTGCTGCCAGAGACGCTGCGCCGAGGCGAGCCGGCGGGCGGCCTCGGCGGGGTCGCCGGTGGCGAGCTCGAGCTCTCCACGGGCGTGCTCAGCGGCCGCGTTCAGCGCGGGTATGCCGTAGGTCTCGGCGGTCTCCTCGAGCTCCTGGACCGCGGAGCGGGCGGAGCCGTGGTCGCCGACGGCGAGCGCGATCTCGACCTTGGCCCGCAGCAGCCGCGAGCGGGCCAGGCGATCGAGCGACGTGTCGGCGAGGGCGGTGTCGATCGACGCGGCCGCGGCCGGGCCGTCGGCGAGCGCCAGTCGCAGCAACGCCATCCCGGGCTGCGGGGCGCAGCCGAGCTCGTGGGCGCGCAGGAACGCTTCCTCGGCGCCGCCCAAGTCGCCTTGGCGCAGCCGGATCTCGCCAAGCTCGTACAACGCGAGTCCGATGTGGAGCAAATTGAACCCCTGCAGGTCCTCGACAGCGCGCAGCGCCTCCTGCTCCCCCTCCGCCCACGCGCCACGCATGCGAAGCACCGCCGCCCGGTGCGTCCGACAGTCCCCCGGGAAGCCGCCCATTCCGTTGGTCGCGCGGCAGGTCTCCACCACGTCCGTCCACTCTCCCGCGCGGCGGTAGTCGTGTCGGTCGACGCAGGAGCTCATCATGCGGCAATAGACGATTCCGGTCGCGAGCATCCCCAGCTCGCCCCCGGTCGCGCTCGCCATCGCCTCGTCGAGCAGGCGCGTGCCCTCAGCTATCTCGCCCAGCCGCGTCAGTACGAGCCCTCCGAAGGTGAGGCCGAGCGCCTGCAGGTCGGCGTTGTCGTGGCGGCCGCCGATCTCGTGCATCTCGAGCCCGCTCTCGTAGACGGCGTCCCAGTCGCCATTCGCTTCCGCGAACAGCGCCGTGACGAGCGCCCGGTAGCCGTGCTCAGGCCCCTCCGCCTCCGCCTCGAGTAGGCGCCTCGCCTTCCCGAACCAGCCCTCCGCCGCGGCCAGCTCGAGCCGCACCGCGTAGTGGATCACGAGCATGAGGGCAACGAAAGCCGCGCGCCGCGGGCGGCCTTCCCGAATGTGCTCCTGGTAGGCGCGCTGATTCGCCGCGAATGACTCCTCGTGGCGGTCGGCCCAGAGCGCTGCCTCGGCGAGGCGCTCGAGGTCCTCGGCAGCGAGCGCGCCGGCCGAATCGGCCTCCGACAGCAGCTCGACAGCCGTGTCCCAGTCGCGGCGGGCGAAGGCTTCCCTGCCCACGCGCAGTGAATCGCCCGCTGCGGCCGCAAGTCGAGCGCTTGCGGCGCCGAGCTCGTCAGCCGTGATCGCGCCACGGCGAAACGCCTCCTTGGCCAGCGTCACGCGCCGCCGCTCGCCGGTCTCGCCGATCCCGAACTTGTAGTACAGGTTGCCGAGGTGCTGCTTGACGGCAGCGTCGGTCACGACCAGTGCCGCCGCGATCTCTCGGACCGACGCCGGCTCGGTGAAGAGGTCGCCCTCGAGCGCCGGCCGGCACAGCGCCACCAGCACGTCGCGCTCGCGACGGGTCAGCTCGGGCGGGTCCTCCGGGGGCCCCTGTTTGACCTGCTCGGGGGTCACGAGTCTCCCAGCGGATCGTACGGCCGCCCTTACCAAAAGGAAAGGAAATTCTCACGGCCAGGGTGATTCCGCGGGGCGCGGTCGAGGCGTACGTTCGCCGCACGCAACTGGCCCGAAGGAGGAATCGCAAATGGCAGCCACCGACATCACTCAGCAGCCCGAGAGCTTGGAGGAGATCCACCGGCGCTCGCTCGAGCAGCCCGAGGAGTTCTGGGCAGAGGCGGCGGCGGAGATCGACTGGGTCGAGCCGTGGGACCGCGTGCTCGACGACTCTCGCGCACCCTTCTACCGCTGGTTCCCAGGGGGCCGGCTGAACACCTGCTACAACGCGCTCGATCGCCACGTCGATGGGGGGCGGGCGGACCAGCTCGCGCTGATCTACGACTCGCCGGTCACGGGTACGAAGGCGAGCTTCACGTACCGCGAGCTACGCGATGCGGTGGCGCAGTTCGCCGGCGCACTGGTGAACGAAGGGGTCGAGCGCGGCGACCGCGTCGTCATCTATATGCCGATAGTGCCTGAGACGGCGATCGCCATGCTGGCCTGCGCCCGCATCGGAGCGATCCACTCGGTCGTGTTCGGCGGGTTCGCGGCGAACGAGCTGGCCAGCCGGATCGAGGACGCGGCTCCGAAGGTGGTCGTCTCGGCCTCGTGTGGAATCGAGCCGGGGCGTGTTGTCGCCTACAAGCCGCTGCTGGATGCGGCAATCGACCTCGTCGACAAGAAGCCCAGACGCTGCATCATCCTCCAGCGGCCACAGATCGAGGCTCTGCTCGATCCCGGCCGCGACCTCGACTGGGAGACGGCGGTCTCGCGCGCCGAGCCGGCGGAGTGCGTGCCGGTCGAGGCCACGGATCCGCTCTACATCCTCTACACGTCCGGCACCACGGGGCAACCGAAGGGGATCGTTCGCGACACGGGTGGCAACGCCGTGGCCCTCAAGTGGTCGATGAAGCACATCTACGGCGTCGATCCGGGCGAGGTCTACTGGGCGGCCTCGGACATCGGCTGGGTGGTGGGGCACTCGTACATCGTCTACGGCCCGCTCCTGCATGGCTGCACGACCGTGCTCTACGAGGGCAAGCCGGTCGGAACACCCGACCCCGGCGCCTTCTGGCGGGTCATCGCGGAGCACGGCGTCACGACCCTGTTCACGGCGCCCACGGCCTTCCGCGCCATTCGGCAGCAGGATCCCGACGGCGACCACATCTCTCGCCACGACCTCTCGGCCTTCCGGGCGCT
>JBKPSR010000106.1:0-19424 GCA_046735115.1 Actinomycetota bacterium
GGGCCGAGGGGCGCGCGCGATGCGCAGCGAGACGAGCTCCGCCGCCTGCGAGATCGCGAGCGCCGCCAGCATCGCGAGCGCCGGGTAGGCCGGCAGGAGCCAGCGCCCGAAGTAACGCGACTGCGCGCTCAGGTAGACGAACAGCGCCACCGGCACCGCGATCAGCATCAGCCCGCGGACGAGATTGCGGCGCAGCTCGAGCAGCGCCCCCGCCAGCGCTGCGAATCCCGCCGCCCAACCGAGGCCCCAGGTGAGGCTGTCCAGGTAGTAGGAGACGCCGCCCGACTCCTGGCCCGGCTTCGGCTGGTCGCGCGCCACGTCGGCCTGGTCGCGCACGTCGCTCCACCACGCGTCGAACGAGTCGAACAGGAACGGGTTGAGGGCGACGAACACGAACGCCGCGAGGAGGCAGCCGAGAGCGAGGCCCGCGAGCGCGCGCGGGCCGTCCGAGCGAAGCCGCGCGAGCGCGGCGATCGCCACCGGCAGGAGCGCTAGGCCGGCCGTGTACTTGAAGGAGACTGCGAGCCCGGCCGCCGCGCCGGCGAGGCCGAGGTCGCGCGTCGGGTGGTCCGCGGCGAGCGCGCCGCGCAGGTGGCCGCTTCTCCACGCAGCGCCGCGCCCCGGCCCCGCGTTGCACGCCCTCACCGCGAAGCCCAGCGAGAGCGCCACTCCGATCAGCGCCCCCACGTCGGTCACCGCCACGCGCGAGTACGCCACCGGCAGGAAGGCGAACGCGAGCACGGCGGCCGCCACCAGGCCCTCGCGCACGCCCCACAGCCGCCGCGCGGCCCAGTAGGTCGCCGCCACGCCGACCATGCAGAGCCCCGCTGCGAGCGCGCGGGCGGCGATCCAGATCTCGGTCGGGTTCTTGTCGAACTGCTCGGTGACGTTCGCGAACCGGAGATCGAACACGAAGCCGAGTGGCCCATACATCAGTCGCAGCAGCCCGTACACGAGGTACGTGTACGCGGCCGGGTTCTGGTAGTAGCCGGGATCGAGGTCCTGCCAGAACATCTCGACCGCGCGCGAGGTGAAGTGGGATCCCTCGTCGATCGAGTAGACGAACGGCAGCCCGTAGTCGATGTGCCACACGCGCAGCGCGAAGCCGGCGACCAAGATCAGCACGAGCACGAGGCGGTGCACGCCGCCGCACGTTAGTAATCGCTCACCCCCAGGGCGCGGAAGTGCCCGCTGGTACGGTGTTTTCAGGATGCCGGAGACCACCGCGACGGAACGCGATTCGCAGTACCTGCTGAGGGCCATCGAGCTCGCGGAGCGGGCGCGCGGGCAGACGAGCCCGAACCCGATGGTCGGCGCGGTCGTGGTCAAGGACGGGCGTGTAATCGGCGAGGGCATCACGCAGCCCGCCGGCGAGGCCCACGCCGAGGTCATGGCGCTCGAGGCCGCTACCGGCCACACCGCCGGCGCGACCATGTACGTGTCGCTCGAGCCGTGCGCGCATCAGGGCCGGACGCCGCCATGCACCGACGCGATCGTGTCCGCGGGCATCGCGCGCGTGGTGATCGCCTCGGACGATCCGACTCCGAAGGCCTCCGGCCGCGGCCCGGGCATCCTGCGCGACGAGGGCGTGAGGGTCGACTTCGTCGACGGCGACATAGGTCAGGCGGCTCGCATGCAGAACCAGCCCTTCCGGAAGCACGCGCGCACCGGCCGGCCGCTGGTGGTCTTCAAGTCGGCGATGACGCTCGACGGCAAGGTGGCCACGCGCACGGGCGACTCGCAGTGGATCTCCGGCGCGGCAAGCCGCGCCCGCGCCCACCGCTGGCGGGCGGAGTCCGACGCCGTCGCCGTCGGCATCGGCACCGCGCTGGTCGACGACCCGCGGCTCAACGCGCGCGTCGAGGGCGTCGCCCGGCAGCCGCGCCGCGTGGTGTTCGACTCCGAGGCGCGCCTCCCGCTCGACTCCCAGCTGGTCGATGGCGTCGCCGACCTCGGCCTGATCGTGGTCTGCTCCCGTGCCGCGAAGCGCACCTCCGTGCAGGCGCTCGAGGCCGCCGGCGTCGACGTGATCGTCGCGACCGGCGCGAACGAGGCCGCGCGGGTGGAGAACGCGCTCGACGAGTTGGGCGCGCGCGACATCCAGTCCCTGCTGCTCGAGGGCGGCCCGCACCTCGCCGGCGCCTTCGTCGAGGCGGGCGAGATCGACGAGGCGCGCATGTTCATCGCACCGCTGATGCTCGGCGGTGCGAAGGCGAAGACCGCCGTGGAGGGCATCGGCGTCGCGGACATCGGCGCCGGCTCGCGCGCGCTCGCCATGGAGACGGAGCGGATCGAGGACGACGTCCTCATCATCGCCCGCTTCAAGGAGTGGTGAGGTGTTCACCGGGCTCGTGGTAGGCAAGGGAGTGGTCCGTGCGCTGGCGCACGGCCGCGTGGAGGTGGAGACCCCGCTGGCCGCGGAGCTGGAGCGGGGCGACTCGATCGCCGTCAACGGCGTCTGCCTCACGACAGTCCAGCGGAACAACGGCTCGTTCGCGGCCGACGTGATGCCCGAGACGCTTCGGCGGACCTCGCTGGCGCCCCTCGAGATCGGTGACGAGGTGAACCTCGAGCTGCCGCTCCGCGCCGGCGACCGCCTCGGAGGCCACATCATGCAGGGGCACGTGGACGGGACCGGGACGGTCGAGTCCGTGGCCGGCGACGGGAACTCGCGGGTCGTGCGGATTCAGGCTCCGGGCGACCTGCTCCGCTACGTCGTCCAGAAGGGCTCGATCGCCGTGGACGGCGTGTCGCTTACCGTTTCGGGCGTGGACGATCATGCATTCGAGGTGTCGCTCATCCCCGAGACGCTCGAACGCACGACGCTCGGCGCAGCGGCCCCGGGGCGCACCGTCAACCTCGAGGTCGACGTCCTCGCCAAGTACGTGGAGAAGCTGAGCGCGCGATGACGAACCCACCCTTCAGCACAATCGAGGAGGCCATCGAGGACGTCCGCCAGGGGAAGATGGTCGTCGTCTGCGACGCGGAGGACCGCGAGAACGAGGGCGACCTCACGATGGCCGCCCAGTTCGTCACGCCCGAGGCGATCAACTTCATGGCGACTCACGGCCGCGGCCTGATCTGCCTCGCGCTCACGGGCGAGCGCTGCGACGAGCTCGGGCTCGACCTGATGGCCGCGAAGAACGAGTCGCCGTTCCAGACGGCGTTCACGGTCTCCATCGAGGCGCGCGAGGGAATCACCACCGGGATCTCCGCGCACGACCGCGCCCACACGGTCCAGGTCGCGATCGACCCGGGGTCGCGCCCGCATGATCTCGTCCAGCCCGGCCACATCTTCCCGCTCAAGGCGAAGGCCGGCGGCGTGCTGGAGCGCACCGGCCAGACCGAGGCGGCGATCGATCTGGCCCGCCTGGCGGGCCTGAACCCGTCGGGCGTGATCTGCGAGATCATGAACGACGACGGCACGATGGCCCGCGTGCCCGACCTCGAGCGCTACTGCGCCAAGCACGGCCTGAAGATGGTCACGGTGGCGGACCTGATCGCCTACCGGCGCCGCCACGACAAGCTGATCGAGCGCGTCGTCGAGGCCGGTCTGCCGACCAAGTTCGGAGACTTCAACGTCGTGGGTTTCCGCTCGCTCGTCGACGACAAGCACCACGTGGCGATGGTCAAGGGCGAGGTGGCGGGGGAGGAGGACGTGCTCGTGCGCGTGCATTCCGAGTGCCTCACGGGCGACGTCTTCCACTCGCTCCGCTGCGACTGCGGCCAGCAGCTCGAGGATGCGCTCGCCCGCATCGAGCAGGAAGGGCGCGGGGTGCTCCTCTACCTCGCGCAGGAGGGACGCGGGATCGGGCTGCTCAACAAGCTGCGCGCGTACAGGCTCCAGGAGGAGGGGCTCGACACGGTCGACGCCAACATGAAGCTCGGGCTGCCCGCGGATCTGCGCGACTACGGCATCGGGGCGCAGATCCTGGTGGACCTCGGCCTCAGCTCGATCCGGCTGCTCACGAACAACCCGAAGAAGATCGTGGGGCTCGAGGGCTACGGCCTCACGGTGACCGACCAGGTGCCGATCGAACACGCGCCCGGCCGGCACAACCGCGAGTACCTGCGTGCGAAGAAGGAGCGCCTCGGGCACATGCTCCACCACCAGGGCCTGGCGCTCGACGAGGAGATGATCCACGAGGAGCGCATCCAGGACCGCGAGCGCGCGCTCGCCGAAAGCTCGGACCCGTACGGACAGGGACCCGCGCCGCGCCGCCCTGGGCAACGTGGCTGACGTCTACGCGGCGGTGGTTGGCCGCTTCTACGAGGCGCTCGCGGAGAGGCTGGTGGAGGGCGCGACGCGAGTCTTCGAGGAGGCGGGCGCGAGCGTCGACGTGCACGACGTGCCCGGCGCGTTCGAGCTGCCGCTGGGCGCGCGCTACTGCGCGGACTCGGGCCGCTACGCGGGCGTGGCGTGCCTCGGCGCCGTGATCCGCGGCGAGACCGACCACTACGACTTCGTCTGCGCCGAGGCCGCGAGCGGCATCGCGCGCGTGGCGCTCGACACGGGCGTGCCGTGCTCCTTCGGCGTGCTTACGGTCGACAACATGGAGCAGGCGCTCGCGCGCGCGGGCGGCGAGAAGCGCCACCAGGGCGAGGACGCCGCGCGCGCCGTGCTGAGGATGGCGGAGCTGCGCCGCGAGCTCGGCGCCTAGCGCCGGAAGAAGCCGTTCGAGGTGCCGCGCGGGGGCGCGAGCCAGTTCGTCTGGAAGCGCGCGTACATGAGCGCGCGCTGAGGCCACCACGAGCCGACAGGCAGCGGGCCTCCGTTGCAGGAGCCGGCTGAGTAGCCCGGCCGGTTCACCCACATGTAAGCGTCCACCAGCGCGTTGCCCGTGGCGGTCGTGGGCGCGATCCCGAGCCCGCGGCCCGGCGGGTTGCACCAGATGTTCCGAACCCGCCCGCCGATGCGTATGTGAATCGGGCCGCGGCCGTTGAAGGACGTGTTGACGATAAAGTGCTTCCCGCCCACGCGCCTCGATATGTCGAGCCCGTGCAGGACGTTCGCTCGCGTCCAGTCGTGGTGCGTGACGTTCAGCATGAAACCGCGCACCTTGCGGATGCCGATGAAGCGGAGCTGCCTGGCTGTCCGGCGTGCGGGCTCCCAGTCGGATGCGCCGGCCTCGAGGTAGATCGTCGCACGTGGCAGCCTCGACAGTACGTTCACGCCGTAGCGCAGCAGCCTGAGGCGGGCGAGGCGCCGGCTGCGAGTGAGGCAGTCGATCGTGCCCAGCGAGTCCGGCTCGAAGCCGATCACGACCCGTGTGCCGCCGACCGCGCGGGCGAGGTTGCGATACCAGGCGCGCGTGCGCCGGTCCTCGGCCGGGCCGCCTCCGTCGTATCCGTCGCCGCAGCCCCTGCCTTGATGGCGCATCACGACCATCAGCGGCACCGCCCCGGGCTGGACGGCGCCCGCGCAGCGAAGGTAGTTGCGCACCCTGGACAGGACCGGCCGGTCCCAGCGTCCGAACCAGCGGAAGCGCGGCTCGGACGCGATCCGCCACATAAGCGCCGCCTTGTTGCCCCGATGCCGATTCCAGAAGGTCCTGTACGAACGATAGGCGGGCTCGAGCGGGTCGACGTACCAGCGCAGGCCCCGCAGCGGGTTCGGCGCGGCGGGATCGACGGCCCGCGGGTCCACGCCGGGCCAGCCCTGCGGGAGCGCACTCCTGGCGCAGCCCTTGGCCCTGCGCGGCGTCCGGTCCTGTCCGCGGACCGGCGGGATGTCGGGCGCCGGTCCCAGCCGGGGCGGTTGTGGCACGCCTGTTACGGCTCCGGGATAGACATCCGGAAGCTCTTGTGCGGACGCGGGTGCGCCGGCCGACAGGATCGACACGAGGACACAGGCCAGCACGCCCGCCGAGAACGGCGAGTTTGCACGGCAAACGAGCAGCACGGCTTGCTGTTCGAACTCCTATGGGTTCCCTGCCTGGGCTCCCCCAGACCGAGGGCTCATTCCCCTACGAGGCGCAAACTATGCATTTCGGGTCGGCTGGAACGCCTGTGGGCCGCAAATTGCAGATTGCTCGTGGGTGGCCGGTAGGCTCCTCGGCCCCCGTGATCAACCTCTACTCCGACACGCAGACGCGGCCCACCGAGGCGATGCGGAGGGCGATCGCGTCCGCGGAGGTGGCGGACGAGCAGCGGCTCGCGGATCCGACAACGAACCGCCTGCAGGAGCGCGTGGCCGAGTTGCTCGGCCAGGAGGCGGCGCTGTTCCTCCCGAGCGGCACGATGTGCAACCAGATCTCGTTTCGGCTGCACGCCCGCCCCGGCGGCGACGAGCTGATCCTCGACCGCACAGCTCACCCGATCATCGCCGAGGCGGGCGGGCCGGCGCAGAACGCGCACCTGATGATCCACGCGCTCGACGGCGACGGCGGAATCTTCACGGCGGAGCAGCTCGAGGCCGCGATCCGCGACCCGCGCAACCGCTACCTGCCGCGCTCGCGCGTGGCGTCGGTCGAGCAGACGACGAACATGGGCGGCGGCCGCGTCTGGTCGCCCGAGCAGGTGCGAGCGGTGCTGGACGTCGCGCGGGCGCACGGCCTGCGCGCGCACATGGACGGCGCCCGGCTCATGAACGCTGTGGTGGCGTCGGGCACGAGCGCCGCCGAGTTCGCCGGCGGATTCGACACGGCATGGCTCGACTTCACCAAGGGCCTCGGCGCTCCGGTCGGCGCGGTGCTGGCGGGCGCTCGCGAGCTCATGGACGAGGCGTGGCGCTGGAAGCAGCAGATGGGGGGCGCGTTCCGGCAGTCGGGGATCGTGGCCGCCGGCTGCCTGTACGCACTCGACCACCACGTCGACCGGCTGGCCGAGGACCATGAGCACGCGCGGATCCTGGCCAACGGCCTCGCCGAGCTCGGCTGCCAGGTGGTCGCGCCCGAGACGAACATCGTGATCTTCAGCGCGCCCGACGGGTTCGTGCAGCGGATGTCCGAGCGCGGGGTGGAGCTGAGCGGCACCCCGGACGGCCGTGACAGAGCGGTAACGCACCTGGACGTGGCGCGGGACGCGATCGACTCGGCGCTCCAGGCGGCGCGCGCCTCGCTGCTACCCTGACGCGCCGTGCCAAAGGTCTGCTATTCGTGCGGAAAGGGACCCGCGTTCGGCCACAGCCGCAGCCACTCCATGGTGGCCACCAAGCGGCGCTTCAACCCGAACCTTCAGAAGGTCCGCATCGACGTCGGGGGGACCCCCCGGCGCGAGTACGTCTGCACGCGTTGCCTCAAGGCGGGCAAGGTCACGAAGCACGCCTAGGGCGCGCCATGCTGTAAAAAAGCCCGGATGCCCCCTGCCGAAAGCCTGATCCGGTTCAAGCGGGTCGTGGCGGCCGCGCTTCACGAGCTCGAGGATCGCCGCCAGGAGGTCAACGACCTCAACGTCTTCCCGGTCGCCGACGGCGACACCGGCGACAACATGGCGCTGACGATGCGAGCGGTCGTCGAGGAGCTCAACAAGCTCGACGACTCGGCGATGGAGCGGATCGGCCGCGACGAGATCGTCAGCGCGGTCGCGCGCGCCGCGCTGCTCGGCGCGCGCGGCAACAGCGGCGTGATCCTGTCGCAGGTCGTGCGCGGCGCCGCGGAGGAGCTGGCGTCGCGGCCCGGCGAGCTCGTAGACCCTGTGCTGGTGTCCGCCGCGTTCGCCCGCGCCGCCGACGCGGCGTACGCGTCGGTCCGCGACCCGGCGGAGGGCACGATGCTCACCGCTGTGCGCGCGATGGCCAGCCGCGTTGCGCACGACCTCGCGCACATGGACACGCAGCGGCTCGGGCCGCACTCCACGGCCCAGGAGCAGGACGAGCTGCTCGCCGAGGTGCTCGAGAACGCGCTCGAGGCGGGCAAGGAGGCCGTCGCCCGCGGTCCCGAGCAGCTCGCTGTGCTGCGCGACGCCGGTGTCGTGGACGCGGGCGCTTACGGGCTCACGGTGATCATCGCCGGCTGCCTGGCCGCGCTACGCGGGCTCGCCGCGCCGGAGCTCGAGCACCAGTACGCGCCGGCGGCGCTCCACCGGCCCGAGCACGAGTCGTCGAGCTTTCGCTACTGCACCAACTTCGCGGTGACCGGCCAGGGACTCGACGCCGGCGGCTTCACTCCGCAGCTCGAGCGGCTCGGCGACTCCGTACTCGTCGTGGGCGACGACCGCACGCTGCGCGTGCACGTGCACACCGACGACCCGGACGCCGCGGTGGCGCTCTTCGAGCCGGCGGGAGAGGTGTCGCGCTTCGACGTGGCCGACATGCAGGAGCAGGTGGCGGACCGCAGCGCCCGGCTCGCGGGCGAGGCGGCCGCCGGGGGGCAGTCGACCTGCGCTGTCGTGGCCGTAGCGAGCGGGGAGGGCGTGAAGCGGCTCTTCGAGGAGCTCGGCGTCCTGGTCGTCGACGGCGGCCCCACGATGAATCCCTCGACCTACGAGCTGCTCGCCGGCATCCACGCGGCTCCGGGCCCCGAGGTGCTGGTGCTGCCGAACAGCCCGAACGTGATCCTCGCCTCGGAGCGCGCGTGCGAGCTGTCCGAGAAGCCGGCCGCGGTGGTGCCAACGACCGCGCCGCAGGAGGGGCTCGCGGCCCTGCTTGCGTTCGACCCCGGCCGCCACGCGCGGGGGAACGCCGAGGCCGTCTCGGAGGCGGCGGAGGCGCTCCGTATCGGCGGGGTGGCGCCGGCCGCCCGCGACGACGCCCAGGGCCGCTTCCTGGCCGGGGACGCGGTCGGTTACGCGGGCGGCGAGCTGGTGGCCTGGGGCGACCCGGCCGCGACGCTCAAGGCGACGCTCGACCAGCTCGTCGACGGCGCGGAGCTCCTGACGTGCATAGCCGGCGAGGCGCCGCCCCTGGGCCAGGACGACGTCCAGGCCCGCGTCCCCGACGGCGTCGAGCTCGAGTACCACGAGGGCGGCCAGCCCGCCTGGTGGTGGCTGCTCTGCGCGGAGTGAAGCGGCACTTGCCGCCCGCGGCGCCCTACATCATTGACGACAGTGCCGTTTCGCTTCGCAACGAAGGTTGAGCTGACCCCCGCAGACCTTTCGGCTGCGGCGATCCGGTCGTACCCGCGTCCGAGCATGCTTGCCGAGCCGGTAAAGGGGCTCGACGCTCTCGGCATCGAGACCCTGGGCGGCCTTGTGGAGCACTTCCCGCACTCGCACAGCAACCGCGAGCTGCAGCATGCGGCCGAGCTCGCGATCGGCCAGCAGGCCACCGTCGCCGTGACGGTTCGCGCCGTGTCCGTCAAGCCGATGCGAAATCGGCGTCAAAAGCGCGTGGAGGCTCGCGTGTTCGACGAGTCCGGTCCGCTCACCGCGGTCTGGTTCAATCAACCCTGGGTCGCGCGCGACCTCACGGAGGGGACGCACGTCCTGCTTCACGGCAAGCTCCGGCAGCGCAACCAGTTCTGGGTGGCGGACCACGAACTCCTCGGCAACGGAAGCGCGCCGGTGCACACCGTGGGGCTCGTGCCGGTCCATCCGGCCACGCAGGGGATCACGCCTCAGCGCCTGCGCGCGCTCGTCAATCGCGTGCGCCCGCTGATGCTCGCCGCACCCGAGCCGCTGCCGGCGCGGCTGCGGCTCGAGGAGGAGCTCCCCGAGCGGCCGGCGGCGATCGATGCGATCCACTTCCCGGGGACCGAGGAGGAGGAACGCGGCGCGCGCCGGCGGCTGGCGTTCGAGGAGCTGTTCCTGCTCCAGCTGGCCGTGGCGGGGCGGCGGCGTGCGCGGCGGGAGGGACGGCGGGCGCGGCCGCTCGAGGCACGTGGCGTGGTGGTGGACCGCTGGCGGTGGTCGCTGCCGTTCGAGCTGACGGCCGATCAGGTGAAGGCGATCGACGAGCTCGACGCGGACCTCGCGCGCGAGCGGCCGATGCAGCGGCTCTTGATGGGGGAAGTTGGGAGCGGCAAGACCGTGTGCTCGCTCGCCGCGATGCTGCGCGCGGTCGAGAACGGCGCGCAGGCGGCGCTCATGGCCCCCACGGAGACGCTGGCCGAGCAGCACCACCGCACGATCGACTCGCTGCTCGGCGGGCAGCTGCCGGTCGAGCTCCTCACGGGCTCGACGCCGGCGACCCGGCGGCGCGAGCTGCTCGACCGGCTCGCGAGCGGGCAGCTGCAGCTAGTGGTCGGCACACACGCGCTGATCGAGGAGCCGGTCCAGTTCCGCGAGCTCGCCGTCGTGGTCGTGGACGAGCAGCACCGCTTCGGCGTGCGCCAGCGGGCCGCGCTCGACGCAAAGGCGCCCGAGGGGCTCGCCCCGCACGCGCTCCACATGACGGCGACCCCGATCCCGCGGACGCTCTCGCTCACCGCCTACGGCGACCTCGACGCGACCGTGCTGCGCGAGCTGCCGCGCGGACGGCAGCCGGTCGAGACTCACGTGGTGGACGGCGCCCGCGCGCGGGCGCGCGCGTACGAGCGCATCCGGGAGGAGATCGCGTCGGGGCGCCAGTGCTTTGTCGTATGCCCGCTGGTGGAGGAATCGGAGGCGCTCCAGGCTACGGCGGCGACAGCGGAGTTCGAGCGGCTGCGTTCGACCGAGTTCGCGAACCAGCGCGTCGAGCTGATCCACGGGCAGATGCCCTCGAAGCGGAAGACGGCCGCGATGGAGAAGTTCGCCGCCGGCGAGGCCGATGTGCTCGTGGCGACCAGCGTGATCGAGGTCGGCATCGACATGCCGAACGCCACCGTGATGCTGATCGAGGCGGCCGAGCGCTACGGCCTGTCCCAGCTCCACCAGCTGCGCGGGCGGGTCGGCCGCGGCGAGCACGCCTCGCTCTGCATCCTCTTCGGGGACCCCAAGCTCCCGCGGCTCGAGGCGATCGCGAACGAGCGGGACGGCTTCCGGCTCGCCGAGATCGACCTGGAGCTGCGCGGCGCCGGCGACGTCCTCGGCACCCGCCAGCATGGCCTGCCCGAGTTCAAGCTGGCGCGCCTCCCCGAGGACGTCGAGCTGCTCGTGCGCGCCCGCGACCGCGCGGACGAGATCCTGGTCGGCGACCCGCGCCTCGAGCAGCCCGAGCACGCCCTGCTCCGCGAGGCGGTCGTCGGGCGCTTCGGCTCGGAACTCGATCCCATTCCCGCATGAGCGACATCCTCCGGAGGCTTGACCGCGGCTACACCCTGATGTGGCGCGAGGGGCGTGTGGAGGAGGCCCTGCGCGGGCTGCCGGCCGACTTCGAGTGGGTCGTGCCGGACCATCCCGAGGGCGCCATCCGGCACGGCCCGGAGAGCGTCATCGAGTTCTTCTACGAGTGGATGGAGCCCTGGAAAGAGCTCGAGATCGAGTGGGAGCTGCAAGATGGAGCACCTAATCGCGTGCTCGCGACGATCGACATGCGCGGGCGTGGACGCGGCAGCGGGGTGCCCACCGAGATGCGGTTCTTTCAGCTTTGGACGTTCCGCGACGGCCAGGCGGTGCGCATGGAGATGTACGACGACGAAGACGAAGCGCGCCTTGCCGCGCGGTTACCCGCCCCGTGAGGGTCGTCGCCGGCGAGTTCAAGGGGCGGCGCCTGTACGCGCCGCGCGGGGCCCGCACGCGCCCGACCGCGGACCGCGTCCGCGAGGCACTCTTCTCGATGCTGGGCGACGTCTCGGGCGCTCGCGTCCTCGACCTCTACGCCGGCTCGGGCGCCCTCGGGATCGAGGCGCTCTCGCGAGGGGCGGAGACGGCTGTCTTCGTGGAGCGCGACCAGGCGGCGCTGTCCGCGCTGCGCCGCAACCTCGACGCGGTCGGGGCGCACGCGGACGTAAGGCAACAGGATGTCCTGCGTTTCCTCGCCCGTCCAGAGGGCACATTCGACCTCGTGTTCTGCGACCCCCCATATGATGTTGCGCCTGCCGTCGCCGGCGCGCTCGTGGAGGCGCTGCCGGCGCTCACTGGCGAGAAGGCACGCATCGTGACCGAATCCGACAAGCGCAATCCGCTCCTCCTTACGGCCCCGCTCGTCATCGAGCGGACCTACGGCGACACGCGCATCGCGATCCACTCGGCCACGTGAACGGCTCGAAGAATGGGGGGACTGCTGTGGTCCCCGGCTCCTACGACCCCGTCACCTACGGGCACCTCGACATCATCGCCCGGACCGCGAATGTGTTCGACAACGTCATAGTGGCCGTGGTGAATCAGCCGGTCCGGAAGCAGAAGACGGTCTTCAGCGCCGAGGACCGCGTTGCGTTCATCGAGCCAGAGGTGGCGGAATACGGCAATGTGCAGGTAAAACCCTTTGATACTCTCCTCGTCGATTTCGCCCGGGAGCACGGCGCCAAGGCGATCGTCAAAGGACTCCGGGCGATCTCGGACTTCGAGTACGAGTTCGAGATGAACCAGCTGAACCGGAAAATGGCGCCCGAGATCGAGAGCATGTACATGATGGCGGCGCCGGAGTTCAGCTTCCTGAGCTCGAGCGGAGTTAAGGAGCTGGCGATGTTCGGCGGCGATTTGAGCGGCCTCGTGCCCGATGCGGTCGCGGCACGGTTGCAGGAAGAACTCAAGCGGTGAAGAACTGAGGCGCGGATGGATGTACTGGTCCTGATCGACAAGCTGGACGACACGATTCACAACGCCAAGCCCGTGCCGCTCACGGACCAGGTGCGTGTCGACAAGGAGGAGATCTACGACATCCTCGACCAGATGCGCGCGACGATCCCCGAGGAGATCAAGCAGGCGCGCTGGATCGTCAAGGAGCGCCAGGAGATGCTGGCCGAGGCGAAGCGCGAGGCCGAGCGCATCATCCGCGAGGCGCGCGAGGAGCAGATCCGCCTGATCGGCGAGGAGGAGATCGTCAAGCAGGCCGAGCGCCAGGCCGACGAGATCATCGAGGACGCCCGCGCGCGCGAGCGCGAGATCCGCCTGGGCGCCGAGGACTATGCCGACGACATCCTCAACACCCTCGAGGTGAACCTGACGAAGTTCATCGCGGCCGTCCAACGAGGTCGCGACCGCCTGCAGGGCCGCGAAGAGGCCGAGGTCGGCTGAGCCCGGCAACGATCCTGGATTGACCACCGATACGGTGGTCCGGGCAGGATCGTCGACGGAAGGCGGGCGCCGGTAGCGTTCTCGCATGGCTTTTGGACGGTGCATCTGCGGAGCTGTTGCGTTTGAGGTGCGCGGGCCGTTGCGAGACGTGCTCGTCTGTCACTGCACCGAGTGCCGGCGCTGGGCTGGTCACGCCTGGGCCGCCACTGCGGCGCTTGCGGAGAAGCTCGAGTTCACCGAGGACCGCGGGCTCCGCTGGATCGATAGCCCGGACAGCGCGCACGACGCGCGACGCGGGTTCTGCGCGGAATGTGGGTCGTCGCTGTTCTGGCAGGTGCCCGGCGGGGAGAAGGTCAGCATCGCCGCGGGGTGCTTCGACGCTCCCACCGGCATCCGCACCGTCGGCCAGATCTGGACGCGCAGCGCCGGCGACTACTACGAGCTCGACGAGCGCATCCCGAGCTCTGAGGGCGAGGCGAGCGACGAGCTCTCGGCGCTGCCGCCACGTGAGTAGATTCGGCGCATGGCCTCCTACCTCCACACCTGCTACCGCATCGGCGACATCGACCGCTCCGTCTCGTTCTACGAGAAGCTCGGCTTCGAGGAGCGGCGGCGAATGAACATCGGCGACGAGGCGATCAACGTCTTCATGGGCCTGCCGGGCGAGGACCCGGTGCTCGAGCTGACCTACAACCACGGGGTCGACTCCTACGAGCTCGGCACGGGCTACAACCACATTGCGATCAGCGTCGACGACCTCGACGGCACGCTGGAGGAGCTGTCGAAGGGCGGCATCGAGCCGGAGAAGCCCCCCTACCGTCCGGGCGGCCGCACGGAGGGTCCGTTCATCGCCTTCGTGCGCGACCCCGACGGCTACCGGATCGAGCTGATCGGCGGGGCCGTCTAGCGCAATCGCGCCGCTAGCCTCGGTGGCATGGCGCAGCGCACCGACAACTTCGACGTAGGACGGCTGGGGCTCTCCTCCGGGGAGGCGCGGAGCCTCGACCTCGACGTGCCGGTGGACGCCTTCGACTTCGGCGGTCAGCGCTACGAGGTCGAGGGCGGATCCGTGGACGTGCGGCTCGACGTGTCGCACACGGTCAGCGGCTACGCCTTCCGGCTGCGATTCGACGCCGAGCTCGACGGTCCATGCGTCCGCTGTTTGGAGCCGGCGGACCACGGCGTCGACGTCGACGCTCGCGAGTTCGACCAGCCGGGCGGCGGGGAGGAGCTCAGCTCTCCCTACTTCGACGAGGGCGTCCTCGACATGCGCGCCTGGGCGCGCGACGCCCTCGCCCTCGCGCTCCCGACGCAGATCGTCTGCCGCGAGGACTGCGCCGGCCTCTGCGCGGTGTGCGGCGAGAACCTGAACCGCTCGCCCGACCACGCGCACGAGCGCGAGCCGGACCCTCGCTGGGCGGCGCTGCGCGAGCTGAAGTTCGACTGACCAAGCGTGGAGCGCTTTCACATCGAGGTCCCGCAGGCGGAGCTCGATTACCTGCGCGACCGCCTGCGCGGCACTCGCTGGCCGGAGCGTGAGACGGTGGACGACTGGTCACAGGGCGTGCCGCTCGCATACCTGAAAGAGCTGTGCGGCTACTGGGCGAGCGACTACGACTGGCGCGCGACGGAGGCGAGACTCAACGCGCTGCCCCAATTCCGGAGCGATATCCAGGGCCTCGGGATCCATTTCATCCACGTGCGGTCCGATGATCCGGACGCGATCCCGCTCGTGATGACCCACGGGTGGCCCGGATCGATCGTCGAGTTCCTGAAGGTGATCGGGCTACTCAGCCGGGAGTTCCACCTCGTCGTCCCGTCGCTGCCCGGCTACGGCTTCAGCGACAAGCCGAAGGCCGTCGGCTGGGGGATCGAGCGGATCGCGGACGCCTGGGCGGAGCTCATGGCGCGACTGGGCTACGAGCGCTACGGCGCGGTCGGAAGCGACTGGGGGACGAGCATCAGCACGCTGCTGGGCCAGCGCGACCGTGAGCACGTCCTCGGCATCCACCTGATCCCGCCGCTGGCGCCACCCGATCCGGACACCTTCGACGAGCTCACCGCCTTCGAGCGCGCCGCGCTCGACGATCTCGAGCGCGTCTCCAAGCGGGAGTCCGGCTACTCGCAGGAGCACGCGACCCGGCCTCAGACGATCGGCTACTCGCTCGCCGATTCGCCTGCCGGCCTGTGCGCTTGGGTGGTGGAGAAGTTCTGGGCCTGGACCGACTGCGACGGCCATCCGGAGAACGCCGTCAGCCGCCAGGAGCTGCTCGACAACCTGATGCTCTACTGGCTCCCGCGGACCGGCGCGTCCTCCGCCCGGCTCTACTGGGAGAGCATCAGGCAGGTGAACGAATGGATCGGCGGGGCGGCGACCGACACGGTCGACGTGCCGACCGGCTGCTCGATCTTCCCGAAGGAGATCCAGCGTCCCTCACGCCGCTGGGCCGAGCGCCGCTTCACGGACATCCGCCACTGGGGCGAGCCGGACCGCGGCGGCCACTTCGCCGCTCTCGAGCAGCCGGAGCTGTTCGTCGACGAGCTGCGAGCTTTCTTCCGGCAGCTTCGCTAGCGCTGACCCTTCAGCAGCGCGACCACGTCGGCTACCTCGCCGACGTGCCCGAGCTTGTCCGGGTTGGCGATCGACCGGATGGCCTGCACGCGCCCGTCGGCGATGTCGAGCGCCATCACACCGACCACGCCGCCGCCCGCCATCAGCACGGCGCCGGGCTGGCCGTTGACCTCGACCTCGCGAATCTCCCCGTGGGGCACCTTTTCGCCCAGGCGGAACCAGGCGTGGAGCGTCCGGGCCACACGGCGGGCGCCGAACAGGGCGCGCGCCAAGGCCGGCGCCTTGCCGCCACCGTCGCCGTGGAGCACGACGTCGTCGGCGAGCAGGGCCTCAAGCGCCGCGACGTCGCCCTCCTGGGCAGCCGCGAAGAACCGGTGCGCCAGCTCCTCGCGCTGCTCGCGAGACGCCTCGAAGCGCGGTCGCCCCTCCTCGACGTGGCGGCGGGCGCGGGCGGCGAGCTGGCGCGCGTTGTCCTCGCTCTTCCCGACGATCTCCGCGACCTCGGCGTAGCCGTAGTCGAACACGTCGTGAAGCAGGAAGGCGGCGCGCTGCTCGGGCGACAGGCTCTCCAGCACCACGAGGAACGCCATTGACAGCGAGTCCGCCATCTCGGCGTGGCGCGCCGGGTCCTCCGAGCTGTCGCTCACGAGCGGCTCCGGCAGCCACTCGCCGACATAGCTCTCGCGCCGCACGCGCGCGGAGCGCAGCACGTCGATCGAGAGCCGACTCGCGACAGTGGACACGTAGGCACGCGGCGACCCGATCCGCTCGCCCCGCTCCAGCGCGGTGTGCAGCCGCAGGAGTGCCTCCTGGACCACGTCTTCCGCCTCCGCCACGCTGCCGAGCATCCGGTAGGCGATGGCGAAGGCGGAGGGGCGGAGCTCCTCGAGGAGCTCGTCGTGCGGCTCGGTCACGCGGCCACCTCGGCGAAGCCCTCGCGCCAGCTCGGGTGCCTCGGCGCCCAGCCGAGCTCCTGCTTCGCCTTCTTGTTCGAGGCACCGCGCACGTCGGTCATCATGACCACCCCGACCTCGCCCGCGACGAGCCGCCCAAGCCAGCGCGGCACGTGCCGCGGGCGCTTCGCGCCCATGGCGTGGGCCGCGGCCGGCAGCCACTCCGCGACGGGGGCGGGGTCGTCGTCGACGATGTTGTAAATGCCCGGCCGCCCGCGGGTGACGGCGGCCACGGTCGCCTCCGCGGCGTCCTCGATGTGGACGAACGACCAAATGCCGCCGCCGTCGCCGACGACGGGGAACTTGCGCTCGCGGATCTGCTTGACCTGCTCGCCGCCCTCGGCGCTGAGCGAGGTGCCCGGCCCGTAGAAGCCGCCGTAGCGAAGCACGATGCCCTCGGTCCAGTGTGCGCCCGTCACGGCGCGCTCGAGGTGGCGGATCGCGTCGAACGACTGCCTCATCCCGTCCGGGATCGAGGGATCCAGCGGGTCGTCCTCGGACTTGACCGGTCCACCCGTCCGGGCGAACGGCCAGCCGGCAAAGCTCTGGGCGATGAAGCGCTTCACGCCCGCCGCGCGGCCGGCGGCGAGCAGGTGGTCCGTGGCCTCGGTGCGCAGCCGGTTCGTCTCCTCGAACGTGCGGTCGAAGTGGCGAACGTCGAAGCGCCGGTTCAGGGCGGTGAGCTCATGGATGATCACGTCGGGCTCGGCCCCGGCGACCACGCGCGCCACATCATCCGGGTCGAGCACGTCGGCCACCACGCCGCGCGCCCCCAGTGACCGGATCGCGTCGAGCTTCCCCTCGCTGCGGGTGATGCCGGTGACGTCGTGGCCCTCGGCCGCCAGCCGCGGCAGCAGCTGCTTGCCCATGGCGCCCGTCGCGCCGGCTACGAGGATCTTCATTGTGGCCTCCTGTCTTCGGGGTTCTACCCCCTTGACGAGGCTAGGCCTGGGTCTGTGACAGCTCCGTCTGCCCTCCGACGGGGACCTCGCCCTTGATCAGGTCGGCCGCCCGCTCAGCAAGGGCGATCACGGGCCCGTTCGTGTTGCCGCGCGGAACGGTCGGCATCACCGAGGCGTCCACCACGCGCAGGCCCTCCACGCCGCGCACCTTGAGCTCGCGGTCGACCACGGCGCTCGGCTCGTCGCCCATGCGGCAGGTGCCGACGGGGTGGTAGAGCGTCTGGAGCCGCTGGCGGCAGTGCCCCTCGATGTCCTCGTCGGACCTCGATTCCGGGCCGATCAGCATCCCCGTCGAGAGCTCGCCGAGCCGGCCGCTCTCGCAGATCTCGAGGCAGGTGCGCACGCCCGCGACGGCGGCGGCCACGTCGTCCGGGTGCTGGAGGTAGTTGTGGAGGATCAGCGGCTTGGCGGTCGGGTCCGGCGAGCCGAGCGCGACGAACCCACGACTCTTCGGCTTGAGCACGCAGGCGCCGACGGCGAAGCCGTGGCCGTCGCCGGGCACGAGGCCCTCGGACTGGAACCGGGCGGGCGCGAAATGGATCTGGATGTCGGGCGCCTCGAGGTCGTCGCGGGTCCGGATGAAGCCGCCCGCCTCCGCGATGTTCGAGGTCAGTGGGCCGCGGCCCTCGCCCTCGAACAGCGCGAGGTTCTCCTCGTTCAGCGCGCCGAACAGCGAGATCTCCTCGTCGATCCCCCAGACCGCGCCCATGTTGGGGTGGTCGTGCAGGTTGAGCCCGATCTCCGGCGACTCGGCCACCACCTCGATCTGCAGCTCCTGCAGCTCGGCGGGGCGCCCGATGCCGGACAGCATCAAGAGTTGCGGCGAGTTGTAGCTGCCGGCGCACACGATCACCTCGCGCTCGGCTCGGTTCACGACCATCTCGGACAGGCGCGCGCCCACTACGCCGACCGCGCGCTCGCCCTCGAACAGGATCGAGAGCGCGTGCACGTGGGTCTCGACGGTCAGGTTCGGCCGGGTCATCGCCGGGTGGAGGTAAGCCACCGCGGCGCTGCAGCGGGCGCCGTTCCGCTCCGTCACCTGGTACCAGCCGACCCCGTCCTGCGAGCCGTCGTTGAAGTCCGCGTTCGCGGGCAGGCCATGGGCGGCCGCGCAGTCGAGGAAGGCCTGTGCCAGCGGGTTGCGGGAGCGCCCGTCCGCGACCGAGAGCGGACCGCCGGCGCCGTGAAACTCGCTCTCGCCGCGCTCGTTGTCCTCCGAGCGCTTGAAGTAGGGGAGCAGCTCGTCCCAGGTCCAGTCGGGCCCCCACTCGTCGTAGTCGAGCGGGTTTCCGCGTATGTAGACGAGCGCGTTGATCGACGAGGAGCCCCCCAGCACCTTCCCGCGCGGGAGGTAGACGCGACGGTCGTTCGCGTACGGCTCGTAGATCGTCGAGTGGTCCCAGTCCTGCGCCGACCGGTACAGCGCGGAGAACGCCGCCGGCAGGTGGACGAGCTCGTTCGTGTCGGGCCCGCCGGCCTCGAGCAGCAGCACCGACACGTCCGGGTCCTCGGTGAGACGGTTGGCCAGCACGCAGCCGGCCGAGCCGGCCCCGACGATCACGTAGTCGTACATGAGGCGACGCTAACCGGGCGGTGTGAGGCGGGCAAGTACGCGGGTGCCGGCGAACCCGCCAGCTATCCTTGCGGCCCTCATGGCCGTCCCCAAGCAGAGACAGTCCCATTCGCGGACGAACAAGCGACGCTCGCAGCACAGAATCGTGACGCCGGGGCTGCGTAGCTGTCCGCGCTGCGGCGCCGCGCGCCGCCCCCACCGCGTGTGCCAGAACTGCGGCACGTACGCCGGCCGCGAGGTCATCGTGCAGCAGCCCGGGGTCGACTCAGACAACGAGTGATCGCTGTCGACGCGAACGGCGCCGACCAGGGGCCGGCCGCAGTCGCTGAGGGGGTCGCCCGGTCGGGGATCCCCGTTCTCCTGTTCGGCCCGGCCGGCGAGATCGCCGG
>JBKPSR010000107.1:0-10341 GCA_046735115.1 Actinomycetota bacterium
CGCGAGGGCGGCGCGGCGCACCGGGGCGGCCGCGCGGAGGGGCGGCGCCCCCGCGAGGTCGGCGCGGCGGACCCTGGTGGGCGCGATGGCTCGGAGTCCGCCTGGCGCGATGCCTTTCTTCGGATGCCCTACCTGCGCGACACCCTCGTCGTCGCGGGAATCTTCGTGGAGACGTTCGAGACCGCGGTCACCTGGGATCGCTTCGACGAGCTCGTCGGGACTGTGCGCGAACGCACGCGGGAGGCGCTCGGCGGTCACGGGACGGTGACATGCCGGCTGACACACGTCTACCCGGACGGCGCGGCGCCCTACTTCACGATGCTGGCGCCCGCGCGGCGCGGCGACGAGCTGGCGCAGTGGGCCGAGGCCAAGGCCGCCGCGTCGGAGGTGATTCTCGCCGGCGGCGGCACGATCACCCATCACCACGCAATCGGCCGCGACCACCGTCCGTGGTACGACCGCCAGCGCCCCGATCCGTTCGCGGCCGCCCTGCGCGCCGCCAAGGCGGCCGTGGACCCCGCCGGCATCCTCAACCCGGGCGTCCTGATCGACCCCTGAGTCCCACCGACTCAAGGGGTCAGACCCCTTGAGTCTTGGACGCTTAAGGGGTCAGACCCTTTAGGTTTGCGCCGTGAGCGCCCGGCGACGCGAACTGGCCCGCGCCGATCGGGTGCTGCCGGGTCTCTGGCGGCTCCGGCTACCGCTGCCGTGGCCGGGGGTGCCGCACGGCAATGCCTACGCGATCGCCGCCGGCGACGGGGTCGTGCTCGTCGACACGGGGCTTCACGAGGCCGGCTCCATGCGCCAGCTCGAGCTCGCGCTCGGCCAGGCGGGGCTGCGCTTGGAGCACGTGCGGCTCGTGGCTTGCACGCACGCCCACTCGGACCATTACGGGCAGGCCGGGCCGATCATCGAGCAAAGCGGCGCGGAGCTCTGGATGCACCCGAACCACGAGCACATGACGAAGGCCGCGGAGGACCCGCCGCGCGCCTTCGACCGCCGCTTCGAGATAGCCCGCCAGTCGGGCGTGCCGGCAGAAGCGCTCGCCGCCCACCGCGAGGCGCGCAGCGGCGAGAAGCTCGGGATCGCGCAGGTCGTCATGCCTGACACGCCGCTGCTCCCGGGTGTCGAGGTCGAAACCGACCTCGGCCTCTGGCAGGTCCACGAGACCCCCGGGCACGCACCGTCGCACGTGGTGCTCCACCAGCCCAAGCGAGGCCTCCTCCTGTCGGGCGACCACCTGCTTGGGCGGGTCTCGCCCTACTACGACTTCGGCTACACGCCCGACCCGGCCGGGGAATTCCTCGACAGCCTTGACGTGGTCGACCGGCTGGACGTCCAGCTCGTCCTCGCCGGTCACGGCCGGCCGGTGCGAGACGCCCGTGCACTCACCGCGGCGAACCGGCGGACCGTCGCCGAGCGGATCGAGCGGATCCGCTCGGCGCTGGCGGACGGCTCGCGCACGGCCTACGACGTCGTGCCTCGGATGTGGTCGGACGTGAATCTCCCGGAGCCGATGATGATCGGCTGGGGTCTGACCGAGGCGCTCTGCTACCTGAACCACATGGAGCTGCGCGGCGAGGTCACGAAGGTGGACGGGGAGAACGCCGAGCGCTGGCAGCTGCTGCCGGCGGGCCGGCCGGCCTAGCCAAACGCGTCGGTTCTCCGCCAGCAATCAGGCGGATCGCCCCCATGGTCGGAGCGGCCGCGTGCTGGGACGCTCGACCCGTGTGTGTGTTCGTCACGCCGGACCAATCCCGATAGGAGGACTCGCAAATGACGCAGACCGCTGCCCCGCGCACGTTCGCGAAGCTCTTGATCGGACTGGCACTGTTCATCGTGCCCGCCTTCTTGATCAAGGGACTCGTCCATCACAAGGTCGATGAAGCCAACCAGGCGGCCGGCTTCGAGAACATCCCCGCCAACGCGCAGGACATCGATGACTCGCAGAGCCTCTACCGGTCGGAGAACTTCGGCGCGGCGCTCGCGAAGCTCGAGGAGCAGGCCGGCAAGAGCCCCGAGTTGCTCGAGGTGGACGTGATGCCCTACATGGCCGAGTTTCAGATCAAGGATGGCCAGAGGGCCAAGGGCTATCGCTACTACGCCAAGAACAGCGAAATGGGCGAGTTCAAGGTGAAGATCGTCGGCGGTGGCTCGATCGACGGGTCGCAGTTTCCCTACAGAACCATCAACGCCGGCGTGACCCAGAAGCTCGCCGCCTCGGCCGCCGGCCACGGCCATGACCTGACGATCACGAACATGACCATCCGCCGCGAGATCATCGACGGCCACCTGTCATGGAAGGTCAACGCCGAGTCCGACGCGCGGACCGGTCTCGTCTTCGAGGCAGATCCCGACGGGTCAGGGCTCGCCGACGCGACCCGGCGTGCGCTCGATCGCAACGGCGGGGCGAGCGGGGCAGGCGCGGGCTCGGCGACCGGCGCGGCCGCGAAGGACGCCACCTCCCAGGCAGACTGCCTGCAGGAGGCCGCGGGCGACGTGGCCAAGATCGAGGCCTGCGTCCAGTAGCGCCCGAAGTTCTCGTAGTGTGACCTACGTCACATTAACCGGAGTGAGCGCTCCGCTACTGTCGTTCGAATGAACCGGAGCGCTCACTCTCACTTCAATCCCTGGCTCGCACTCGTCGTCGTCTGCCTCGGGCAGTTCATGGTGGTGCTGGACGCGACGATCGTGAACGTCGCGCTCCCGTCCATCAAGGCGGACCTCCACATCTCCGCGGCGAACCTCCAGTGGATCGTCAACGCATACACGCTGCTGTTCGGCGGCTTCCTGCTGCTCGGCGGGCGCGCGGCGGATCTGTTCGGACGCCGCAACCTCTTCGTCGCAGGCGTGGCGCTCTTCTCCGCTGCCTCGCTCGTGAACGGGCTCGCCTCGTCCGAGGGGATGCTCATCGGCGCGCGGGCGGCTCAGGGCCTCGGCGGCGCGCTCATGTCGCCGGCGGCACTCGCGGTCATCACGACCAGCTTCGCGGAGGGGGCGGAACGCACCAAGGCGCTTTCCATCTGGGCGGCGATCGCCTCAGGCGGAAGCGCAGTGGGCCTCCTGCTCGGCGGCATCCTCACCGAGACGCTGTCCTGGGAATGGATCTTCTTCATCAACGTGCCAATCGGCGTGGCGATCATCCTCGCGTCCTTCCGGCTCGTGCCGAACTCCAGGGTCGAGGGCGGCAGCCGCTATTTCGACCTCGTCGGCGCGGTGTCGGTCACGTCCGGCCTGCTGGTTCTCGTCTACGCGATCGTGAAGGCCCAGGACTGGGGCTTCGGCTCGGGCAGGACGCTGGGGCTTGCGGCCGTGGCCGCAGCGCTCCTCGCCGTCTTCGTCTGGATCGAGAGCCGCTCGCCGCTGCCGCTCGTGCGGCTGGGCCTCTTCAAGCTGCGCTCGCTGGCGGTTGCCAACGGCGTGTTCCTGATGGTCGTGGGCGGCATGTTCGCGATGTTCTTCTTCGCGTCGCTGTACCTCCAGAACATCCTCGGCTACTCGGCGCTGACGACCGGGCTCGCGTTCCTGCCTGTGACCGCGGGCATCACGATCGGCGCGGTCACGGCCCAGCAGCTCGTTCCAAAGAACGGTGTCAAGCCGGTGCTGCTCACGGGCCTGCTGATGGGCGCGGCCGGCCTGACTCTCCTGGGAATCTCAACCCAGGTCGACGGCACCTACCTCGGCGTGCTGGGCGGGCTGTTCCCGATGTCGGTCGGATTGGGGGCGACGTTCGTGTCGCTCACCCTCGTGGCGACCACGGGCGTGGACGAGAACGACGCCGGCCTCGCGTCGGGCATCTTCAACACCTCGCAGCAGGTGGGCGGCGCGCTCGGCCTAGCGATCCTCTCCACGCTCGCGAACGACCGGACGACCAACATCCTCGGTGACGTCATAGGCCGGGCCACGCAGGCCCAGCTCGAGCAGGGTCTGGTCGAGGGCTACCAGCTCGCCTTCTACGTCGCGGCCGGCCTGCTCGCGCTCGGCGCGGTGCTGCTCGGGGCCTTGCTGAGACAGCGCGACGTTGCAAGGATCGACGCCGGCGATGCCATCCCGGTCCCCGCCTAGCCCGGCGCTCCGCGCCGACGCGGCTCGCAACCGCGAGCTGATCATCTCCGCTGCCGCGGCGGTCTTCGCGGAGCGCGGCCTGGACGCCGCGACCGCGGAGATCGCCCAGCGAGCCGGCGTGGGGGAGGCGACGCTATTCCGCCGCTTCCCCACCAAGGACGACCTGATCGACGCCGTCATCGAGACGCGCATGGAGGAGGTGGCGGCGCTGGCGGACGCCGCCGCCGAGCACCCCGACCCGGCCGCCTCGCTCGAGCGCTTCATGGAGGACCTGGTGAAGCAGTTCAGCCGCGACCGCGGCTTCTTCGAGGCGGCCGGCGCGCGCTGCATGAACGACCCGAAGTTCCAGCCGCTGCGGCAGCGCGGGCTCGAGGCCGCGTCCCTGCTCCTGAAGCGCGCACAGGACGCGGGCGCCGTGCGGCGCGACCTCTCCCCGGCCGACATCTCGTTCCTGGCCGGGAGCGCGGTCTATGCCATGGAGGTCTCGAAGCCCGGCCTCCGCGACGACCTGTGGAAGCGCTACCTGCGGGTGATCCTCGACGGGATGAAGCCCGAGGGCGCGTCGAAGCTGCGGCCCGGCGCCCCGAAGATCGACTGAAACCATCGCGGCGCCGCGGGCACCGCCCCCGGCTTGCGCCCTACACCGGAGCCTTTGCGCGCGTCCAGGGATGCGCGGCTCGGAGGGCGGCCAGGATCGCGCGAGTTGCCGGCGAGCGGTTCAGCGTGTAGAAGTGGACTCCGGGCGCGCCTCGCGCCAGGAGATCGGAGCACTGGAGGGTCGCATAAGCGACCCCGAGCTCTGCAACCGCTTCCGGGTCGTCGGCGCGCCCGTCCAGCTGCCGCTCCAGGTCCTCGGGGATCGTCGCGCCGCACATGTCCGTGAAGCGGTGGATCTGGCCGTAGTTCGTGATCGGCATGATGCCCGGGACGATCGGCACCTCGATGCCGGCCCCACGCGCGTCCTCGATGTAGTCGAAGTAGGCGTCGTTGTCGAAGAAGAGCTGGGTGATGAGGAACTCCGCGCCGGCGTCGACCTTCGCCTTGGCGTAGCGGAGGTCGCTCGCGCGGTCGGGCGCGTCGAGGTGCACCTCCGGGAAGCCGGCGGCGCCGACGCAGAAGTCGAAGTTCTCCTTGATCAGGCGGATCAGCTCGACCGAGTAGGAGAGGCCGCCGGGATGCGGCTTCCACTCGTTCTCGCCGCGCGGCGGGTCCCCGCGCAGCGCGAGCACGTTCTGGATGCCCGATGCCCGGATCTCCTCGAGGATCTCCACCAGCCGCTCGCGCGGCTCGCCGACGCACGAGAGGTGCGCCATGGCCTCGATCCCGTGGTCGCGCTTGATCGTCTTCGTGATCTCGACGGTCGTGCTACGGGTGGTGCCGCCGGCGCCGTAGGTGACCGAGACGAAGTTGGGCTCGTCGTCCTTCAGGACCTCGAGCGTGTTCCTGAGCGTCCGGTGGCCCTCGTCCGTCTTCGGCGGGAAGAACTCGAACGAGAAGACCGGCCGCTGGTGCTCGAGCAACTCGGCGATCCGCATGGACAGACCTTAACAAGCTTGTGTCAAGGTTGGTCGGGCGGAATGATCTCCAGCCCGGTCGCCACCGTCTCGCGGCCGCCGACCCGGTACTGCACGTCGACCGAGTCGTTCTTTCCGTAGGAGCCCCACAGGCCGAAGAAGATCGCGGTCCATCTCCCCTTGCTGAGCCGCTCCTTCTCGAGCGGCCGGTCGAAGTGGAGTTCGCGGCCAACCAGCTCGTAGTCCCTTCCCCGTTCCTGCGGCACCCCGTTCACGAACACCCTGAAGGGCGGCTCCGCGCCCGGCGGCAGCGGCACCCGCCAGCGCTTCATGAGAGCTCGCGCCGCAGCGCGTCGTAGGCGCTCTCGCCGTCCCGCTGCTCGAGCACACGGCGCCGCAGACGCCCGGTGAACGCCTCGCTCGACCCGTCACCGCGCACGTCCACGCCGGCGCGCAGCCGCCGCGGCCCCGACAGCTCCAGCCGCGCGACCACCATCTGGACCGGTTCGAGCCGCCTGAAGAGCGCGCCGCCCCGCGGACGCCCGTCGGCGCCCTGCTCGAGCTCGCGGCCCTCGATCTCGATCGCGGCGAGCGCCTCGTCGAGGGCAGCCCAGTGCTCCTTGCGTACGCGCCCGCCGTTCCGGATGGTGAGCGTGTAGTGGGCAAGCGGCGGGCGGTGCCCGCTGCGCAGCCAGGATGTCCGGTCAGCCACCGATCGCCGACATCGACCGCGGCGGTTGGCGGAAGCCCGGCTCGCCCACGCGATGCTTCAGCTCCTTGCGCCACACCGCGTCGCGGACGATTCCCTCCAGCTCGGCGTCGCTCGCGCCGTCGCGGAGCGGTGCGCGCAGGTCGGTCTCGTGGATCGAGAACAGGCATGTGCGGAGCCTGCCGTCGGCGGTGAGGCGGATGCGGTTGCAGTCGGCGCAGAACGGCTCCGAGACCGGGTTGATGAAGCCGATCTCCCCGCGACCGTCGCGGAAGCGGAACACGCGCGCCGTCGCGTGCGGCTCGCGCGGCTGCTCCTCGAGGGGGTGCACCCGGTCGATGATCGCCCGGATCTCCGCTCCGGTGAGCACCTGGTCCTTCGACCACGCGTGGTCGCCGTCCAGGGGCATGAACTCGATGAAGCGCACCTGGTAGCTCGTCGATCGCGCGAACTCGGCGAACGGCAGCGCCTCCTCCTCCGTGAAGCCGCGCAGCGCCACCGCGTTGACCTTGATCGGGTGCACCTCCGGGAAGGCCCCGATCGCCTCGAGGCCGCGCAGCACCTGCGGCAGCGAGTCCCGACGGGTGAGCTGGAAGAAGCGGTCGCGCTGAAGCGAGTCGATCGAGACGTTCACCCGCGTGATGCCCGCCTCGACGAGGGCGGCCGCGTCTCGCTCGAGCAGGTACGCGTTGGTCGTCAGCGAGAGGTCCTCGATCCCCTCCACGCGCGCGAGCATGGACACGAGCCGCGGGAACTCGCGCCGCACGAGCGGCTCGCCGCCGGTGAGCCGCACGTCCGTAACGCCCATCCCCACCAGGACCCTCACGATTCGCTCGATCTCCTCGAAGCGCAGCACCTCCTCGCGGTCAAGCCACGGCAGGCCGTCCGCCGGCATGCAGTACTGGCAGCGAAAGTTGCAGCGGTCCGTGACCGAGACGCGCAGGTCCGAGATCACGCGGCCGTGGCCGTCGACAAGCGGTTCGATGCTCACCTTGTGGAAGGGTACCCCGCGTGGATGTGCCGCTGACCGACATTCGCGCCCCGACGCGCGGCAACCGCAAGCTCGAAGCGCTCTTCGAGGCCGCCAACGCCGACCGGCGGCTTCATGCCTGGTGGTACATGCAGCAGGTGAACGCCGATCGCCGCGACATGTCCGACCACTCCTGGGTGCACATCCAGATCGTGGTCAACATCGCGTTACGGCTGTCCAGGCTCCTGGTGCGCGGGGGTGTGGAACCGGCGATGGTGACCCAGCACGGCATGAGCACCCGCGACGCCGAGGTGGTGATCGCCGCGGCGTGTCTGTTCCATGACACCGGGATGTCCATCCATCGCGCCGACCACGAGGTCTACAGCCTCTTCCTCGCCGCCGACCGGATGCCGCTGCTCCTGGAGGGCTCCTACAACGACCCCGAGCTGAGCGTGGTGGTCTCGGAGGCGCTTCACGCGGTGATCGGACACCGGCGCGCGGGCGATCCCCAGACGGTCGAGGCCGGCATCGTCCGCGTGGCGGACGCCCTGGACATTGCGAGCGGCCGCTCGCGCATCCCGTTCGAGACGCGCCGCCCCAACATCCACTCGGTCTCGGCGGCGGCGATCGACGCCGTCACGATCGAGCCGGGCGACGACAAGGCGGTCGAGGTGAGGATCGCCATGAACAACTCGGCCGGCCTCTTCCAGGTTGACGAGCTGCTCGCCACGAAGCTGCGGGGCTCGGGCATCGAGGAGCACGTCGAGGTCGTCGCAGAGATCGAGGCGGAGCACGAGAAGCGGCTCGTGCAGGTGTTCCGGATTTAGAGACACAGCCCCCTTCGGGAGACAGCCCCCGGGTTATGAGCGCTTGTTGCGGGCGGGATCGATCAGGTTCGTCTCGGCCCGCGGCTTCTCGCTGCGCTTCTCGCGCGTCTCGATCGGCACGTAGCTCTGCTCGCGTGAGCCGGTGTAGATCTGGCGCGGCCGGGCGATCTTCGTCTCGGGGTCCTGGACCATCTCTAGCCACTGCGCGATCCAGCCGGACGTCCGCGGGATGGCGAACATCACCGTGAACATGTCGGGCGGCAGGTTGAGCGCCTCGTAGATCAGGCCCGAGTAGAAGTCGACGTTCGGGTAGAGCTTGCGCTCGATGAAGTAGTCGTCGTCGAGCGCGCGCTTCTCGAGCTCGACCGCGATGTCGAGCTTCGGGTTCCGCCCCGTGACCTCGAAGACCTCGTCGACGTGCTTCTTGATGATGTTCGCGCGCGGGTCGTAGTTCTTGTAGACCCGGTGCCCGAAGCCCATCAGCTTCTCGTCCCGGTTCTTCACGCGCTCGAGGAAGTCCGGGATGTTGTCGGTGGTCTCGATCTGCTCGAGCATCCGCAGCACGGCCTCGTTGGCCCCGCCGTGCAACGGCCCGTACAGCGCCGCCACGCCGGCCGCCACCGCCGAGTACGGGTCCACCTGCGACGAGCCGACGCCGCGCACCGCGTTGGTCGAGCAGTTCTGCTCGTGGTCGGCGTGGAGGATCCAGAGGACGTCGAGCGCGCGCTCGAGCCGCGGGTCCGGCTCGTACTTCGACTCGGTCATCTTGAACATCATCGAGAGGAAGTTGCCGGGGTAGGACAGGTCGTTGTCCGGATAGACGTATGGCAGCCCCAGGTTGTGCCGGTACGCGAACGCCGCGAGCGTCGGCACCTTCGCGATCAGGCGCACCGCCGCCATGTGGCGCTCGATCTCGTCGTCGATCTTCTTCGCGTCCGGATAGAAGGTCGACAGCGCGCCGACGGTGGCGAGCAGCATGCCCATCGGGTGGGCGTCGTAGCGGAAGCCCTCCACGAACTTCTTGATGTTCTCGTGGACGAAGGTGTGGTGGGTGATCTCGAAGATCCACTCGTCGAGCTGCTCCTGCGTCGGCAGCTCGCCGTAGATGAGGAGGTAGGCGACCTCGAGGTAGGAGGAGCGCTCGCACAGCTCCTCGATCGAGTAGCCCCGGTACTCGAGGATTCCCGCCTCGCCGTCGATGTAGCAGACCGCGCTCCGGACCGATGCCGTGTTCGTGAACGCCGGGTCGTAGGTCATGAGGCCGAAGTCGTCCTCGGAGACCTTGATCTGGCGGAAGTCCATCGCCTTCACGGTGCCGTCCTCGATCGGCACCTCGTAGGACTGCCCCGTGCGGTTGTCCGTAACCGAGAGCGTGTCGGCTGCGGTCGCTACCCCGCCACCGTCGTCGCGCTCTGCCTGCTCCTCAGCCATGACTCTCCCTCTTTTCCCCAGATTGTGACAACCCGATACCGCGCCTGCGGCGCGGCAGGACGCAGGCGAAGTACGGCATCGGAGTCAGCGCCGCCGCCCGAGGAGTCGCTTGAGCGCGCCTCCCCTGCCGGGCCCGGACGCGGGCGGCGGACCCAGGTCGGCGCATTCCGCGGCGGTGATGCTGAGCGTCACCGCCCGCTCAGCGGTGCGGACGACCTCGGGAGCGTCCACGAAGCGCCGGTCGCCCGAGCCGGTCTCGATCACGAGGCCGTCGAAGATGTGTTCCCGGTAGTTGTCGAGCACCTCGACGACCCTGCCGACCTCCACGCCGTCGGAGCTGATCACCGGCGTCCCGCGCTCGAGGGCGGTGTAGTGGACGGCGAGGCCGTCGTCGGCCGGCTCCACGGATCAGACCCCGGTATAGAGCGCCGCGTGCTCCCCTCCGCCGCCCTTCTCGTGCTCCTCGGTCGCGGAGAGGTAGATGGCGAGCCCGATCGCGGAGACGACGAGCACGATGGAGATGGCGCCGACCAGCTTGGTCGCGCCGGGGCTCTTCGGGAAGTCCTCGCGGGTGACGCCGATGGCGGTGACGATGAGCGCCCAAGCGGCGAGCGTGCTGCCCGCGATGTAGAAGCCCTCCACGTGCCGAAAGCTACCGAAGGACCCGGCGCGGCGTGGGTCGCTGAGCGACGCGCACGCGTGCGGGTGCGGCGGGCTCCGGCGGGCCGTGCGGGCCGCGGCGGGGAGGATGCGGCGGTCGGTCGCGCGGGTGGAGAGGATCGCGGTCGTGCGACCCGCCGTCCTCGTCGATCACCTGCTCGGGCG
>JBKPSR010000108.1:0-9821 GCA_046735115.1 Actinomycetota bacterium
GCAGCACACGCGGGCAGAGACCGGTGTAGCCGCACAGCTTCGCCGGCGACGCGAAACGGCCGATGTCGCCGATCTCCGAGGCGATCGTGTAGGCGTTGATCCAGCCGAACCCGGGGGCGGTGACCAGCAGCGGGATGTAGCGGTGATCGGCGCCCTGGCGCTTGAGCTCGCAGGTCAGCCGCGCGATCTGGAGCTCGAGCTCGTCGATCAGCTCAAGGCTGGCGTCGACGTTGCGCCGCCACGGGTCGGGGATCGCCAGGCGGTCGAGCAGCTCGCGCCCCGCGAGCCCGAACAGATCGCTGACCGGGCATGGGTGGCCGAACGTGATCAGCGTCGCGTGGATGCGGTTCTTCAGCGTCGTGCGGTGCCGCACCAGGTGCAACCTGAACCGCGCCAGCTCACGCTCGCGCCGTATCGTCGGATCCGGCAGCCAGATCGCCGGCACCAGATCGCGCCACGACAGCTCGGCCAGCACGCGCGCATCGATCTTGTCGGTCTTGCACGCCAACGGCGCCAGCCCCTTGACCTTCTTGGCGTCGGCGACCAACACCTCCCAGCCGGCCTCCTCGAGCGTGTCGTGCACAAACCGGGCGCCGTTCATCGACTCGATCACGGCGCGCACCGGCTGGCCGCTAACGCGTCTGGCTAGCCCACCCAGGCCGTCGGCATCCGCCGGCGTCGCGAACTCCGCGACCGGCTCGCCACCGCCCGACAACAGACAAACGTCGAGCCGCCTGCGACGACTGAGATCCAATCCAGCGTGCAACATAAAAACGGGCCTCCTTGTGCTCGTTCCTCGATCACACGCCGGAGCGTGTCACCGAGGAGGCCCTCTTTCATCGCAGTCCAAAGCAGCAGTCGAGTCGTCGCCGCGCTCGCTACCGCTGTCACGCGATTCCGAAAGCGAGGGGTTTCGGGCTTGCTCCTCCCGGCGCCTCACCCGTGCCTAGGGCGTGCCTATGCACCGCCTCGGGTCTGGGGGCCCGTCCGGCGCTTGTGTTGCTCGTCCAGAGGGGGAGCGAGGCGCATCTCGGGACACGCCTCGTCCTCGCCGATTGCGGGCGTCTCGGGGGCTCGAGCCCAGGCGCTCAGTCTTGCCGCATGCATGACGGAGCTGGTGTTCGGGCTCACATGCGATCCGCGGGTGGGGCCCACCGTGCTCGGCCGCTTCGCCTTCGATCGCCACCGCCGCCATGATCGCGATCGTGACGACCTGCGTCACGTTGCTGGCCGCCTTCCGGACGGCATGGAGCCGGGGCGCGCCGCGGGCGCGCCCCGGCCAGGTCGTATCAGTCGCGCGACCGCGTCGTCATGTAGTGGTCGGTCGACCCGTCACCTCCGGGGCGGTTCGAGCCGAAGTAGAGCGTGGTGCCGTCCCAGGACAGCGACGGCCGCGTCTCGGCGCCGTCGGCGCTGTTGACGTTGGGGCCGAGGTTGAACGGCTCAGACCACGTGTCAAAGGCGCTGGCCCGGGTCGCCGCGTAGATGTCGGCCATACCGAGCGTGCCCGGGCGGTTCGAGAAGAAGAAGATCTCCCGACCGTCGCGCCGGAGGTTGGGCTGGCCGTCCTCGAAGCCGGTGTTGACGCCCGGCACGAGCTCCGGTGTCCCATAGACGCCGTCGTGGCGTCTGCTGACGTAGAGGTCGCTGTCGCCCACCGTCGCACCCGCGGCGTCGGGTGCGAACCCGCCGGGCCGGACGCTCGAGAAGTACAGGACCTTTCCCCTACCGGGCTCCGGGAGCGGGGACGGGCTGGCCTCGTCTGCCGCGCTGTTGACATTGCAGCCTACGTTGTGCGGGGCGTCCCAGCCGTCGGGGCGATGGCGCGTCACGTAGATGTCGGCGCCGCCGCAGCCGCCCCCGCGGTTGCTGACGAAGAACAGCGTGTGGTCGTTGCGATCGATCGTCGGGCAGAAGTCGTTGGCCGCCGAGTTGACAGGAGCGCCCACGTTCTCGGGAGCGCCCCAGGGATCGTCCGGGCTCTCGCGGCGGGCGACCCAGATGTCGAGGCCGCCGAGGCCGCCGGGGCGGTTGGACGCCATATAGAGGGTGCGCCCATCGTGCGAGATGAACGGGCAGCCGTCGAGCGCCGGCCCGTTGAAGGAATCCGGCGTCCCGGGCTGGGCCTCGACGCGCGTGGCCGGCGACCAGTCCGAGAAACCGGTGGGCAGGGCGGCCGCCGACGCAGCGACGCCGCCAGCCGCCACGAGTGCGAGCGCGACTCCGTTGTGGATCCTCCTGCTCATCTGATTTCCTCTCGTCACACTCCGACTACTCATTTGCGATGTCTCCTTGACCTGTGCGGTGGTCGGTGTCCGGTCAGCTGGCCGGAACGGAGCGTCCCGGCCGGTGGCGCACGGCGAGTGCGGACCCGACGCCGATGAGGACGAGCGCGAGGCCTGATCCGGCGCCGATCCCGGCGTCGCCCCAGTCGAAGCTGCGGTCGGTCTCGACGGTCACCACTCGGACCGGCGTGCCCGGCGCTTCCTGGTTGCTCCACCCGTCTTTGACGACCTCGGCCGGGAGGGCCGACGCCGCGGGCGCCGCCAGGGCGGACAGCGCGGCCGCGAGAGCAAGGCTGCGGAGAGTTCTGTTGGGTGTGCGCGCCGTTGGCGCTCCTTCCGTCGGGTCCACTGACGCCAACCAGGCTCTGAGAGCGCGGTAAACGAGCGGATGACGGCGCCTGCAGGCCGGTAAACGACGCCTCTAATCGGGTGTAGGGTCGCCTTGCTGGCCAATGGTGGACTTTCGGATTTTGGGCTCGCTCGAGGCGCTCGATGGGGAGCGGGTGATGGTGCTCGGGGGTGGGCGGCAGCGCGGCGTGCTGGCGATCCTGTTGATCCACCGCGGCAAGGTGGTCTCGGTCGATCGGATCGTCGACCTGCTGTGGGGTGAGCGGCCGCCGGAGACGGCGGCGAAGACCGTGCAGGTGTACGTCTCCCGGCTGCGCAAGGAGCTCGGCGAGGGCCTACTGCTGACGCGCGGGGGCGGTTACGTGCTGGAGCTCGAGCCGGAGCAGCTCGACGCGGACCGCTTCGAGCGGGCCCTCTCCAGGGCCAGGGAAGAGCTCGCGCGCGGAGACGTCGCCGTCGCCGGCGACCTCTTGCGCGGCGCCCTGGGGCTCTGGCGGGGGCCGCCGCTCGCCGACTTCGCCTACGAGGACTTCGCACAGGACGAGATCGACAGGCTCGAGGAACTGCGGCTGGCAGCGCTCGAGGAGCGGGTCGAGGCGGACCTGGCCCTCGGCCGGCACGCCGAGCTCGCTCCGGAGCTCGAGAGGCTGGTGCGCGAGAACCCGACGCGCGAGCGGCTGCGGCGGCAGCTGATGCTCGCGCTCTACCGCTCGGGCCGTCAGGCTGAGGCGCTCGAGAACTACCGTCAGGCGCGACGCGCACTGGACGAGGAGCTCGGGCTCGAGCCCGGCCCGGAACTGCGGCAGCTGGAGCGCGCCATTCTCGCCCAGGACCCGGCGTTAGCCGCGCCGGGATCGGCTCGACGGCTACCCGCTATCAAGGGGAGGCGGCGCGCCGGCGCCCTGATCGCGCTCGGCGGCGCAGGTCTGCTCGCCGCCCTGCTCGCGGTAGCGCTCGTGGGCGGGCAAGGGCCTGGCTCACCTGCGGTCGAGCCGAACTCGCTTGTGGCGATCGATCCCGCGAGCGGTGAGGTCGAGGCCGTGATCCCGACCGGTGTGCGGCCGGCAGAGGTGGCGAGCGAGGCGGGCAGCCTGTGGGTCGCCAACCGGGCCGACGACACGGTGACCCAAGTCGATCGAGGCTCCCGCTCGGTGGTGAGCACGACCTCGCCGGGGACCAGCGTCGACGCGCTCGCCGCCGGGGCGGGAGCCGTCTGGGTCGCGGATAACCGGCGCGCCAGCGCGGTGAGGCTAGATACCGCTTTCCGCTCCGTGAGACGGACGGTCAGGGTCGCTCCGGCTGCCAGCCTGTTCCCCTCTTCGAGCGCGGTCGCCGTGGGCGAGGGAGCCGTCTGGGTCGCCAACGGACGGTCGGAGGTGGTCCGCGTGGACCCCGATACCGACGAGGCGGTGGCCACCATCCAGGCCGGCAACGACCCCAGCGCGATCGCCGCCGGCGATGGTGCCGTCTGGGTAGCGGACCAGGTGGACAACACCGCCACCCGGATCGACCCGACAAGCGCCAACGCGGTGACCGCCGTCGTTCCCGTCGGGCGCGCGCCGGCAGCGATCGCGGTCGGCGCGAACGGGGTCTGGGTGGCCAACACGGGCGAGGACACGGTCTCGAGGATCGACCCGGAGACGGCGTCGGTCGTGGCAAGGATCGACGTGGGACGGCGGCCAACGGGGGTCGCGGTCGGCGCTGGCGGCGTGTGGGTGGCCAACAGCGTCGACGGCAGCTTGGCGCGCATCGACCCCATGGCGAACCGCATCACAAAAACGGTCGAGCTCGGTCAGGCACCACAGGGGGTAGCGGTGTCTGCGGGCTCGGTCTGGGTCAGCGTCCAAGCTGCCCCCACCGCGCCCGCGGCCCCGACGGAAACCCCGCGGCAAGATGTTCTCAGCGTGGCCGTCCCGGCCGACCCCGGGCCCACCGACCCCGCGCTCAGCCCCTTCGAGCCGGTGCGCAAGTACGCGACCTGCGCCCTCCTGCTCAACTACCCCGACAGACAGGCGCCGGACGGCGCGAAGCTGCGCCCTGAGGTCGCCCGCGCCCCGCCGAAGGTCTCGCGCGACGGCCGCACCTACACGTTTACGCTGCGGTCGGGGTTCCGCTTCTCGCCACCGTCGCGCGAGCCCGTCACGGCCGCGGCCTTCAAGCGCGCCATCGACCGGGTTCGGCATCCGAAGATGCAGTCGGTCGGCGCCCTCTTGGGGGACGTCGCGGACGTCAGAGCCAGCGGCAACACCCTAGTCGTCGAGCTGACCGAGCCTGCGCCGAGCCTCCCCGCCCGGCTGGCGATGCCCTATTTCTGCGCCGTGCCGCCCGACACGCCGATCGACCCCGAAGGCGTGGATGCCGTTCCGTCGGCAGGTCCCTACTACGTGGCGTCGCACGAGCCGAACAAGAGCCTGGTGCTGCGTCGCAACCCCGGATACGCGGGCTTCCGTGCCCAGCGGCTGCGCGAGATCCGGTACACGATCGGCGTCTCGCCGGAGCGGGCGGCGAAGATGGTCGAGAGCGGCGCGATGGACTATTTCAGCGACGCCGGCGACGCCCGCACGGCTCTGCCCGCCGACCTAAACGCGCGTCTCGAGAGGCGTTACGGCCCGCAAAGCGCGGCGGCACGGGCGGGCCGTCAGCAGTACTTCACGACTCGGGGCCTGAGCGTCTTCTACCTGCTGTTCAACACCCGCCGGCCTGTGTTTGCCGACGCACGGATGCGGCGGGCGGTCAACTTCGCAATCGACCGCCGCGCGCTGGCTGCCACTCCCGGCCTGCCGGCCACGGCCCGACCCACCGATCAGTACATCCCGCCCGGGATCCCGGGGTTCGAGGACGCGGCGATCTACCCGCTAGGCGGTCCCGACCTCCGGGCGGCGAGACGGCTGGCCGGCCGTCGTCGGAGGGAGGCGACCCTCTACACCTGCACCAATCCGAATTGCGCCCGAAACGCCGAGACCCTCAAGCAGAACCTGGCTGCGATCGGCATCGAACTCGACGTTCGGCAGTTCCCTACTCCGGTCCTGCTCACTTTGCCCGGCGATCCGAACGCGAACTACGACCTGATCACGATCGGCTATATCGTCGACTACGCCGACCCATTCGACTTCATCAATGTCCTCTTCGCTCGTGGCAGCGAGCTTCGACCTCCGGTGGTCTCGATCGGGTTCGCCCTCGAGGCACGCATGGCGGCCGCGGCGCGTCTGACCGGCAAGCGAAGGCTGCGGGCCTACGCCCGGCTCGACCGCGACCTCGCCGCCGGACCCGCGCCCATCGCCGCGTTCGCAAACGGTACCGTGAAACATCTCTTCTCGGCGCGCGTGGGCTGCCAGTTCGAGCATCCGATCTACGGCCTCGACCTGGCGGCACTCTGCATCAGAAGCGACCGCGGCGACTGACCGCACCGGGCCACCGACTCGCGCGCCCAGCGGTCCCACAGGGTCGGAATCCCATTGCGAGCTGCGCTCTCGGAGATCGGCGGCAGGACTGTCGCTTCCGCGCGTGGAAGGAGGCGTCTCCGGCAAGACGGCACTCGCTCCCGCGTTGGACGAAACTCAGCAGCACCAGGCCCGCGACCCCGGGCAGCGCTCTGCATAGGCACGGCCTCAGCGACCGGCGTAGGGAGCACCAGGGGCCGGGCTTGCGCAATGCCCGATTAGCGATCACGGAGACCGGTGCCATGAGCGATTCGCTGGCGGACGCGGGGTTGAGCGGGGCGCGTACGCGTTCGTATGCTCAATTCCGGTGACCAGAACTCAGCGGAACGCCTCCACGCGGTTAGCGCTGCATGGCAGGCGGCGCCGACCCCTCGAGGATCGTCTCGCGATGCGCTTCCCGGCGCTCGCGACGCGGATCACTACTTGGTTCACAAAGGCGAGCCTGACCTTGCCAAGGCGCTCGCGACTGCGACAGCGGCTGATCACATTCGCCACCTGGCGCGTTCAAACGCGTTGGGCCGCGGCGACGTCGACTTGGTGCGGACGATCACCCACCCAGAAGCGATCTGGGATCTGTCGCGCTGGGACTGGCCTGAGGATTCCCTCTACTACGGAAGGGACGGCGCTGTTCTTTCAACAAGCACTTCCACACTCAGTTCAGCGAGCTGACTTTCGATGTCGTCTCTGTCGAAGAGCTCGACCACGGTGTCGTCTTAGCAAGTCGCGGGCCGCCGCGATCTCGAACTCGCCCGGCTCGTCGAGTAGGGCGGCAAGAGCAGCGGCAGCAGCCAGAGCAAGAAGAGCAGCGGCCGGGGCAGCGGCGGCAACACCGCCCAGAAGAAGGCCGCCGGCCGCAAAGGCGGCAAAGCGTCCAGCTCCTCGAGCTGAGGGCCCGCAGCGCTGGGAGCGCTCGGTATTGGCACAGTCGGCGCGTAACCGCTACGCCGACATCATGTTCGCCTGCCCGTCGTCTTACCCGACTACGAGCCGAGTGGCTTGCTCCACGAGGTTCGCTTGCTCTGAGGGCAACCGCGGCCAGTCCACATATCCGTGCGCGCAGCGCCTCGCCTGTGATCACCCTCCCACCGCGCCCGGACGAGCTTCGCGGCTAGGTCATCCCACGTCCGACATACGAAAGGGTGCGAGTCCGCGAGCAGGAGATAGCCCACGGCGGCACCGTTATGGGGACTTGGTCACTCGGATCGTGGCGGGGGCGCCGTGACGGCTATTCCTCTATCGACTGTCTCCGCTGAAGGCGCCGGAAGCGCCCTGTGGGTCGCGGTCCTCCCTCGTCGGCCAGCGCGTCGTCGTCCTCGACGACATCCGAGTGCTCCGGCGTGTCGATCAGCGCGTTGTCCTGATCGGCGGCCTTCTCGCTGTCATCGCGCCTGCCGAGCCATCGGAGTGGAGTCCTGAGGTCCATCTCCGCTGCGGTACCCGGCGCTGACCTCGCTACTCGCATCACTGACGTATCAAGCCGTCGAAGGTGTAGCGTGCGATTCGCGCCGGTCGCCCAAGCACATGCGTCCGGCGCCGCTCTTGTCCCGGGCTACCGGCGTCGGATTGGCTCGTTGGCAAGCGCCGGCAGCGAGGACGGCGGATCGAAGTCCGATGCCTCGATTTCCACCACGCGCAGGCGCGTCCGCTGCAGCAGCTCATCCCGCTCCGCCGACGGGGGGCTCGTTTCAAGATGCTGCGCGAGCCGCCGTAAGTGCATCACCCGCTTGTCGGTCGGAAGCGCCATGAGACGGCCCTCGCTACCCCGCCGAGCCTGTGCTCAAACCGGACGAGCCGGTCGCGGCCCGGCCGTCATCGCTCGCAATCTCCACGGCTCGGAGTTTTTCTCGGTGCCGCAGGAAGAGTCGTTGCGGTTGAGTCTGGAAGCGGACGCCGCAGCGCGGGCAGCGCTCAGGCGCTAGCACCGTCGGCGGGTTATAGACGGTGAGGCGACAGTTCGGACAGTGCAAATACAACTCGATGAACCTCGCATGCGTGTGCTTCAGCGAAGTCCGTCCACGGCGACGTGGCACCGCGAATCGTCCCTATGAGCTGTACGTTGCCCCCGCACTCCAGCGCCTCGCCAGGCCCTGTCACGGAAGCGCGGAAAAAGATAACACCGGCTCGCCGGAATCTGAAGGGCGGCGTCCTCCACGAGGTGCGACCTACCCGAGGCAAAACCGGAGACGGCATAGCCGCCGTGTAACGGTTGGACGGGCTGGCGTGGGCGCTCTAGCCTCCCTCACGGCCGATGCCGCGTGAACCGAACCGGCTGTTCGTCCGCCCGCTGGGCGGGAGGGAAGGGGTCGGTCGAAGGGACTCCGGCGGAACCGCTTTATCCGGCCATCGACCGGACCGTAAGTCGCCGAACGGCCGCCTCGCTCTCGATCACCGCCCCAGTCGCCGCTCGATACCGAGCGCTATCCCCCCTTGCGGCGGCCCGGGCTAGCCTTCCATAGGCGTCGGCTGCCGCTCGCAGCGATCGGACCACCTCGTCGGGCGGCGCAATCCCTGGGAGGCTGCTTCGTTCGAGGCCACGTGCGGCGCGCAGATAGCTGCGCTCCGCCTCGCGTGCGGCGCTGGCCTGAACCCAGGACAGTTGAGCGCGAGCTAGCCGCCTCCTCGCAGCGAGCCGGTGATGACGAAGGCTGGACATCACTAGCCCGAGTCGTTCCTGGCGCGCGTTCATGGTGGAGAGCGCGACCGGGCGCTCTCCGCGAAGCGCAATCGTCGATGCGATGCCTTCGCACTCGGACAGCCGGTCGCTGGCGTCCTGGCGCGGAGCGCTGCAGACCACGAGCACCGGGCCACCTGTGGTCGGCACCAGGTAGGACTTCGCGATGAGATTCGGCCGGGGTCGCAAGCCGCTAAAGCGCCAAGCCTCCAGACGACCGAGGCGAGTTCCGATCGGCCTGCTCCTTGGCGTGCCCAGGAGACGCTCGACTGTGGCCGCGTCGGCCACGCGGCCGGTGGTGAGTCCGAAGCCATTCGTCTTGGCCGGCGCTGCCGCGACCGGCTCGGTCAGCACGCTCGCCAACTGTCTTGGCACCTTTGCTTGTTCCCAGCCAGGCGCGGCCCAAAGCGTCAGGGCCGAGCTGGTGATCTTCTGTGCCCGCGCTTCGCCCCCGTCAGCGCGCCCGATGATCACGCCCGCCAGGACGCACACCAGCAACGCGCCGGCCAGGATGCCGGGGGCCCCGGCTAAGGCCCTCCAGGCGCCGGGCAAGACGCCGCCGCTGCCGGCCAAAGCCCCGGCCCAAACCCCGCGGGCGCCGGCCGGGACGCCACGGGCAACGGGCAGGACGTCGCGGACGCGCGCAATGCCGCCGCGCGCACTTGCCCAGGCGCGGGTGGTGCCGCCCCAGACGCCGCGGACACGGGGGATGCTGCCACGCGCTGATGCCCAGACGCCGGCGGTGCCGTCCCGGAGGCTGTGCAGTCGTGCGGTGCCGCGGCGCGGGCCTGCCGGGATGCGGTGGGTACCGGCGAGCGCCGCGTGGGGTTGGTCGCCCGAGGCGGCATCGGGCTTCGGCCGAGCCGTACGTGGCTCCGTGAGCGTGGGCCAATGTCTGGTTGGAGCACGCCGGGTTGGAGCACGCCGGGACTCGTTCGAGAGGGGCGGTGGCTTGGGCGACTCGGCCTTGGCTTTGGTCGATCTCGCCCGCGAGGTGGCGGGCCCGGCGCGGTCCTTGTTCGGCTTCGCCCGAGCCGTGCTGGAAGCCGACCGCGTCATGCCCCACTCGGCCTTCGC
>JBKPSR010000109.1:0-15737 GCA_046735115.1 Actinomycetota bacterium
GTCATCCACAGAACGTGCGCGGTCACCTCCTCTGTCTTCTTGTGCTCCGCGAACACGTCGGTAGCCGCCATCGGCGCTCCTTCCTCGCTAACAGATCCGGGGCAGCGGATCCCCCACCAGCTGATCCATCACCCGCTTGCCGCCAAAGCTCGTCTCCACCAGGACCATCCCGGGAGGCTCGGTGCGCACCTCTCCGATCTCAGCCGCGCGCTCGCAGCCGGGGACCGAGCGCAGTGCGGCGAGAGCCACGTCAGCTCTCTCCGGCGCGACGAAGGCGACGAGCTTGCCCTCGTTCGCGACGTACATCGGGTCGATTCCCAAGATCTCGGACGCGCCGGCCACGGCCGGGTCGACCGGCACGGCCGCCTCCCCGACCAGCATCGCCACCTGTGACGTGCGCGCCAGCTCGTTCAGCACCGACGCCACGCCGCCGCGCGTGGCGTCGCGCATGCAGCGGAGCGAAGGGCCGGCCTCCTCGAGCAGGGCGTCCACGACCGGCCACAGCGAGCGCGTGTCGGACTCGACGTCGGCGTCCAGGTCGAACTCGCCGCGCGCCAGCATGATCGCGGTGCCGTGCTCGCCGATCGTGCCCGAGAGGAGGACGCGGTCTCCCGGGCGAATCGCGTCGGGGGCCATGCGGGCGCGCGGATCGCGCTGCCCGACGCCGGTGGTGCAGATGTACATCTGGTCGGCCGCGCCGCGCTCCACCACCTTGGTGTCGCCCGCGACGATCTGCACCCCGGCCGCTCCCGCCGCGCGCGCGATCGCCTCCACCTCCGCCCTCAGGTCGTCCGCGCCGAGGCCCTCCTCCAGGATGAGCGACACGCTGAGCGCCACGGGCCGCGCGCCGGACACCGCGAGGTCGTTGACCGTCCCGTACACCGCGAGCTCGCCGATCGAGCCGCCCGGGAAGCGGAGCGGCTTCACCACGAACGAGTCGGTCGTGAGAGCCAGCTCGGCGCCGTCCACGCTCACGGAGCCGGCGTCGCCCATCGCCGCGAGCGCCTCGGAGCCGAACGCCGGCAGGAACAGGCCCTCGATCATGCTCTGGGTGGCCTTGCCGCCCGCGCCGTGCGCCATGTTCACACGCTCGTCGCGGAACTTGCCGCGCTTCGAGCGGGCGGTCTCGATGATGCCGAGAATGCGCTGCTCGCGCTCCGACACCTGCATCACACGACCTCCCGCTCGCGTGCGAAGCGGCCGAAGTTGTAGTAGGCGGCGCAGGCGCCCTCGGACGAGACCATGCAGGTGCCGATCGGCCGCTCCGGCGTACAGGCCGTGCCGAACACCTTGCACTCCCAGGGCTTGATGACGCCCTTCAGCACCTCGCCGCACTGGCAGGCCTTCGGATCGGCCACGCGCACGCCCGGCACGCTGAAGCGGAGCTCCGCGTCGAGGTCCGCGTACGCCTCGGAGAGCCTGAGGCCGCTCTGCGAGATGAAGCCGAGCCCGCGCCATTCGAAGTGCGGCCGCAGCTCGAACACCTCGGCCATCACCTCGAGCGCGCGCCGGTTGCCCTCGTAGGGCACCACGCGCGAGTACTGGTTCTCGACCTCGCAGCGGCCCTCGACGAGCTGCGCGAGGATCATCCGGATCGCCTGGAGGATGTCGAGCGGCTCGAACCCCGCAACCACGATCGGTTTGCCGTAGTCCGCCGGGATGAACTCGAACGGGCGAGCCCCCACGACGGTCGAGACGTGGCCGGGCCCGACGAAGCCGTCGAGGCGCAGGTCGGGCGAGTCGAGCAGCGCGCGCAGCGGGGGCACGATCGTGACGTGGCTGCACATGCAGGAGAAGTTCCGGACGCCTTCGGCCTTCGCGCGCTTCAGGGTCAGCGCCGTCGAGGGCGCGGTCGTCTCGAACCCGATGGCAAAGAACACGACCTCGCGGTCCGGGTTCTGCTTCGCGATCCGCAGCGCGTCGAGCGGCGAGTAGACCATCCGGATGTCGGCGCCCTCGGCCTTCGCCTCGAGCAGGCTCCCCTCCGAGCCCGGCACGCGCATCATGTCGCCGAAGCAGGCGAAGATGACGCCGGGCTCGCGCGCGATCGCGATCCCGTCGTCCACGCGCCCCATCGGAATGACGCACACGGGGCAGCCCGGCCCGTGGACGAGCTCGACGTTCGCCGGCAGCAGGTCGTCCACGCCGTACTTGTAGATCGAGTGCGTGTGGCCGCCGCAGACCTCCATGAACTTGTAGTGGCGGCCGGGCTCGACCGCCGCGAGGATCTCCGCCGCGAGCACGCGCCCCAGCTCGGGGTCGCGGAACTCGTCGACGTACCTCATGCGGTCAGCTCCGTCAGCGCGACACCCGCGTGCACCAGCACGCGGTCGCCCGGCTGGACGTCCACGAGCGCGACCTCGACGGTGCTCTTCGAGCCGTCCTCGGCGGCGCAGAGGGCGAGCCCGCGCGCGTCGTCGATCCGCTCGACCAGCATCGGGATGCCCTCGTCCGAGCAGGTGATGCAGTGGTCGCCGCAGGCGTTCGCGTTCACTCGATGACGCTCGCCTTCAGCTCCTCGAGCTCCGCCTCGTAGTTCTCGCCCATTCGCTCGAGCTGCCGGCGGGTGGCGATCGCCTCCTGCTCGTCGACCTGGGAGATCGCGAAGCCGACGTGGATCAGGACCCAGTCGCCGGCGCCGACCCCTGCGCCGTCGTCGTCCAGAAGGCCGATGTTGATCGTTCGGCGTACCCCTGCGACGTCCACCTTCGCGAGCCGGTTCGCCTCATCCGCGATCTCAACTATCTGGCCGGGGATGGCCAGGCACATCGCGTCCCTCTCTGCCGGAGCGTGAACGCCCGAAGCTAGTCCTCCCCATTGCCCCGCAAAAGAGGGGGAGTTGGAATCCAACGTTGATTTCCAACCCCCCCGGTTCTAGCGTCGGAGGCGCACACGAGGGAGGCTGCGTTGCCTGCACCCAACGGAACTGCACGAGTTCTCGAGCTTGACCCTGAACTCGGCCTGCGGATCCCGGCGTCCGAGGTCTCACGGGCGCGCATGGAGCTCGTCGCAGGCGTGATCGAGCTTCCTGCCGGCCACTGGGAAGTGCCGAGGAGGGAGGACGCACGCGGCCGGCTCGGCTACCTCATCCTCGAAGGGCTGCTCGCCCGCGACATGACGCTCGCCGGCCGGACCGCGACCGAGCTGCTGGGTGAGGGCGACGTCGTGCAGCCGTGGGTGGCCCACAGGGAGGACGGGCTGGTCCGGTACCGGGTCGGGTGGAACGTGCTCATGCCGGTCCGGCTCGCGATCCTCGACGAGGACTTCGGCCGCTCGCTGGCCCGCTGGCCCCAGGCCTTGACCGCCCTCCTCGAGCGCGCCGTGCGGCGCACGCACCGCATGTCGATACACGAGGCGCTGCTTCAGCTCTCGCCCGTGGAGACGCGCCTCCTGGTGCTGTTCTGGCATCTGGCCGAGCGCTGGGGACGCGTCACCCCGGCCGGCATCGTGCTGCGCCTGCGGCTCTCGCACGCCCTGCTCGGCCAGCTCGTCGGCTGCCGGCGGGCCTCGGTCACGACGGCGCTCCAGCACATCTACTCGAGCGGCGCGCTGACCCGGCGCGGCGACGGGACCTGGCTGCTCGTGGGCGACCCGCCGGACGACCTGACGAGCGTCCACTGGGAGCTCGCCGCGTCTCATGCGTAGCGGCCGGATGCGCCGTTAGCCTCGGGGCATGCCGATTGCCGTGGTCTTCCGTTGCGAGATCTGCGGGCGCCGACCCGGTCCGGAGACCCAGGCGGCGCTCGAGCGCCAGCTGCTCGACCTGCGCCACGGCGAGTACGTCGACGCCGAGCCCGAGCGCTGGCTCTGCTGGCACGGCCTCGGTATCTATGGGCCTACCCGATACGCCTGCGGGGAGCACCGCGGCGAGCTGAAGGCGTTCGTGCGCGAGCAATACGGCACGCTGGGGTGGCACCCGTGGGCCAAGGGCCCGCACCCGTGGGCGGGCAGGCGCGGGACCGACCGCGCCCGCAGGCTGCGGCGAACCGCCCGCTCGGGGATCCAGCGCTAGAGCCGGCTAGTGCTTCGGGGGTCCCGGGAAGTCGGTCGACTCGTCGCCCTCTGAGACCTCCTCGCGCTGCGACGTCTCGGGGTCGCTCGACTTCAGCTTCTCGACGTCGCCCTCGACGTCCTCCTCGCGGCCGTCGCCGTAGGCGTGAAGCGGAGTGTCCGGAATCGTCTCCTCGTCAGCGCGCTTCTCGTCGTCTCCGAAAGTCATGCCGGGCCTCCTCGATGGTTGCGCACTTCTTGTCCGGCACCGCCGCGCCGAAACTAGAGGGGACAGTCCCTTTATGTTGGGAGCGTCACCACCCGGCGGCCGCGGATGTTCCGCCAGGACCCGGCTCGGTGGTCGCGGGCGCGTATCTCGAGGTGATCGCGGCGGCGTGTCAGGTAGAGCGAGCAGAGCGGGGCTCGCGGGTTGCGGCGCTTCCCGAGCCCGACCAGTGCCGAGGTGTTGACGGCGACGATCGCGTGCCGGCGTCCGAGCCGTACGCGCTTGATGAAGCCAGGAGCGCTCAGCGGCGAATGCGTGTGCCCCGATAGCCACACGCGCGCGTTCCGGTGCCGGGCGAGCAGCTCGCGGATGCGGTCGTCGGGCTTGGCGTGGAAGGCGGGCATCGCGGAGGTGAAGTGAAGGCGCGGGTCGCCCATGACCGTGTGGAAGAGCGGCCAGTGGCACGCGATCCAGCACTGCTCGGGCCCGTTCGACAATTCCCCCTCCAAAAAGCGAAGAGTCGCGGAGGACAGGCGCCCGGCCTCGCGTCCCGCCCCGCTCCGGTCCGGCCCGATGGCGATCAGACGAACGAAGTCAAGGTCGACGCTGAAGTTGCGGGACTCTTGGTCGTAGGCCCGCGCCCACTCCGCGGGACTGCGTTCGCCCCGCCAGATGTCGTGGTTCCCGAGCACGGTCACCCAGGGCGCGGGCAGGCCGTCCAGGAAGCGGCGCGCGAGCCGGTCCTGCGCCGGCGTCGCGTGCTCCGTCGCATCCCCGATCTGGAGGTGAAGCGCGGGCGCGGGGAGCCGGGCGAGGTCGCACGTCAGGGCGGCCATCCGTACAGCGGTGATCGCGCCCGCGTGGAGGTCGCCGATGCAGTGGACGGTGCGCTCCCAGCTTGGCGCGACCACGTTCACGCCGTATTCCTGGCGTTTGCAGGGTTCATGGCGGGGTATCAAGCTGAGACCGGGGCATTCGACCTAAGGAGGGGCAATGGCCCAGGCGAGTACGCGTTCGTCAAGCAACCGGAAGCAAGCCACTCGGAGTGCGAACGGCTCCGGCAGCAAGAGCCGCAGCTCAGCGGGCAGCAAGCCGAAGAGCGCGAGCGCATCGACTCGCCGCGCCGCATCGGCGTCGTCGAGCACCGATGGCTCGGGCTCGAACGGGTCGTCGAAGGTGGCCATCGTCACGGGCGTCGTGACTGCCGCGGCCGGCCTGGCCGGGGGCGTCGTCCTCGGCACACGCCTGAACAGGAAGCCACGGAAGGTGCTCGGGATGCCGGTCCCCGGCACGGGACGCGGCCTTGACGGCGTCGCCAAGCAGGTGAAGAAGACCGGCAAGCAGATAGGGAAGACCGGCAAGCAGATCGCGGACTTCACCGACGAGGTACGCGCCGCCCGGCAGAAGGCCGAGGACGTCGGCAAGGCGATCTCGTAACGCTCAGCACATTTCACCCGCCGGCCTCCTGCCGGCGGGCTCTGGCGGGCCTGTCTACTTCTTTGCTGCTCTTGCGCGGCTGGTGGCCGACTTCCCGGCCTGCTTGGCCGCGCGGCCCTAGGATGCGCCGGCGGACCTGAGGTTGCCCACGGCGTCGACGGCACGTCGCGCGGAGTCGAGCGCGCTTCCGTATCTCCTTCATCGGGGGTACGGACTGCACTTCCCGACGCACCTTTTTTGACGCTTCGCCCTGCGTGAAGCGAAAACGCGAGGGTGAGATGATGCGCTCGTGGCTGATAACGGAGCCACGGTCGAGGAGCGCCGGACGCGCGGCAAGAGCGCGCGCGCCGCTGCGCCGCGTAAGGCTCACGGCGACTGGCGGGCGTCACCGGACCGCGCCGATCCGGTCGGCGTGCTGGAGCAGCAGGGAGCGACGCGGGTGCCCGAGCTGCTGCCGTATCGCTACAAGCGGATGGCCGCCTCCTCGTTCGCGTTCTTCCGCGGGAACGCAGCGATCATGGCGGCCGACCTGGCCGGTACGCCGCGCTCCGGACTGAGCGCTCAGCTCTGCGGCGACGCGCACCTCTCGAACTTCGGCGGCTTCGCGGCGCCCGACCGAGAGCTGGTCTTCGACCTGAACGACTTCGACGAGACGCTCCCCGGCCCCTGGGAGTGGGACGTCAAGCGCCTGGGCGCGAGCCTCGCGGTGGCCGCCCGGGACGCGGGACTGGGCGCCCGCGAGCGCCGTCGCGCGGTGGCGGCCGTCGGCCGCGGTTACCGGGAGGCGATGCGCGACTTCGCGGACATGCGCAACCTCGACCTCTGGTACGAGCGCCTCGATGCCGACGACATCCTCACGCGCGCACGCACGTGGCTGAGCGAGAAGGCGGCGCGCAAATTGAAGCGCGACATGGAGAGCGCCCATCGAAAGGACAGGCTGCGCGCCCTCGACAAGCTGACGCACCGGGTCAACGGCGAGCTCCGCCTGATCAGCGACCCGCCGCTCATGGTGCCGGTGGGCGAGCTGTTGCCGGAGGCGAAGGCGTCGGCGCTGAGCGCCGCCATGGTATCGATCGTGCGCGACTACGCCGACACCCTACGCCCGGACCTGCGCCGCGTGGTCGAGAGCTACCGGCCCGTCGACGTGGCGCGGAAGGTGGTCGGCGTCGGGAGCGTCGGCACACGGGCGTGGGTCGTCCTGATGCTGGGCCGCGACGACGAGGATCCGCTGTTCCTGCAGGTCAAGGAGGCGCAGGCGTCGGTGCTCGCGCCGCATCTCGGCCGGGGCCGCTACGCGCACCAGGGCCGCCGGGTGGTGGAGGGCCAGCGGCTGATGCAGGCCGCCGGCGACGTCCTGCTCGGCTGGATCCGCACGAATGTCGACGGGCACGAGCGCGACTTCTACGTGCGCCAGCTCTGGGATTGGAAGTACTCCGTCGCCGTCGAGAGCTTCGACGCGGACGGCTTCGAGCGCTACGGGCGTCTGTGCGGCAGCACGCTGGCGCGGGCGCACGCTCGCACCGGCGATCGGGTGGCGATCGCGGCGTATCTCGGCCAGAGCGATTCGTTCGACGACGCTCTGGCCCGCTTCGGCGAGGCATACGCGGACACGAACGAGCGCGACCACCGCGCGCTGGTCGAGGCGATCCGCAGCGGCCGCGTCGAGGCGGCCGCCGACGAATAGCCGGGCGCCGTCTCTGGGCGGAGAACCGTCGCGAGGGAGGCGGTCAACCGACGCGATCCCTGCGGCCAGCCCACCTACCGGGCATGCGCCATCGTGGCGATGCTCCAGACATGACCATCGATCTGGAAGCACTCGAGACGAGCTTCGACCTCATAGCGCCGCGCGGCGACGAGCTGATGGACGAGTTCTACGCGCGGCTGTTCGAGGCGGCGCCGGCCGTCAAGCCGCTGTTCGCGGGCACCAACCTGCAGCGGCAGAAGACGATACTGCTCGGCACGCTCGTCCTGCTTCGCAAGTCGCTGCGCAACCTCGACACGATCGTCCCGAAGCTTCGCGAGCTCGGCGCTCGGCACGTGGCCTACGGGGCGGAGCCGGAGCACTACCCCGTCGTCGGTGAGGTGCTGATCGCGTCGATGGCCGCGGTCGCCGCCGACGCCTGGCGACCCGAGTACGAGCGGGCCTGGGGCGCCGCGTTCGAGATCGTCGCCGGCGCGATGATCGACGGCGCCAACGAGGCGAACCTCGAGGCCGCGGCCTAGCCGCCCGGCTGCGACGCCGGCCCCGGCGCCGGGTCCAGCGGCAGCGGATCGGGCGCGCGCGGCGGCTGACCGAAGTCGAAGTCGCGCACGAGGTTGCCGAGGATCGGCGCGTTCTCACGGACGTCCGGGCGTGGGTCGGGGCGGCCGTCGGTGCGCGGGTCGATGCGCTGGCCGCCAAGGAAGTCGTCCTCGATGAACTTGTTGATCGCGTCGAACGAGAGCGTCTGGTGGTCGATGTACCCGCGCTTGGCGTACGGGCTGATGACCAGCGAGGGAACGCGAATCCCGTAGCCGTTCTGGTCGACCGTCGGCGGCGTCACGTGGTCGTAGAAGCCGCCCCAGTCGTCCCAGTCGAGGAAGATCGCGGTGCTGTTCCAGTCCGGGCCGTGCATGACCGTGTCGATGAGGCGCGTCACGTAGCGCTGGCCGGCCGCCGGTGTCGCCGGCGCGTGCTCCGAGTGGAGCTCGTCCGGCACGACCCACGACACGGCGGGGAGCTTGCCGTCGTGCGCCGCCGACAGGAAGGCCGAGACGTCCTTCACGTTCCCCACCTGGCCGTCGTGGCGCACAGTGGTGAACGACGGCAGCGGGTTCCAGATCTCGGGAGTGTCGGACCACGGCGGCTCCGGCGGCTGCCCCTTATGGATGTAGTAGCCCCAGCTCACGTCCTTCCGATGGAGGAGCCAGGTGAGATCGGTCCACGCATAGTTCCCGTACTCGTTCAGCCGAGCCCTCGCCCCCGGCGGCGCGAGGTGACGACACAGCGCGAGAGCGTCGCTGATGTGGGGCTGGCGTAGATCCAGGCCGTATGCCATGCGGCGTATCCCGTGCCGCACTAGGCAGCGCGTCACCGGTTGCAGCGCCGTCATGGCCCGGGGTCCGTCGGGGCCACCCCCGCCGGTGATCTGGGCGGTCTTGAAGCCGCCGAGCTCGTCGTCGTTGACGCAGCTCGAGGGGTCGCCCGCGCGCGTGCAATGAGCCGACCAGCCAGAGACCATGAAGAGGTGCGCCGGCAAGCTCCACGAGGCGGTCGGCTCGAACATGTGGTCCTGGAGGGTGAAATCGTGCGCCCAGCGCCAGTAGTTGGGGATCTCGCGGGCGTCGTGATAGCCCATGACGTCCGGTGGCGCCGACGATTCGCACACCGGCGCAGTCAGGCCACACGCGCGGCCGCCGGGTCTCTCCGCGGACGCGACGAAGCCGTCCATTCGCCCACCGTCGATGTCGGCCTTCGCCGAGTCTGCATTGTGCTGCGCGCCGCCGTTGACCTGCCTGGGGTCGTGGTAGGGATAGGCGCAGGTCCCGGTGCGCGGATCGTTCGCGCACACCGTGAAGCGCCCGTCCCGGGCCGGGAGGCCGTCCGCGCCGGGGAAGGTGCCGAAGTAGGAGTCGAAGGACCGGTTCTCCTGCATGATCACGACGACGTGGCGGATCCGGTGAATGCCGTGCTTCTGGCCGATGCTCAGCGGGTTGGGCACGACGCTGACGTTCTGCGCGACGCCCGCCCCACCACAGCCGGCGAGAGCCACCAGCGACACCAACATCGCGGCGAGACCTGGGCGCATTGCGCCAATGTGCCGAGCGCGGCTGAAGTCAAGATGAAGCCGAGGAGCGGGCCGCCCGCTGAACGCGCTCTACCATCGACGGCTTGCTCTACATGGTCGTCGAGAGGTTCACGCAAGGCGCCGCGCCGGTCTACGAGCGGGCCGCCGAGCGGGGCCGGCTCCTGCCGGATGGCCTGCGGTATGTGGACAGCTGGATCGACGAGAGTCTCGGTCGCTGCTTCCAGCTGATGGAGACGGACGACGCGCGGCTGCTGGACGAGTGGACCGCACGCTGGAGCGACCTCGTCGAGTTCGAGGTCGTGCCGGTGATCGGCTCGGCCGACGCGACCGCTCGCGTGCTCGGAACCACCGAGCGCTAGCCGCGCGGCAGCTGGGAGGGACCGACGTGCTTCGCCAGCCACGCCACCAGCGGGCGGGCGCTGTCGAGCTCCGTACGAATCCGGCGCCGGGCCTCGGGCGTGTGCAGCCACGGCTCGAGCGGGTGGCGGCGGTACACCGTGATTTCCTTCATGCGCAGCCGTTCGATGCGCGGATGGTCGATCGGGTAGCCGCGCGGCGCGCGCTTCAGCTGCGGCGGCGCGGGCTCCAGGCCGGCCTCCTCCGCCACCGAAAGCGCGCGCTCGAAGGCGGCGGCGCGGCGGCCGTCCGCAATCGCCGCGCGGTAGCGCTCGAGCTGGTCGGACGCCGGCGCGTGCAGGCCGGCGGCGACGAGCAGTCCGTCCAGCGACAGCTCCACGTAGTAGCCGCCCGCGCCGCCGTAGCCGATCGCCAGCCCGAGCTGCTCCTTGATCGGCGGGCGCATGTGGAAGCGCGTGTCGTTGTACGGCCGGAACAGATGCGGCTCGCCAAGGTGCGCGAGCTGCACCGCGAGCTCGCGGGCCGGCTCCAGCAGCTCGCTGTCGTAGCGGCCGCGGTTCGCCTTGAACCAGTCCCGGTCGTTGTTGGCCTCGAGCTCGCGCAGGAACTCGAGCGCACCCGGTGGCCACATGCCTCGGAGGCTACCGCCGCGTATCGCCCGGCTCCCGACGAGGTCGGATCACACTACTGCCGCGACGCAAGCGGCAGCATGGGTAGTTCCGAGCAGCCCGATCCGCATTGACCACGGATGCGCCGCGCCGGCTGGGCTGGCAGCCTGCCATTAAAGGAAGGAGCCCTGCGATGTCGACCAGCTCCCAGCCGTCGCCAACCATCTTGAAGCCTCGGCGTCTGCCCGCCGATCTGCTCCTGCGGAACATGTGGGCAGGCCTCGCGATTGTCGTCATGTGGCTCGCGGTCCTGTTCGACGCGCTGTTCGGACCTGACATCGTCAGCACCAGCGGGGGAGGAACGAACACCACGACTATCCCCTCGGCGGTGGCTGTGGCGCTGTTCGCCTGGCTCGCCACCAAGGCGGTTGCGAAGCACGGGTTCGGTCGTGGCGAGAACGACGCCGACGCTCACCCGAGCTGACGGTCTAGGTTGTAGGCGGCGCTGATCAGCGCCAAGTGCGTGAAGGCCTGGGGGAAGTTGCCGAGCTGCTCGCCCGTCGGCCCGATCTCCTCCGAGTACAGCCCGACGTGGTTGGCGTAGGTGAGCATCTTCTCGAAGGCGAGCCGCGCCTCGTCCAGCCTCCCCGCCCGGGCCAGCGCCTCGACCCACCAGAAGGAGCACAGTGAGAAGGTCGCCTCTTCGCCCGCCAGCCCATCGGGCGATGCTTCCACGTTGTAGCGGTAGACCAGGCTGTCGGAGACCAGTTCGGCGCTGATGGCATCGAGCGTGGCGATCCAGCGCGGATCCGTGGGCGCGATGAACTTGCAGAGGGGCATCAGCAGCAGGGACGCGTCGAGCACGTCGCTGTCGTAGTGCTGGACGAACGCGCGGCGCGCGGGATGCCAGCCGCGCTCCATGATCTGGTTGTAGATGCTGTCGCGGACCGCCGTCCAGCGGGGAAGGTCGGCCGGCAGGCCGCGCTGCCGCGCGATCCGCACCGCGCGCTCGACCGCCACCCAGCTCATCAGCCGCGAGTACGTGTAGTCCTTGCGGCCGCCGCGCGTCTCCCAGATGCCCTCGTCGGGCTGGTCCCAGTGGTCCATCAGCCACTCGAGGTTGCGGGTGAGCTCCATCCAGCCGTCGTGGTAGATGGGCCGCCCGTACTTGTTGCAGAGGTAGACGGAGTCCATCAGCTCGCCGTAGATGTCGAGCTGCAGCTGGGTCGCCGCGCCGTTTCCGATGCGCACCGGCGCCGAGCCCATGTAGCCCTCGAGGTGCGCGAGCTCCTCCTCGCTCAGGTCCTCGCGCCCGTCTATGCCGTACATGATCTGCAGCGGGCCCGACTCGCGGTCCGTCGCTTCGCGGAAGCGCCCTTCCAGCCACTCCATGAACGCCCCCGCCTCCTCGGTGAACCCCAGTCTGAGGAGCGCGTAGAGCGAGAAGGCGGCGTCGCGCATCCACGTGTAGCGGTAGTCCCAGTTGCGGGTGCCGCCGAGCTCCTCCGGCAGGCTGGTGGTGGGGGCGGCCACGATCGCACCGGTGGGCGCGTAGGTGAGCAGCTTGAGCGTGAGCGCGGAGCGATGCACCATCTCGCGCCAGCGTCCGCCGTAGCGGGAGCGGCGCAGCCAGTTCCGCCAGAACGCCACGGTGGCGTCGAACTGGGCCGCGATGTCGGCATCGGAGTATCGCACCGGCAGCTCGCCGGGCTCGACACGGTCGAGCACGAAGGTGGCCATCTCCCCCGCCCGGAGCTCGATGCGCGTGCGGACGCCCCCGTCGTCCGCGATTTCGAGCGGACAGGTGGCAGAAAGGCCAAGCCCCAGTCCTGGAGAGCGGAACAGTGCGCCGTGCGGGGTGAGCGCCACCTCGTGCCGGGCGCGCGCGTAGTCGAACCGCGGTGTCACATCGACCACAAAGCGCATCTGCCCGCGTACAGCGACCACCCGCCGGATCATCCGGTGCCGGTGCGCCGCCTGGCCCGTGCGGGGCGGTGGCATGAAGTCCTGCACCTCGCCCACCCCCTCGGGTGTCAGGAAGCGCGTGATCAGGACGTTCGTGTCAGGGAGGTAGAGCTGCTTGGAGCTCCAGCCGTCGCCGTCGGGCGAGATCCGAAAGCGCCCCCCGCGGTCGGCGTCGAGGATCGCCGCGAAGACGCTCGGCGAGTCGAAGTGCGGGCAGCAGTACCAGTCGATCGTCCCGTCGGTGCCCACGAGCGCGACCGTGTGCAGATCGCCGATCAGGCCGTGTTCGGCGATGGGCAGATAGCGCGACCGTGGCGGCATCGCCAAGCATCCTCGCGCTTACGGCACCAGCACGAGCTTCCCCTTGGACGCCGAGCTCTCGAGCAGCTCGTGAGCGCGCCGTGCCTCGGAGAGCGGCAGACGCTCGGCGACAACCGGGTGGATCTTGCCCTCGCGGAGCAGCTGAAGCAGCACCTCGAAGTCGTCGGCGAACCAGTCATGGTGCGGGATGCGCAGGATCTGAACCCGGTAGCCGGAGACCCGCCGGCGGGACGAGAGAGTGCCCCAGAGCCATGTCATCGCCATCGCCGGCCACCACTCGAACCAAGCACGCATGCTCTTGCGGCCCTGCGCAAGCGTGTTGTAGGCACCCATCGTCACCAGCCGCCCGCCAGGATCGCCCGTGATCGAATTGCCCTTCCGCAACGCACGGAAGGACCGCAGCGCCACCTTGCCGCCGATCCCGTCGAGCACCACGTCGACGCCTTCACAGCCGGTCAACTCACGCACACGCGCCAGAAAGTCCTCGTCGCGGTAGTCGATCGCAACCGCCCCGAGCCGCTCGACCGCGGCCTTGTCGCGCGCCGCGCAGGTCCCGAACATGCGAAGCCCGGCCAGCGCTCCCAGCTCGAGGGCGGCGGTCCCGACCCTGCCCGCCGCGCCGTGCACGAGCACCGTCTCGCCGGAGCGCACTCTCGCGGTGCGGTGCAGCATCTGGTAGGCGGTCAGGTACGGGAAGATCAGGCTGACGACCTCCGCCGGGTCGAGGTCCTGGGGCACCGCGACGGCGTACCTCTCGGGCACGCAGACGCGCTCGGCGTCGGCGCCGTACACGGTCAGCACGCCGACCCGGTCTCCCTCGTTCAGCCTCTCGCAGCCCGCGCCGAGCTCCTCGACGATGCCGACGAGCTCGTAGCCGGGCGTGAACGGCGGCTTCGGGCCGCCGATGTAGGTGCCGGCTCGAATCTGCGCGTCGGTGAAGGACACCCCGGCCGCCAGCACCCTTACCCGCACCTCGCCCGCACCGGGTCGGGGAGTCTCCTCCTCGACGACCTTCAGGACCTCGGGTCCACCGTAATGTTCGACGACGACACGCTTCATGGCGCGTGTTCTACGTCGGCCGCGCAGTCCGCGCATCCGACGAATCCCGCCGCGTCGATCAGTACGAGACCGCAGATACTGACGCCGTGCCTACAAGCGTGCCGCTAGGTGGGGGCCGGCACCACGCACAGCTCGGGGCGGTCGGGGCTGTTCAACGCGCGCCGCAGCGAGATGAATGCCGCGGCGCCCACCAGCAGGGGCAGCCAGAAGAGGATCACGCGATAGGCGAGAACCGCGGCCGCGGTGACGGGCGCCGGGGTGCCGTACACGATCAGCGTCCCGATCAGGCCACCGTCGATTCCGCCGAGGCCGCCGGGCAGGGGCAGGAGGCCGCCGAGCTGGCCGATCAGGTAGCCCATCAGCACGATCGTGACCGGCGGCGAGTAGCCGAAGGCGTGGAACGTCGCCCACAGGACGGCGTTGTCCCAGGCCCAGTAGCCGATCGAGCCCACGATCACGAGCAGGTTCCGCGAGCGCAGAATCCGCACCGCCTCCCGCGTCCCGCCCACGAGTGCCTTCCGCACCCCGCGCGCCGCCCTGCGCGGCCGGGAAGCCTCTGCGGGCGGGGCGTCGCCGACGCCGAGCCGCGGCACCGCGAGCACCACCGCGATCACGAGCAGCGCGCCCGCGGCGGGCACGGCCGTCAGCCAGAGCGAGAGGTCCGGCCCGAGCAGGCCGACGGCCATGAGCGTCCCGAGCACCGCCACGGCGACGAAGTTGACCGAGCTCTTGATGAGGAAGAAGGCCACTGAGCGGCGGGCGATCTGCTCTCCCGGCATGCCGCCCTCGTGCAGGATCCAGGCGCCCAGCGCCAGCCCGCCCGCCCCGCTCGCCGGCACGATCGAGCCCGCGCCGAGCTCCGCCAGACCGATCTCCCAGCTCGTGCGCCACGGCATGGCGTTGCAGAAGACCGGCCGGAACATGAGCACGTAGGACACGCACGACATGGCCTCGAAGGCGACGGCCAGCGCGAGCCACTCCGGCTGCGCCTCGGTCAGCAGCTCCCGGACTCGGCCGAGGCCCGGGGCGAGCAGCAGCACGAAGCCCGCCACCACGAGCACCGCCACGATCTGGAGCGTGCGCCTCGCAAGCCTGCTCGGCTCGAACTCCTCGGGCATCGTGACCCCGGCTGTTCTGACCTCGTCCACAGCATCGAGTTTCACAGCCCCGGCCGCGGTGGGTCAGCGCGCGACGGCAACGGGCTCAAAGCTCCATTGCCAGGAACGAGCGCACACGCGCCCGGTAGCCGCTCGCGTGACGAGCGAGGCCCTGGGTGTGGCCGGCGTCGACGTGCCACAGGCGCTCATGCCCTCCGAGACGTCGCGCGAATTCGCGGTTGATTGATTCTTCCATTCAAGCGGGCCCCGACGCCGCCGACGAGCGCTACGCGTCGCCACAGCGGCGCGGCGCTCGCTCGCCGTGCGCTAGCCGCGAGTGGCTGCGAGAGCTCCACTGTCCGCGAGGGCCGCCGGTAGCGCCGGCAACCGCTCCGCGCGCCGCTTCAGGTTGGTGAACTGGCGCCGCTGCATGATCCAATGGGCGGGCTCCCAGAGGAGGAAGTCCGCGAGAGCCAGCGGGGCTTTCGGGTGCTGCGCGGCATAGCCGCTCACGACGATCCGTGTGCGGTCACCGGGGAGCTCCTTCAGCTGGAAGCACCAGACGCTGTCGTTGTACAGGCGCGGGCGCACGCCCTTCGTGTCGAACGGGCGCCCGCCCTGGACGTCGATCGGCGCGCGCAGGGCGAGGAAGCGCTCCGGCTCGAGCCCTGCCACCTCGAACCAAGTCGCCCCGCTCGGCGTGGACAGCATGCGGTCTCCGACCGAGACGTCCTGCCACTCCGGACGGATTCGCTCAGCGCTCGGCTCGCCGGCGTTGTCGAGCCTGTCCCAGCTGTACCAACCCGCGCGGTCACAGCCCATCTGGACGAGCCAGGGCCAAACCGCGGAGGGCGGCGCATCGATCGTCACCGCCATCGTGGCGCCGCGC
>JBKPSR010000110.1:0-30081 GCA_046735115.1 Actinomycetota bacterium
GTACGACGGCGTGCCGCTCGAGCGCGCCGCGGCCGCGCTCACGGGCGGGGGCGGGCGCCGCCCGCCGCAGGCGCGCGCCGCCGAGGAGATAGCCCGACTCGACCAGCACGCCCGCCAGGAGGTTCGCCCGCTCGCGGAGCCGCGCAAGGATTCCCTTGCCGTGAACATGACGCTCGCCGCGGGGCCTCCCGACGAGATCGCCGAGCATGCGCGCGCCGGCCTGCGCGCAGGCTACGCGTGCTTCAAGCTGAAGGTGGGCCTGCCGGACGACGCGGACCGGGTCGCGGCGGTCCGCGAGGCCGTGGGCCCCTGGCCCGCCCTTCGCGTCGACGCGAACGGCGCCTGGTCGGTCGACGAGGCGGTCCATGCGATCCGCGCCATCGAGGAGAACGACCTCGAGTTCGTCGAGCAGCCCTGCCGGACGCTTCGCGAGCTCGCCGGGGTCCGGCAGCGCGTCGCCACCGCGATCGCGGCCGACGAGTCGGTCGGCTCGATGCGCGAGCTCCGCCGCGCGCTGGAACTCGAGGCGTGCGACGTGGTGAACGTCAAGGTCGCGGGCGCCGGGGGCTTCAAGGCGGCGCGCGAGCTGCTCCGCGAGGCGCGCTCCAATGGACTGGACGCCTTCCTCTCGAGCACCCTCGACGGCCCCTGGGGAATCGCTGCCGGGCTTCAGCTGGCGGCCGCCGAGGAGCTCACGCTCGCATGCGGCCTCGCGACGCTCGAGCTGTTCGATTCACCGCTTGCCCGGGCGCTGCCGCCGCCCCGCGCCGGCACCCTGGCGGTCCCTACCGGGCCGGGCCTCGGAGTGAGTATCGAGGATGAGCAGTTGGAGGCCGTCACCGTGGGACGGCTTGCTCCACGAACTCCGTGATCAGGCGCGCAACCTCCTCGGGCCGCTGCAGGTGCGCGGCGTGGCCCGCGTTCTCGACGATGGCGGCGCGGGCGCGCGGCGAGGTCTGAGCCATCCGCTTCGCGGCCGCGCTGTACCCATCGTCGCGGGCGCCGGCGATCGCGAGCAGCGGCACCGCGAGCCGGGGCAGCTCGTGCCAGACGGGCTCCAGCGTCCCCTGCCCAGCGGTTCGGAGCAGCAGCGCGAGCGAGCGCGGGTCGTGCGAGAGCCGACCCGGCCGCTGCTCCTCCACGAGCGACTCCGACTGGTCTGCGAACAGCGGCTGGCGCTCCCACAGCGCGACGATGTCCTCGATCGGCATCGCCTCCATCCACGAGGCGAGCTTCTCGTCGGCCTCTACCCGCGTGGCCCGCAGTGGCCCTTCCTCGATGCCCGCCGTTGAGCCCACGGTGACGATCCCCGCACAGGAATCCGGCTGCCGCAGCGCCGCTCTCAACGCCAGCCGTCCACCCAGCGAATAGCCGACGAGAACGGGGGCATTCGCCCCGTTCGCATGCTCGAGGATCTCCCGCAGCCGCCCCTCGAAGGAATGCTCGGCGTGGTCGAGGAGCGTGCTCGGATAGCGTTCCGGAAGGAGCTCCGCGACCGGCCGCCAGGCGTCGCCACGCTGCATGAAGCCCGGGATGAAGAGCACCATCGCTCCCGAATGATCCCGATCAACCGCACCTATGCGCCGCTCCAAGCCTTCGTCGAAGAGCTGTACCGCTGCGGCATGCGCCATGCGGTGACCTCTCCGGGCTCCCGGAACGCCCCCCTCGCGCTCACGCTGGCAGCCCAGGAGGGCGTCGAGGCGGTCTCCGTGATCGACGAGCGCTCGGCCGGCTTCGTCGCGCTCGGCATGGCCAAGGCAAGCGGCCGGCCCGTGGCGGTGACGTGCACGTCCGGCACCGCCGCGGCCAACCTTCACCCCGCCGTCGTCGAGGCGCACGAGGCCAGGGTGCCGCTGATCGTCATGACCGCCGATCGGCCGCCGGAGCTGCGCGAGGTCGGAGCCGGGCAGGCGATCGACCAGATCAAGCTCTACGGGACGGCCGCGAAGTGGTTCATCGAGGTCGGCACGCACGATCCCACCCGCGAGACGGCGATCCATCACCGGGCACTGGCCTGCCGGGCCTACTGGACGGCGGCCGGCGGCCGCCCCGGCCCGGTGCACCTCAACTTCCCGCTGCGTGAGCCGCTCGCCCCCCTGGAGGAGCCCGACGGCCTCGATCCCACCGACTGGGCCGGACGGCCCGACGGGAGCCCGTGGACCGAGATGCGCCAGCACGCGAGCGCTCCCCACTCCGATGACGTCCACGCCGTCGCGGAGCGGATCGCGGCCCAACCGCGCGGTTTGATCGTGTGCGGCCCGGTCTCCGAGCCGATCGCCGACGCCGCCGCCCGGCTGGCCGCGGAAGCCGGCTGGCCGCTGCTGGCGGAGCCGACCTCCGGCGTGAGGTGCGGCGATCACGACCGCTCCCACGTCATCGCCCACTACGACGTGCTGCTGCGAGTAGACGACTTCGCGGCGCGGAACGCGGCCGGGCTGGTCCTGCGCGTCGGCGACATGCCCACCTCGAAACCCCTTCGCGCGTTCGTCGCGGAGTCGTCGCAGATCGTGGTCGACCCGCCTGGCGCCTGGCACGAGCCCACGAGGAGAGCGGAGCTGGTCCTGAAAGCCGCGGCGGGCCCCACCCTGGGGGCCCTTGCGACCGCGGTGGAGATGAGGAGCGCTGCGCGTGATGAGGTGTGGCTCGCCGGCTGGAGGGAGGCCGATGCTCGAGTGCCGGAGGCGGTCGAGGCGGCGCCCGAGGCGTTCGAGGGCAGGGTGCTCGCCGCGCTCGAGCCCGAGCTGCCCGACGAAGCGGTCGTATGGGTCAGCTCCTCGATGCCGATCCGCGACGTCGAGGCTTTCTTCCCCCAGTCGCCGAAGCGGATCCGCTTCCTGGCGAACCGGGGCGCGAACGGGATCGACGGAGTCGTCTCCTCGGGCCTCGGCGCCGCCGCCGCGACCGGGCTCCCCACGTGGGTGCTGATCGGCGAGCTGGCGCTCCAGCACGACGCCGGCGGCATGCTGGCGGCGCGCCGGGCCGGCGTGCCGCTCGAGATCGTCTGCATCGACAACGGAGGCGGCGGGATCTTCGACTTCCTGCCCGTGGCCGAGCATGCCGATCCCGCCGCTTACGAGGCTCACATCGCGACCCCCTCGGAGGGGGTCGACCTGGCGGCGCTGTGGCCCGGCCTAAGGCAGGTCCGGACCGACCGCCGCCAGAACGTCCAGCTCCACCGCGAACTGGTGGAGCGGGTGGCCGAGAGCCTGTTGGCTAGTCCCTGAAGGCCAGCCGGTCGACCTTCCGGTGGTAGTGCTCGCCGGCCTTGCCGCCGGCCATCGCCGCGAGCAGCGAGAGCACCAGCACCGCGATCCCGGTGATCTCCGCGCCCACCGTCAGCGTGCCGTTGTCGATCGGGACGTTCGGGAGGCCCAGCTCGTCGAACACGTTCCAGTCAGGTCCGAAGGACCAGCCCGCGAGGCCGAGCGCGATCGTCACCAGGAGGCCGATGATCCATGCGCCGGCGCCCTGACGGCCGCCGTCGAAGCGGGACATCCGCCCGCTCACGTAGCCGGCCGAGTAGTAGGCGATGCACACGACGGCCACGAGCAGGATGCCGCCGACCAGGCCGATCGTGTTGGCGTTCGCGTTCGCGGTGGACTGGCTCAGATCGGTGAATCCGAACGCCGCTCCCGCGGCACTCAGCAGCCCGACCAGGATCGCCGCCATGCCGACCGCCACGAGGAAGCCGAAGAACGCGGCACCCCAGTTGATGCCGCCGTACTCCTCGCGCTGGCGCGCGCGAATGTCCCTGACGGTCTCGCGGCTCGTTCAGCCCGGTGGCTGTGTCGTCACGTGCGAAGCGACCGCCGTCGGTCTCGCGGTCGCGCGTCGTCGTCGCGGGCCGATCCGCGGTGGCGACCGCAGTGCGGTCGTCGGCGACCGCATCGCGGTCGTCGTGGCGCTCGTCGGTCCCGCCGTTCTCTTGAACCGGTCACGGTCTTTTGTACCCCGAAGGGGCTCCGGAAACCCCTATGGGGTGGCGGGCGAGGTGCCCTCCGTGCCCTGCGGCGCCGGCACGAGCGGCGCCTTGCCGCGCCTCAGGCGCGGGAACTTCTGCTTATCCCAGAGAAGCGGGGGCTGGTTGAAGCAGGGCGGCTCCGCGTTCTCGCCCGAGCCCGACGGGTCGCGCTGCTCGCCGCCATTCGGCCTGCAGTCGAAGCTCTCGATGGCGCCCAGCGGCACCGCGCGGTCGTACGCGTTCGGCGCCACGTATGAGTTCGCCCGCTCCCACGTGGGCCGGCGCGTGCGACGGCCGAACGAGCGGCCGTCGATGATCGCGATCTGCGGGAGGTAGTGCTCCGCGCCGCCGTTCCCCTGGTACCCGCCCGCCCCGTTGCCCGCCAGCGCCGCGCCGCCGACCGTGATGAACTGCGCGACCTGCGTCTGAGCGAAGCCCAGGTACGACAGGATCGGGTTCAGCTCGGGCATGAAGACGTGCGTGGCCTCGAGTACCGGCTCGGCTCCCTTCAGGAAGCGCGTGGCCGCCGGCACACCCGTCCTGGAGGCGCGGGTCAGCGGGCCGATGTGGTGGAAGAGCTTCTCGAGGTCCGGCGAGAGGTCGCCGAGGTCGCGCAGCGTCGGCGCCAGGTCGCGCGCCGGCTCGCGCAGGTCGCGCACCAGCGGGTCGGTGTTGCGCGCGAACGCCTCGAGCCGCTGGACCGTCGCGCGCGTCTCGCGCAGGAAGGTCGGGAGGATCTGGAACGTCTCGGCGAGAGCGTCGTCGCGTGAGGCGAGCGCCCCGAAGGTGGCTTCGCCGTTCGTGATCAGGCCGCGCAGCTGGCCGTCCTCGCGGGAGACCGCGTTGAGGACGCGACCCGTGTCGCGGAACACCCGGCGCAGCGCCACCTCCTGCTCCGCAAGCGGCCGCAGCAGACGTGCTCCACCCGTGAAGAATGGCGCGGCGTTGCCGAGCGAGTCGCTGAAGTCGCGCGGGAAGGTGGCGCTCGTGACGATGCCCGCCTCATGCAGCCACTGCTGGAACGCCCTCCGCGTGGCCGGGTCGAACACACGGAACACCTCGTCGAGCTGGACGCTGTCGTCGACCTGCGAGCTCGGCAGCGTGCCCCCGTCGGCCAGCTTCTTCACGCCCGGGCTGCCGGGCGTGATCTCCACGTAGGTCTCACCCAGGAGGCTCTTCTGACGCAGGATCGCCTTGGCGTCGCGGCCGATCGGGGCGAAGCGGTGGTCGATCTCCATCGTCACGAGCGTCGAGCGCCCACCGGGCCCGAGCTCCTTCTGCTTCACCTTGCCGATGTTCACGCCGGCCATCCGCACGTCGGCCTCCTTCACGAGGAGCGACGCCTCGGGGAAGGCCGCCTTGAAGCGGTAGCCCTCGGGGCGCAGAGGCAGCGTCCCGCCGAACGAGACCCACAGGAACATGAGGAGCGCCGCGACGGACAGCGTGAAGCCGACCATCGCGGCGATGCGTCCGATGCTAGGCGGGTTCTTGTTCATGGGGTGGGCACGGACGGGGTCGAGGGCGGGGACGGCGGCGATGCGAGTGAGGGCACCGTGGGCGGGGTGATGTCGCCGAGGATCGGCAGGCCGCCGCCGCTGCCCGGCGGTGGGACGGTGGGCAGGGCGTTGAAGTCGCAGGAGCCGAACTGCGTGGCCAGCAGCTGCTCGACCGGGCTCGAGCCGCTCGACCCCGGCGTCGTGAGGAGGTCGGCGAGCGCGGGGTTGCTGGCGCTCACGTCCCCGAGCACGCCCTGGACGATGCCCGAGAGGACCGGGGCGGGGACGCCGCAGATCGTCACGCGGCGCCACGGGCCCTGGGCGTCGGCAGTCGAGAACAGCGAGTTGCCGTTCTGGGCCGCCCACGCGAGCCAGTAGAGGAGGCCCTCCTGGCGCGCACGCTGCTGCGAGACCGACTTGCCCTCGAGCCGCTCGGCGCCACCGGGGTTGTAGGCACCGATGTTGAAGAAGCGGTTCAGCTCGCCGAACGAGGTCTTCAGGTCCGGCACGGCCTTGGCGGCGCCCTTGGCCGCGAGCCGGAGATCGTCGGTCCACGGTCGCGCGGCCCTCACGAACGGACGAATCTGGTTGCGGATGACCGGCTCCGTCTCGCGCAGGAACGGGGTGACGGCCGCGTTGGTCGCGGGCAGCTTGCGAATCGCCGGCCGCAGTGACTCGAGCGACGATTGCAGCACCGGGGCAAACTCGCGCACGTCCGCCAGCGCGCGCTCTGACGCCCGCAGCGACCCGGGCAGCCGAGCCACGGACTCGGAGATCTGCGTGTCCTGGCTCGCCAGCTCGTCGAAGACGCTCCGCGAGGCGGTCACGAGCCGGCGGAGGTCCTGCGGATGCTTGCCCAGCTCGGTCATCAGCAGGCCGTACTCGTGGATGAGCTCCTTGAGCTCCGTGCGCCTGCGCGCCGTCGCCTGCGTGACGCGCGCGAGGTCGCGGTGGATCGGCTCGAGACGGCGGAACACCTCGCGCAGGTCGTCGCCGCGATCGTTCAGCCCCTTGCCGGCGCCGGCCACGAGCAGCTTCAGGTACGGGCGCGTGTCGGCGTCGAGCGCCGAGTAGATCTCGTCCGGGTTGATGTCCGGCAGCGAGTTCGAGACCGGGATCCGGCCGCCATCCGGCACCGGCTTCCCGTGACCCGGGTCCACCTCGACGAACATGTCCTTCAGCGCCGTCTTCGGCCGGAGCAACGCGGTGGCGTCCTCGCGGATGAGGTTGTTGTACTCGGGCTCGATGTCCAGGCGGACGACGGCCACGCCGTGCTCCAGCTTCACGCCGGAGATGCGTCCCACCTCGACGCCCGCCACGCGAACGGTCTGCCCCTGGCCGGGCTGCACCGCCTGCGCGCTCGACAGCTCGATCGAGATGTGCTTCGGCGACGCCTCGACGAGCGGGAAGCGCAGGTTCTGCTGGCTCAGGATGTAGACCGCGATGGCCACTCCGAGCACGACCAGCCCGGCGATGCCCAGAAAGTCCCTGAGGTGCTTGCGGATCGCTAGCTTCACGGCCCGCCCCCGTAGACGGTCGCGTCCCCGCCCGGCGCGTGCAGGTTGGGCGGATCCTGCGTCTCGCACGGCACGTCGGGCCTGTGCGGCGGAGGCAGGTTGGCGTCCGGCGGTGGCGCCGGCTCGAGGCGTCCGGTCGCCAGGTTCAGCGGGTTCACGCCCTGGATGTGGAAGACCGGCGTGTTGGCGTCGTTGTTGCGGCTCTCGCCTGCGAGGCCGACGAAGCTGCGGTTGATCTGCTCCCGCACGCTGTGCCCCGAGTTGCCCTCCTCGATGCTCGGGATGTCGGACTCCGCGAACGGTACGAGCACGTGGTTCGTGCAAGATGAGAGCGCGCGCAGCTGCCCCAGGAACGGCACCAGCCGCGTGTTCAGCTTCACGAGGCTCGGCACGGCCTGACGCAGGTCCGCGGCAAGGCCCTTCAGCTCGCTCTGCTGCACGAGCCCGCGCGCCTGCGTGAACCACGGGATCGCGGCGTCGAGCGCGGGCACCGACGAGCGCACGCCCGGGATCGCCTCGCGCGAGAACGTGCGTAGCGTCGGGAGCGCGGCGTTCAGCGCGCCGAGCGCGGGATAGCCCTCGCGCAGGGTGTCCCTCAGCGCCGGGACGGCGGCCTCGAGCGCCGTGTCCTCGCGCGCGATGGCGCCCGCGGTTGTGTTGAGGTCGGTGACGAGCTCCTTGAGCGCGTCCGGGTTGCTCGCGAGCGCGGCGAAGGTGCGCTGCTGGCCGCGCAGCAGCCGCTGGATGTCGTGATCCGGGTCGACGCCTAGGAGCGCGTCGTTCGTGACCGCGCCGTAGCGGTAGGCGGGCTCGAACGACCGGATCGCGTGGTTGAACGCCTTGGCGCCGCCCCCGCGCAGCGCCACGGTGCCGTACTCGTGCAGGAAGGTCTGGAGGTCCCCGCGCACGTCCGAGTCGAGCACGTCCAGGATCTCCGGGAGCGTGACCGTGGAGGCGGTCTGCGTGATCGGGAGCGTGGAGCCGTCCTTCAGCTCGCCGCGCGACGGCGACCCGGGCTGGATCGTCACGAAGAAGTTGCCCTCGAGGAAGATGCGCGAGCGGATCTGGGCGCGCGCGTCGTCGCGGAGCGGCAGCGCGTCGTCGCTGAGCTCCATCGTCACGTCGGCCGCGCCCTCGCCCTTCGGCTCGATCTTCGTGACCTTGCCAACGTCGACACCCGCGATGCGCACGGGCGACTTCGGCTTCAGGCTCTGCACGTCGCGGAACACCGCGTGCAGCTCGTAGGGATTCGCGAACGGGTTCGCCTTCGAGAAGCCGAAGTAGACGAGCAGGAGGATCGTCGTGATCGCTAGGACGCCTGCCTTGAAGGTGGTCATGGCACGTCCTTCAGGCTGTTGATCCCGAGCTGGCGGGACTTGAACGTGCCGCCGGCGAGCCCCGGCGTGTTCGGGCCGACCACCACGTGGCTGCCGCCGCCTGTGAACCCGCCCGCGGAGTCGTCCGGCGGATAGCGCGGGTGCGCGACCAGCCTGTACGGGTATCCCGTCTGGCCGGCCTGGCAGTCGGCGCGCCCGCTGGCGTCCACCGCCGGGCCGCCGTACTGGGTGTGGAGCGCCTGCTTCGCCGGCTCGGCCTGCGGGTCCTGGTCGCTCGGCACGTCAACCGGATGGGTGGACTCCGTGCTCCCGAGCGAGTTCGGCTGCTGGGTGTCGACCAGCTTGGCGAGGATGCGCTCGGTGGTCCCGCCGGGCACGACCGCCGATTGGTGAGTGCCGAGCGGGTTGAAGAAGTAGACGAGGTAGTTGCAGACCGTCTGGTACGGCGCGACGAACTCGATCGCGGGCTTTGTCACGCGCACGGCCGTGCGGAGGTCGCGCAGGGCCAGCAGCGTGTTCGGGTTGTCGCCCAAATCCTCGGCGGCGCGGAAGAGGTCCTCAAGCCGCGCGCTCAGCTCGGGCGTCTGGCGGAAGGCCGGCACGCCCGCCTGGAGCGCGTCGTTGACGAGCGGCAGCGTGCGCGGGAGTTGGGCGGTGCCCGGCTGGAGGTCGCGCGAGACGGCCGCGAAGCGGGCGAGGAACGGTGTCTGCACCCGGAACGACTCGGTCGCGGCCCGGAGCGTCGGCGGGCTCTCCTCGATCGTCTCACGCAGCGCGTTCGGGTCCCGCGAGATGGCCGCGAAGGTCGTCTTCATGTCGGCGATCCAGTGCGCCTGCACCTCCGCCGCCGGGGCGGCCTGGGCCGCCGCCGCGCCGAGGCTCGGGAAGAAGGTCCGCAGCTCGGTCTTCGGGTCGGACAGGTTGCGCATGACCGGCAGCAGGTAGCGCGTGAAGGGCTCCAGCTCGCGAATCGTGGTGTTGATCGCCTCGCCGCGGCCCGCGATCGAGTCGCCGAAGCCCTCGAGCGCCCTGCGCGCGTCGTCACGCGTCTGCGGCGGGAAGGTCGAGAGTACGTCCTCCAGCTCGGGCGCGTTCTGGCTGGCTCGGGACAGCGGGACGGTGTCGCCGTCCTGGTAGGTCTTCTTCGAGCGCCCGGGGATCAGCTCGACGTATTTCAGCCCCAGAGCGGAGCGCGGGCGCACCGAGACGCTCGTGTCGACCGAGAGCGGCTCGATCTTCTTGTCGAGCCGGAGGTCGAGCACGGCAATCGCGCGCTCCTGGCCGTCCACGGTGCGGCGCGCGCTCTTGATGTCCTTCACGATGCCAACGCGGAAGCCGCCGGCACGCACTTCGTTGCCCTTGACGAGTTTCGAGCCGTTCGGCAGCTCCACCTTCAGCCGGTAGCTGGGCACGAACGGCAGCCCGTTGTTGGCGCTGTAGGAGATGAAGACGGCGACGATCGCCACCAGCAGCGTGACTGCCCCGATCAGGACCGGGCTAGCGCCGAGCTGTCGGGTTCCGCGCCTCATTCGCCGAGCAGGTAGTCGAGGGCGGCCTGTTCGTCAGACGAGCGCAGCGGCTTGGATGCCGGGACTGCGGCGTTGGAGGCGGGAGCGGGCGTGAGTGCCGGCGCCGAGGCTGCCGCCGCGCCCGGCCGCGTCGGGTCGGGGCTCGTCACGCCAGGCTGCGTCGGGCCGAGGAACTGGTTGCACCGGTCGAGCAGCTCCTCGCTCGGCTTCACCTGGTAGGAGCCGCAGGCGGGGTCCACGACGATGCCCAGGCGCAGCACGTGGCCGATGTCGTCGAGCGCATTGGACGACAGCGTCTGCCAGTAGAAGTAGTTCCAGATCGCCTCCATCCCGGTGAACCCGGCGCGGTTCGACGTGGTGTGGGTCTTGTCGCCCGCGGGCGGGCCCGTTGCGGCGGCGCGCCGGTCGGGCTCGACCGCCCGGCGCCGGTCGTCGATCGTCTGCAGGAACTGGCGGAGCGGCTTCGCGAAGCCGGGCGCGTCCTCGGCGAGGCGGCGCAGTTCGGTGACCTCCGCCTGCGTCTTCCGGACCGCCCGCTGCCCGACCACCGACATCCTGCCCAGCGCCTTGAACGCCGGCGTTCCCTCGGCCGCGAACGGGCGCAGCCGCGTCAGGAAGGTCTCGAGCTCGCCGGACGCCGACTGGAGGTCGCGCAGCACGGGCGTCTGCGCGTGCGTGAGGTCGCCGAGCCGGTTCATGTACGGCTGCAGCTCGGCGAGGAAACCGGGCAGGAGATTGAAGGTCTCGCCCAGCTGGCGGCGGCGCGACGCCGTGACCTCGGCGGTCCTCCCCGCCTCCCGCACGAAGCCGCTCACGTCCTTCTTGCGGCGCGCGAGCGCGGCGATGACCGTGTGGGCGTCGCCGATGAACTTCTTGATCGTGCCGGTCTGGCGGCCGAGGATCTGCAGCGTCTGGCTCGTCTCGCGGAGTGCCGGATGCGCACGCCGGAGCACCGCCGACAGGTCGCCGGGACGGCCCGCAAGGCCCGCGCCGAGCTCGCCGACGATCAGCCGCAGCCGCTCTCTGTACGGAAGCCGCAGGACGTCGCTGACCAGGTCGAGCGCGATCGTGGAGCTGGTCCGCTCGACCGGCAGCGTGCCGCCGTCCGCCAGACGCTTGCCCGTGCCGGGCTGGCAGTCGACGAAGTACTCGCCGATCAGCGACTGCGGACGGATCTCGCAGCGGGCGTCGCGCCGCAGGTCGGCCAGGCCGCCCTCCGTGACCTCGACGGTCACCTGCGCGAGCGGGCGGCCATGGACCTCCTTCACCTTGAACTTGGTGGTTTTTCCGGCGCGAACCCCGGCGACCTTGAAGTCGCCGCCCTCGGTCAGCCCGAACGCGTTGTCGAAGAGCAGCTGGTAGGTCTTGCTGCCGCCGTCGTCGTCGCTCTTCGCGCCGAGTGCGAGCACGGCCGCGCCGGCGACGAGCACGAGGGCGAGCGCGGACACGAGCCGGCGGATCATGGCCCCGTCGAGCTCTGGCTCGGGTCGCAGTGGAGCGCCGCCGCCGCAACGCCCGTGAAGGTGTTGCTGCCGTCAGCGGCCGGCTCCTCGTTCGCTCCCGGGCAGCGCCTGTACTGGTGAAGCTTCGGTCCGGCCCCGTACAGGAGCTCCGAGAAGTTGATCCACGCGCGCGAGAAGCCGCCGAGCGCGTCGTAGCCGCCGGTCGTGGAGAAGTCGTCCATCCAGCCCACGAAGTCGGGCGTGTACGGGCGGCTGAATGCGATCGTCGGCGCGGCCGCCTTGAGCGCATCGGTCGCCTCTGGGAAGGCGCCCCGGCGCTCGGCGCCGTTGATGCGCTGGGTGTCCATCGCCACGTGCGCGAGCGGCGGGAAGCTCTTGATCAGCTCGATCAGGTCGTTGTGGGGCCCGGCGCTCGTGATCGTCCGCGACAGGTCGCGGATGGTCGGCTCGCCGTCGTGCACGAACAGCCGTGCCTGGTCGAGGAACGGGCCGAGCCGCTTCACGGCGGGCTTGGCGGCGTCGACGAACGGGTCGACGTCGTCGAGCGCGTTGCGGAGATTCACGAAGGTCGTATTGGCGCGGCGCATGAACGGAGGCAGCCGCGAGACCGACTCGGCGAGCGCGTCCTGCTGGGATCCGAGCGCGCCGAAGGTCCCGTTCAGGTTCCGCACGACGCCCGTGAGATCCTCGCGCCGCTGGGCCAGCGCGTTGACGAGCGTGCCGGAGTCGACCAGGAAGCGCTCGAGCAGGGCGTCGTCCCGGGTCAGCTCCTGGAAGAGGCGCGCGCCGGTGCTGAGCGCCGGGTTCAGGTAGTGGATGCCTCTCCGGAGCTCCCGGCCGCGGCCGTGGAGCATCTCGGCGGAGCCTTTGAAGAAGTCCTGCAGCCCGGTCCGCGTGCGCTGGTCGAAGAGGTCGAAGATCTGGTCGAGCTCGACCGCGGTGGCCGTCTGGTCCGGCCCGATCACGCCGCCGTCGGGAATCTCGTCGCCGTTCGCGGGACCCAGCTTCAGGTCGACGTAGCGGTTGGCGATGCCGGACAGCGACGCCTGCTTGATCATCACCTGAGTGCCGCGGCGGAGCGGCTTGTAGTCGCTGTCGTCGATGCCGAGCTTGACCTCGGCGTGGCCGTCCTGGCTCACGTCGATGTCCTTGACGCTGCCGATGCTGACGCCGCCGGCCTTGACCTGGTTGCCCTTGACGAGCTGGCCCGCGTTGATGAACTCGGCCGTGACCGTGTAGCCGCCGTCCCCGCGGAAGAGCAGGACCGCCACCACGACGACGGCCAGGAGGACCAGGGCGACGGCTAGTGCACGCCTCCGTAAATCCGGACTGTCCTCCGTGCGCAGCCCGGCCCCAACTGCGCTCATTACCCGCTCTTACCCCATTTCACGGGGCCTTCACACGCGCGGGCGCGCCGGATTAGGAAACAAGTGGCAGCAGCGCTTGGAGCTTGACCTCGCTCTCGGCGAGCTCCTCCGCCGGAACGGAGTCCTGGACGATGCCGCAGCCGGCGTACAGGTGCGCGACGCGGCCGCGCAGGAGCGCGCAGCGGAGCGCCACGCAGAACTCGCCGTCCTCGGCGAGGTCGGTCCAGCCGACCGTCCCCGCGTACCAGCCGCGGTCGAGGCCCTCCAGGGCCGGAATGAGCGGAAGGGCGGCCTCACGGGGCTCGCCGCCGACGGCCGGTGTGGGCAGCAGCAGACCGGCCAGCTCGACGGTCGGCACGGGGTCCGCGAGCTGGGCCCTGATCGGCGTTGCCAGGTGCTGCACGTTGTGGACCTTGACGAGCACGGGGTCCTCGGCCGCGGCCACCCAGAGGCTCACGGGCGCCAGCGTGCGCTCGATCCGGCGGGCGACGATGGACTGCTCCTCACGGTCCTTGCCGCTGCCGAGCAGCTGCTCGCCCAAGTGGTCGTCGACCGCGGGGTCGGCGCTGCGGCGCGTGGTGCCGGCCAGCGCGACGGTCTGCGCGCGCTGGCCGTCGCGGCGCACGAGCAGTTCCGGGCTGGCGCCTACGAACGCGGCATCGGGCGTGCCCACGCACCAGCAGTAGCAGGCTGGGAAGAGCTCCCGGAGGGCCCCGAACACCCCGCCCGGGTCGTGATCTCTCGGCGCGTGGGCGCGGACCTCGCGGGCGAGGACGACCTTCTGGAGACCCCCGGCTCGAATCCGCTCGACGGCGCGCTCGACCGCCTGCTCGTAGTGGGAAGGCGGAGTGGCGCCGGCCACGCGCGTGCGCTCGACCGGGTCCGGGTCGAGGAGCGGCATCGAGGCGGGTGCCAGCTCGGCGGTTTTTGAGACCAGGCGCCCCACGACCTCGTCGGGGTCGTCGTCCGGATGGACGACTGCGGTGAGGGTCATGCGTGCCTCGCGCCCCTGGCGTACCAGCGCGACCTGCGGCAGCACGAGGCATGCCGGCGGAAGCCCGGACCATTCCGGCGACGAGCCGCCGTCGTCCGCGAACGCGAAGCCGCCGACGAAGACGGGGCCGGCGGCGGGCGGCCTGGAAAGATCGTCGGCGGGGTCGTCGGCGAAGGCGGCGCGGCCGAGGTCACGGGCCCAGGCGGCCACGTCGGCGAACCGCTGCGGCCCGGATGCCTCGAGCGTCACCGCCTGGCCAAGAGCCGCGAGCGCGAAGCCGTCGCGCTCGGGCTGCTCCAGGCAGGCGAATCTGTCGTCCGCCCGCCGGGCCGAGAGAACTGCGGCACTGAGGTCGAGCTCCGCGTCGATCGGCACGGTCACCGCGGCGAGTGCCGCGCGAGCCTTGCTGAGGCCGCCCGCGAGCCCGGCTTGAGCCGCCAGGCCGCCAGCGCGCGCTCCACCCGCTCGCCGCGCCTGCTCCAGCGCGCGCTCTACGCGGCCCCGCAGCCGTTCCTCCGCCGTCTCCTCCAGCGCGAACGGCGCGTCGCTGGGTGTAACGCGAATGCTCACTGCGTCACACAGGATGCCTCATCGCGATCGACGGTCCTGTCTTGGGTCCCGTATAGGGACGCTGGGCAGGATTGTTGGCGGAGTTAGGTCACGCTTCGGCCGCGGGAGACCGCGACCTCGCCCGTTCGAATCAGCTCGATCAGGCCGAAAGGGCGCACCATATTCTCGAAGGCCTCGATCTTGTCGTCGGTGCCGGTGATCTCGACGGTCACGCTGCGCTTCGACACGTCGACGGTCTTGCCGCGGAAGATCTCGGTGAACTGCATCACCTGCGCGCGGGCGTCCCCGTCCTGGCACGAGATCTTGAACAGCGCCAGCTCGCGGGCCACCGTCTCGCTCGGTTCGAGGTCGCGGATCTTGATCACATGGACAAGCTTGTGGAGCTGCTTCGTCACCTGGTCGATCGGGTGGGCCGCTCCGTCCACGGTCAGCGTGATGCGCGAGATCGAGGTGTCATCCGTCGCGCCGACGGCCAGTGAGTCGATGTTGAACCCGCGCCGCGCGAACAGGCCTGCGATGCGCGCCAGCACGCCCGGCTTGTTCTCCACGAGAATCGACAGGATGTGCTTGCGGCCTGTCCGGATGCCGCCGCTCGCCTCGAGGTCCTCGAGACGCAAGATCTCCTTGGTGCCTGGCTCGCCCATCGATCAGCCGACCATGTCCCGGGCAGCCTGGCCGGCCGGGATCATCGGGTAGCAGTTCTCCTCGGGAGTCACGCGAACGTCCACCAGGACGGGGCCGTCATCCGCGAGCGCGTCCTTGAAGCCGTGCACGAGCTCGCCCTTTTCCTCGATGCGCATTCCGCGCGCGCCGAATGCCTCGGCCAGCTTCACCCAGTCGGGGCTGCCGCCCATCTTCACGGCGGAGTAGCGGCGATCCCAGAAGAGCTCCTGCCACTGGCGCACCATGCCGAGGTAGCCGTTGTTCATCAGGAAGATCTTCACCGGGATGCTCTCGTCGACGCACGTGGCGAGCTCCTGGATCGTCATGATCAGCGAGCCGTCGCCGGCGAGGCAGACGACGTCGTCGTCCGGGCACGCGACCTTCGCTCCCATCGCGGACGGCAGGCCGAAGCCCATCGTCCCGAGGCCGCCCGAGTTGATCCACTGGCGCGGGCGCGTGAAGCCGTACCACTGCGCCGCCCACATCTGGTGCTGGCCGACGTCGGATGTCACGATGGCGTTCCCGCCCGTCGCCTCGAACATCGCCTGGACCATGTACTGCGGCTTGATCTCGCCGTTCGAGCTGTCGTCGTAGCCCAGCGGGTGCTTCTCCTGCCAGCCGCCGATGCGCTGCCACCAGCCCTCGAGCCGGGTGGCGTCCGAGTCGAGCGCGCGGTACTCGGCCGTGAGCTTCGGGATGATGTTCTTCGCGTCGCCCACGATCGGGATGTGCGCCGGCACGTTCTTCGAGATCTCCGCCGGGTCGACGTCGATGTGGATGAACTTCGCGCGCGGCGCGAACTCGGACAGCTTGCCGGTCACGCGGTCGTCGAAGCGGGCCCCGATCGCCACGATCAGGTCGGCCTCGTCCATCGCGTAGTTCGCGGTGCGAGTCCCGTGCATCCCCAGCATGCCGAGCCACTGGTCGTTGTCGGCGGGGAATGCGCCGAGGCCCATCAGCGTGCACGTGACCGGGAAGCGCTCCGCGGTGCACAGCTCGCGGAACTCCTTGGCCGCGTTCGCGTTGATCACGCCGCCGCCGCCGTAGATCACCGGCCGGCGTGCGTTGGCCAGCGCTTTCGCGGCGAGCCGGATCTGCTTCAGGTTGCCCTCCGTGGTGGGCTGGTAGCCGGGCAGGTGCAGGCTGGCGACCGGCTCGTACGGGATGTCGGCGCGTGAGAGGTCCTGTGGAACGTCCACCAGCACCGGGCCCGGGCGGCCGGTGCGCGCCAGGTGGAACGCCTCGTGGATCGCCCGCGGGATCTCGCGCGGGTCCTGGATCAGGATCGAGTGCTTGACGATCGGCATCGTGATGCCGGAGATGTCGGCTTCCTGGAAGCCGTCCGTGCCGATCAACTCGGTGCGCACCTGGCCCGTCAGGAAGACGGTCGGCACGCTGTCCATGATCGCGTCCGCGATCGCCGTCACGAGGTTGGTCGCGCCCGGCCCGCTCGTAGCCAAAGCGACGCCGACCTTGCCGGACGCCTTCGCGTAGCCCTCGGCCGCGTGCCCGGCACCCTGCTCGTGGCGACACTGGACGTGCCGAATGCCCGCGTCGTAAATGGCGTCGTAGGTCGGGAGGTTCGCGCCGCCCGGAATCCCGAATACGTGGTCGACGCCCTCGGCCTTGAGGCACTCCATGATGGCGTCGACGGCTCGCATTTGCGGCTGTTTCCTTTCGAGATTGGGGCCGGAACTGGCCGTGTGGCCAGCGAGAAGGCCAGTCTAGACGGTCTCCGGAAAATTCAGATCAGCGCCACAGCGCATGCAGACCTGGTCGGATATGGGCACCACGTTCCCGCACTCAGGGCACTGACGGAGCGGATCGTCCTGCTCGTAGCGGTACAGCATCGCGGCTAGGATCCCGATCCCGGGCAGCGCCGTGCCGACCAGGAACCAGATCAGGAACGAGCTGCCCTTGAGCCGCCCGATCCAGCCGGTGGCGATGCCGAAAACGACGGCGATGACTATGAACGTCAAAGCACGCGGATGGCCCAGATGATGGCGATCACGGCAACGACCGCGACGATCATCCAGGCAATCGCGGCCACGAAGCCGATCACAAGCTTGAAGAGCACGAACGCCGCAACGATGAGAACCGCTACGGCGAGCGCCTTGCGAGCCAGATCGGAGACCGCTTGTCCCATGGCTCGAATTCTAGGCGGTCGCTACAGCAATCTGACCGGGCGCGTCGGCAGGTAGCGGTCGAGCCCGGGCAGGGGAACAGACGACATGATCCAGGCGGGCCAGTGGACCCTGAAGCCGAGTCCCCGGAGCCTGTCCATCAGCCACCACGATGCGGTTGTGCAGAACACGCCGAAGGTCTCCGGCTCCTGCATCTTCGCCACCCGGTCGAGCGCGGCGAGCACGACCGGAACCAGGTCCCCGGGCTCCTGGCCCACCGAGGGGCCGATCTCGCCGTGGCCGCTGACCCAGCAGAGAGCGGTCGCCTGCCCAGACCCGGGGTCGACCGTCGCAAGGCAGTTGCGCGTGCGCCCGAAGAAGTCGTGAAGCGCCGTCCGCTCGTGCCCGATCGCACCGGGCTCGAGGCGCTTCCACTCCTCCACCGCCCGCTCCGGCGTGAGCACGTGTACGCCCGGGTCAGTGGCGTCGACCTCCTGAGCGCGCTGCTCCAGGTACTGGTCGACGCGGTGGCGCATGTGCCAGTGCCCGCTCACGGGCATCACGCCGAACTCCGTGAACAGCGTCAGGTCCGCGGGGGTCCCCACGGCCACCACGAGCCGACCGAGCTCCGGCGTGGGCGAGTCGGGCCAGCAGCGCTCCAGCAGGCCCCTGCTCACGCCGCGTCCCGCGTGCGATGCCGCGACCCACAGCTCGGCCATCTCGTCCATCCCGGGAAAGCCCGCCACGAGGACGTAGCCCACGATCTCGTCGCCGTCCTCGCAGACGAGGAAGCACCCGCCGGGCTGGGCGGCGATGAACTCGAACATCGGCCGGTCGCGGAGCCAGTCCTCGCGGACCTGCTCCTCCGAACGAATCTCGTCGAGTAGGCCGCGGGCGCGGCGCGACTCGTCCCAGGCGACCTCGCCCAGCTCGTACACGGATCCGAGGTCGCCGGCGCGCCCCTCGCGAAACGTCAGTGCGCTCACGCTCATTGCTCTGGCGTCTCTCCGGCGCGGGACAGGTCCTCCGTGTGCTCGCCGAGCGAGGGAGGATGCCCGAGCTGCCCCAGCTCGGCGGACGCGCGCCCGAAGACGAGCCCGACGGCCCAGTCGGTGCCGAGCCGCACCCGGCGTGCCATCCCGGGCATCACCGACAGGTGGTAGGTGCGCGCCGCGAACCAGGCGGGGAAGCCGCGAAGGCGCACGCCAAGCACTGTCGCGACCGCCTTGTTGCGCCCCATGTCGACGAACACGCCGAGCGTCCGGTACCTGAACGGCCGCGGCCTGCGGCCCGCGAGCACGGCGGCGACGTTGTTGGCCGCCACGCGCCCCTCGCGGAGCGCGTGCTGGCAGGTCTGAGGCGCGGGCGCCTTGCGCCGCTTGGCGGGATCCGGCACCGCGGCCGCGTCGCCGATGGCCCAGACGTTGTCCCAGCCCCTCACGCGCAGCGTGGCGTCGGTCTCGATCCGGTCGCCTTTCGTGAGCGGGAGCCCGAGCTGCCTGACGACACCGGGCGTGCGCACCCCGGCGGTCCAGCAGACCAGGTGGGTGGGAATGCGCTCGCCCGTCGAGAGCAGCGCGCTCCGGTCGTCGATGCTCTCGAGCGTCGTGCCAGTGCGGATCTCCATGCCGCGCCGCCTCAGCTCGCGCGCGGCGACCTCCGCAAGGCTCTCCGGGATCTCGCGCATGATCCGATCCTGGGCCTCGACGAGCACCCAGCGCGTGCCGACCACGCGGCAGCGCGGGTAGGCGTCGATCGTGTCGTTCACGTAGTCCTGGAGCTCGGCAAAGCCCTCGACGCCGGCGTATCCCGCGCCGACGAACAAGAAGGTGAGGTACTCGCGCCGGCTCTCGTCGTCCGGGAGGGACTCGGCGATCTCGAGGTTTAGCAGCGCCCGGTTGCGGAGGGCGACCGCGTCGGCAAGCGTCTTGAAGCCCAGCGCGTGCTCTGCGAGGCCCGGGATGGGGAGCGACCGCGACACCGACCCCAAGGCCACGATCAGCTGGTCGTAGCGAAGCGTCTCGTCGCGCTCGTCGAGCGTCCGGACGTACAGCTCGTTGACGCCCGGGTCCGCGCCCGTCACCCGCCCGAGCATGAGCTCGGCCCACTCAAGCTCCTCGCGCAGCGGCACGACCACGTGGCGCGGCTCGAGCGTGCCGGCGGCCGCGCCGGGGAGCAGCGGCGTGTAGAGCAGAAAGTTGATGTCCGAGACAACGGTGATGCACGCGCTGTGGCGCGGCAGCCGCCGCTCGAGCCGGCGCGCCGCGTACAGCCCGCCGAAGCCTCCTCCCGCGATTACGACATCGAAGGCCACGGCCGCGAGGCTACTCCGCGGCGCATCTCGCCGCCTCCAGGGCGGGACGCATGGCGACCGGGAGCCGCCGCCGGACGCGCCAGGGCGCGCCGGCGAAGGCGTGGTTCGCCACGGTGGCGAAGCCCTCCTCGTCCTCGCGAAGCGCCAGGAGCAGGTGCGCGATGCGATCGGACGGGGGGAGCTCCGAATCAGTCGCCGCCACGCAGAAGCAGTGAACGCGCTGCCGGCCAGGGGTCACCAGCAGCGCCCCGCCCTCGCCCACCAGCCACACGCCCAGCGCGCCGCGCTCGAGCGCCAGCCCCGTCTCCCGCTGGAGCTCCCGTTCCCGGTGGCCGAGGAGATCGCCGAGCAGCCCCTGCGCGACCGGCTCGCCCGGGGCCTCCTCACGCACCTTGGGGCGCACCACGGACGCGCCACGGAAGGCGTACAGCTCGGGGATGATCCATGCGTGCGCGACGGCGGCCAGCGCGACCGGCGTGGCCAGCGGCTCGAGCAACACCATGCCCACGGCCGCGGCGATGAACGGCACCGTGTAGAGCAGCGTCCAGGCGTGCCAGATCCGGCCCCAGCGGCGCAGCCAGCGGGCGTCGGTCGGCTGTCGCCACGGGACCGCGGCGAGCTCGGGAAGCGCCTGTGTGGCGGCCACTACCCGCCGGCTATCGGCCGGCGCAGGATGACCATGTCGGCGTCGCGCGGCAGCTCGCGCACGTGCGTAGCCTTGCCCGGTCCGTCGGGGACGGTGCCGATGTAGCCGAGGGCCTGCTGCTCGCCGAACTCGCGCACGGCGTCCGCGAAGCCGGCCTCGTCCTCGGCCGTCCACTCGGCGAGCGTGGTGTGCCCGCTCCGATCCATCCGAATGAGTCGTGCCATGAGGCCAGGATACGCCGCTAGCCCGCGCCGATTCGCTCGCTGATCATGCGCTGGACCTCGCCGCCGTCGGCCCGCCCCTTCGTCTCGCGCATCACGGCGCCGACGATCGCCCCAATCGCCTGGGTCTTGCCCGACCTGATCTTCTCCACGGCATCGGGGTTGTCGGCGATCGCCCGCTCCACGATCGCCTCCAGCTCTCCGCTTTCGGCGCGGCCGAGCCCCTTCGCCTCCACCACGGCCACCGGGTCGCCGCCCTCCTCCAGGAGGACGTCGAGCACCTCCTTCGCGGCGCTCGCCGACACCTGCTTCGCCTCCACCATCGCGACCAGCTGCGCGAGCGCGGATGGCTCGAGCGAGGTGCCCGCCGGGTCGGCGTCGCCGATGCGCGCCGCGAGCTCGTTCGTCATCCAGTTCGCGAGCGCACGGACATGGCCGTTTCCCGCGGCCTCGACCGCCGACTCGAAGAAGTCGCCGAGCTCGAAGCGGAACGCGAGCAGCCGCGCGGTCTCGGCGGGTAGCTCGAGGTCGCGCTCGAGCCGGTCGGCGCGAGCCGCCGGGAGCTCGGGCAGGGCCTCGCGGGCGCGCTTCAGCATCGCCTCCGTGGGCGCCACCGGCGGCAGGTCCGGCTCGGGGAAGTAGCGGTAGTCGTGCGCCTCCTCCTTGGACCGGAGCGAGGTGAGGTTGCCGGTCTGCGGGTCGTAGTGCAGCGTCTCCTGCTCGACCTGGCCGCCTGCGTGCACTATCCGCTCCTGGCGCCCGATCTCGGCGGCGATGCCGCGCTCCAGGAAACGGAACGAGTTCATGTTCTTCAGCTCGGCCTTGGTGCCGAGGGTGGCCGTGCCGGCCGGGCGGATCGAGACGTTCGCGTCCACCCGAAGCGACCCCTCCTCCATGTTCACGTCGGACACCCCCAGGCGGCGCAGCGTCGCCTGCAGCAGGCGCCCGAACTCGGCGGCCTCGTGCGGCGAGCGCAGGTCCGGCTCGGTCACGATCTCGACGAGCGGTGTGCCGCCTCGGTTGAAGTCGACGACGCTGGTCTCCGCGCCGTGGATCCGGCCCGAGCGGCCGGCGTGGATCAGCTTGGCGGCGTCCTCCTCCATGTGCACGCGGTGGATGCGCACGTCGCCGAGCCGGCCGTTCCGCGCCAGCGGCAGGTCGTACTGGCTGATCTGGTAGCCCTTCGGCAGGTCCGGATAGAAGTAGTTCTTGCGGTGGAAGATCGAGCGGGGCGCTATGTCGCAGTCGAAGGCCATCGCGATCATCAGCGCGAAGTGGACGGCCTCGGCGTTCGTGACCGGCAACGTGCCGGGATGGCCGAGGCAGATCGGGCAGACGTATGTATTCGGCTCCTCGCCGAACGAGAGCGCGCAGCCGCAGAACATCTTGGTCTGAGTCCTCAACTGGACGTGGATCTCCACGCCGATGACCGGCTCGTACACCCGGGCTTCAGGTTCCGTCAAGTGACCGGCACCCCCTCGAAGCCGATGCTCTTCTCGAGCGCGTGGGCCGCGTCCAGGATGCGCGCCTCGCTGAACGCGGGGCCCGCGATCTGAAAGCCCACAGGGAGGCCCTCGGAGAGGCCGCAGGGGATCGAGATGGCGGGGATGCCCGCGAGCGGCATGGGCACCGTGTAGTAGTCCGAGAGGTACATTGCGAGCGGGTCTTGGGTGCGCTCGCCGAGCCTGAAGGCGACCGTCGCCGAGGTCGGGCTGACGACGAAGTCGACCCTCTCGAACGCCGCCGCGAGGTCCTCGGCGATCCTCGTGCGGACCTTCTGCGCGGTGCCGTAGTACGCCTCGTAGTAGCCCGACGACAGCGCGTAGGTCCCGATCATGATCCGGCGCCGCACCTCCTCGCCGAAGCCGTCATGGCGGGTCTGCTCATACAGGGCGGTGAGGTCGCCGTCGCCCTTGCGTGGGCCATAGCGGACGCCGTCGTAGCGCGCGAGGTTGGCGCTGGCCTCCGCCGGCGCGATCACGTAGTAGGCCGGGATGCCGTACTTCGCGTTCGGCAGCTCGATCTGCTCGACGCCGCCGCCGAGCTCCTCGATCCGCGCCAGCGTCGCGTCCACCTGCTGGGCCACGCCCGGCTCGAGCCCGGGCTCGTCCATCCCCCAGACGCCAAACCGAAGCCCGTCGAGGCGCTCGGCGCTCGGCAGCTCGACGCCGCCGGGGATGCCGAGCGAGGTGGAGTCGCAGGGGTCGCGGCCCTGGAGGTGGCTCAAGAGCAGCGCCGCGTCCGTCACGTCGCGCGTGAGCGGGCCGCACTGGTCGAGCGAGGAGGCGAACGCGATCATCCCGTAGCGGCTGACGGCGCCGTACGTGGGTTTCATGCCCACAACGCCGCACAGGCTCGCCGGCTGGCGGATGGACCCGCCGGTGTCGGTGCCGATCGCCCAGGGCGCCGTGCCGGCTGCGACCGCCGCGGCGCTCCCGCCCGACGAGCCACCGGGCACGCGTGTCCGGTCCCATGGGTTCTCGACCGGGCCGAAGCCTGAGTTCTCGTTCGAGGAACCCATGGCGAACTCGTCCTGATTCGTCTTGCCGAGCACGCGGACGCCAGCGTCCTCGAGGTTGCGGACGCTCGTGGCGGTGTAGGGGGGCCGGTAGCCCTCGAGGATGCGCGAGCCGGCCATGCTCGGCACGCCCCTGACGCAGAAGAGGTCCTTGACCGCGATTGGGGGCAGCCTTCCGGCGTCGTCGGGCACCTCGTCGGCGACCCAGAGATATGCGTTCAGCTCGTCGCCGGCCGCACGGCCGCGCCAGTAGTCGAACGCCTCGGCGGCGCTGAGCTCGCCGGCCTCGATCCTGGTGGCCTGCTGGGCGACGGTCAGGCCGAGCAGCTCGTCGCTCACGCAGCCCCCGGGCTGGGAACGCGGAAGCCGGTCTCGGTGGCGTCCGGCGCCTGCTCGAGCGCGGTCTCACGGTCGAGGCCGGGGCGCGGGACGTCCTCGCGCAGCACGTTCACGAGGTCGACCACGTGCGAGGTCGGCTGGACGCCCTCGAGGTCCAGCTCGTTCATGGTCTCGACGTGCTCGAGGATCTTGGACAGCTCGCCCGCCATCCGCTCGACCTCCTGGTCGCTCAGCCGCAGCCGCGCCAGCTTCGCCACGTGGAGCACCTGATCCCGATCGATCATCGCCCGCGATTGTAGGCGGGCCGCCGCGGCCGGCTCAGGCCGGCGGCGGCGCCAGCGCCGGCTCGCGCAGCGAGCTCGCCGCGGCGAACGCGTACACGCCCAGCACCCCGAGGGCGAGCGGCGCGCCGATCTTCACGGTGGTCAGCTCGTCGAAGCCGGGCTCCTGGATGATCCGGTACAGCACGAGCAGCGCGGTCACGCAGGCCATCAGGCCTGCCAGGGCGTACGGGCCGAGTCCGCGCGCCTCGCGACCGCTCGCTCGCCAGAAGCCGGCGAGCACGCCGAGCGCACTCGTGGCCAGGATGCAGATGAGGATGATCCGGTCGATTGTGCCGTCCTCCTCCCAGGCGTTCCGCTCCTGACTCTCGGCGACGGCCCCCGCCGCGCGCCGGACCTCGGCCTCGTTCTGCCCGCTCCGCCGGTCATCGTCCGGGCGAGCGCTCTGCTCGATCTTGCGCGCCTCCTCGCCGACCTTGGTGCTGTACCAGGCGGGAGCCGTCGTGTACAGCAGCGCGAGAGCGGCCACGAAGACGACCCAATCGGCGAGCCCCAGCCGCTCGAAGGTCACGGACCGGCCTCGGGCCGCGGCGCCGGCAGGGTCTCGACCTCGGGCGGCTGGTCGGTCGGAACGCCGCTCAGGTCCGCATGACGGCCCGCAGGCGAGCGGCGCTCGTCGCGCACGGCGATCAGCCCGCCGACGAAGATCCCGGCTAGCGCGGCGAGCCCGAGCCATGCGCCGGCGACTCGGTCGATGTCGCGTACGTGTGCACGCGCGGCCGGGCTGCTTGTGGACTCGAGGAACGTCAGGTCCGGCGGATCGGCGAGCCGGAACACGACGAGCACGAGCAGGAGCAGCGCGAGCAGCGTCACGAGCGCCTGGATCGCGATCGGGACCGCGGGGGTCGCCTCGAGCGCGGTGACGACGAGCGCGGCGAGCGCGGCGAGCGCGCCCAGAGCGAGCAGCACGTCGAGGATCGTGAAGGCGTCCCACGCTGACGCGTGCGCGTCGAGCGCATCGGGCGGACCGACGACGATGCCCTGCCCGAGCTCGTACCAGGGCAGGAAGAGAGCGACCAGGAGCAGCAGCCCGGAGGCCCCCATGATCCACTCCCCCGCCCGTAGCCGCCGCAGATCCATTGCGGCGCGCAATGTATCGCCGGGACCGCCTCCCGGCGCCGCCGTCCCCACGCGGAGGGAGCTGGGGACGGCGGCCGGGATGGCGCGGCGGCGGTTGCGGGGGACAACCGCGGCGCGGAGGTGCTCGGCGGGGTTGGATGGCGGCGTGGGGCCGCTGGGCCGAGCTATGTGACGTGCAGCCTGCCGATCGCGACGGCGGGACGAAATGGGGCATACCCGCCTCCTATGGTGCGGCTAGCCGTACCACCCGGATCACGCCGGCGGCGACAATTCGGCGTATGCCCGCCGGGACCGCCCGTAGCCGGTCTGCCGCGATCCGCCTGCCGCTCGCCGCGGTGGCGTTCGCGGCACTGGCCGACACGGCGATCGTCGCGCTTGCCCTGCCGCCCATCCTGCGTGAGCTCGACACGAACGTGGCGGGGGTCGCCGCCGTGCTCGGCGTCTACGCCGTGGTGCTCGCGCTCGCACTACTGCCCGCCCAGTGGTCCGGGCGGACATACGGCACGCGCGCGCTCGGGCTCGCTGGCGTCGCGCTCTTCGCCGTGGGCTCGCTCGCGTGCGGACTCGCGGACGACCTCGGTCTCCTGCTCGCCGCCCGCGCCGTTCAGGCCACGGGCGGAGCGGCCCTGCTGGTCACGGCGCACGCGACACTCGTGGGCGACGCGGATCAGGCCGCCGGTCTCCGGCTCTGGCGGCTCGCCGCGCTGCTCGGCACGGCGGCGGGCCCGGCGATCGGCGGCGCGCTTACCCAGGCATTCGGGTGGCGGTCGATCTTCCTGCTCCAGGTGCCGGTGGCGCTCGCGGCCATCCCCGGATGCCGCTCCGCGCCGCCCGTGCGGATCACGCCGACGGCGAGGCGTGCGGTCGGGCGCCCCGTCTATTTCGCCGCACTCGGGCTCGTCTCGGGCGCCATCGCGGCCGCGCTGTTCCTCACCGTCCTGCTCTTGATCAGCGGGTGGGGAATCGAGCCGCTCGCGGCGGCGATCGTGGTCAGCGTGATGCCGCTCAGCGCGCTGGCGGCCACGCGCATCCGCGGCCGACCCGGCGAGCGAGCGGCCGCCGGCGCGCTGCTCGTGGCCGCCGGCGTGGCCGCGCTGGCGTTCCTCCCGACCGCCTCCGTGGCCTGGACGATTCTCCCTCAGCTCGCGGTGGGCGTCGGCATGGGACTCGCCTTCGCGGCCTTCGCGGGCGAGCTGCTGCCGGATCGCGACGGCCGCGAGTCGGCGCGGCTCCTCACGATGCGGCACGCGGGCATCGCGCTCGCCCTCCTCATCCTCGCGCCGATCGCCCAGCACGAGCTCGACACCACGCTTCACGACACCCGTCTGCACGGCGCGGCGCTCATCCTGGACGCGCGGATCGACCCGCAGCTCAAGCTCGAGATCGCCCCGCGGCTCAGCCGGAGCGTGGAGACGGAGGATCCGCGCGGCGGCCTCGAGGGTGTGTTCGCCGACGCGCGCGGCGACGTGGACCAGGACCAGTTGCCCGCCTACGACGAACTGACGAGCCGCGCCGACGAGCTGCTCGTGAGCAGCGTGAACGAGGCGTTCCGTACCGCCTTCCTCGTGGCGGCCGGCCTCGCGCTGCTGGCGGCCGGCCTGCTGGCGGCCGCGGCGCTCGCCCCGGATTCCGGCTCGTGGGCGAGCGTTGCGGAAAACGCAACGCCCACCCGCCCCCTGGGCGCACCGGCCCGGACCCTGGGGATCGTGGCCGCCGCCTCCCTCATCGCGGTCGTTTGCTTCGCCCTCGTTGCCAACGCCGCCCGGCCGGAGCCGGTGGAGCTCGCCAACCCGTGCCAACACAGAGACCTGCCGCGCACCGGCGGCATAACGGGCTTCGCCCAGGACGCCGCGCTCGTCGCCGCGGACGTGGTCGCCTGCCGGGTCGGGTCTACGCGCGAGGAGCTTGTGCTCGCGCTCGCGGACGACGACGCCGCCCGCGACTACGAGCGCCGCTACGGCGTGAATCCGCGCTCTGCGCTCGACATCGCCGAGCGGTTCCTGCCGGGCTGATCAGGCGCCGCGGGCCCGCGCGGCCTTCAGCGTGTTCACGAGCAGCATCGCGCGCGTCATCGGGCCAACCCCGCCCGGCACGGGCGTGATCGCCCGCGCGCGTTCCTTGGCCGCCTCGAAGTCCACATCGCCCACGAGGCCGTCTTCCGTGCGGTTCGTGCCAACGTCGATCACCACCGCGCCCTCGCCCACCATGTCGCCGGTCACGAGCCCCGCGGACCCGACCGCGGCCACCAGCACGTCGGCCTCGCGGCACACCGCGGCGAGGTCGCGGGTGCGCGAGTGACAGTGCGTCACGGTCGCGTTCGCAGCCAGCAGCAGCTGCGCCATCGGCTTACCCACGAGGATGGAGCGCCCGAGCACCACAGCCCGCGCGCCGGACAGCTCCACGCCCGTCTCCTCAAGGAGCCGCATCACGCCGGCGGGCGTGCAGGGCACGATCGCCTCCTCGCGACTGTGCATCAGGAGGCCGGCGTTCGCCGTGGTGAGGCCGTCGACGTCCTTCGACGGATCCATTAGCGCGATGAACTGGTCCTGGTCGAGGTGGTCGGGCAGCGGCAGCTGGAGCAGGATGCCGTCCACGCGCTCGTCCGCGTTGAGACCGCGGATCAGTCGCGCGAGCTCCTCCGCCGCCACGTCACTGCCCGGCTCGTGGTGGAACGAGTCGATTCCGACCTCGGCGGAGTCCTCGCGCTTCATGCGCACGTAGACCGCGGAGGCGGGGTCCTCGCCGACGAGGATCGTGGCGAGGCCGGGCTTCCGGGCCATCCCCTCGACCCCGCGCTTCACCTCCTCTCGGACCTTCGCGGCGATCGCCTTGCCGTCGATGATCTGGGCTGCCATCGGCGCGCCAGGTTACATCCGCAGGGGTCAGACCCCCTGAGTCGTACGCACTTAAGGGGTCTGACCCCTAACGGCGCTTCAGCGGCGCGTAGTCCGCCATCAGCTTGCGCTCGGAGCGGTCGCCGGCGAAGCGGACGACCACGAGGCCCCCGGGCTCGACGCCGACCACCACGCCCTCGCCGAACTGCGCGTGGACGACGTCGTCGCCGAGCGCGAAGGAGCCTCCCCCGCCCCCCGGCACGCCGCCGCGCGGCTCGGGGGCGGATGCGCCGCCACCCCAGGTCGCCGCCGCGGCCGGCCCGGTCAGCTCGTCCTCCTCGCGATCGGTGAGCTCGACCGGGATCTCATCCACGAAGCGGCTCCGCATGTTCCAGTCGCGGCCGCCGAACAGCAGCCGCGTGCGCGCGTGGCTCAGATAGAGCTGCCGCTTCGCGCGCGTGATGCCCACGTAGGCGAGTCGGCGCTCCTCCTCGAGGTCGCCCGATTCGATCGAGCGCATGTGCGGGAAGACGCCGTCCTCGAGCCCGATGATGAAGACGATCCCGAACTCGAGGCCCTTGGCGTTGTGGAGCGTCATCAGCGTGACGATCCCCTCGTCGTCGCGCAGGTTGTCCTGCTCCGAGAAGAGCGCGAGCTGCTGGAGGAATTCCTCGACGGAGCCGCCCTCTTCGGCGGTCGCGTCGTACTCGCGCGCCACGCCGACCAGCTCCTCGAGGTTTTCGAGCCGGCCCTGCGCCTCGATGGTGCGCTCGGCGCGGAGGGCGTCGGTGTAGCCCGTCTCGTCGAGCGTCTCGGCGAGCAGCTCCCCGACGCTCGCGCCGCCCTCCGCCCGCTCACGCAGGCGCTCCATCACCGACATGAAGCGGTCGACCGCCTTGATCGCCGCGGCCGCGAGGCCAGGCACCGACTCGGGCTCTGACGCGACCTCCCAGATCGGCTCCCCGACGGTGTTCGCGTAGCCCACCAGCCGGCCCTGCGAGGTGGCGCCGATTCCGCGCCGCGGCGAGTTGACGACGCGGCTGAACGCGACGGTGTCGGACGGATTCACCAGCAACGTCAGGTAGGCGAGCGCGTCCTTGATCTCGGCGCGCTCGTAGAAGCGCGTGCCGCCGATGACCTGGTAGCCCACGCCGTAGCGTACGAGCATGTCCTCCAGCACGCGGCTCTGCGCGTTGGTCCGGTAGAAGACCGCGACCTCGTCGCGCGAGGCTCCCTCGTCGACGAGCCGCTCGATCTCCGACACCACGAAGCGCGCCTCCGCATGCTCGTCCTCGAGCTCCCTGACGTGGACCGGATCGCCGTCGCCGAGCTCCGACCACAGGAACTTGTCCTTGCGCTGCCGGTTGTTGGAGATGACCGCGTTCGACGCATTGAGGATCGTCTGCGTCGAGCGGTAGTTCTGCTCGAGCTTGACGACGGTCGCATCCGGGTGATCGCGCTCGAAGCCAAGGATGTTCTCTATGTCCGCTCCCCTGAAGGCATAGACCGACTGATCGTCGTCACCGATGACGAAGAGGTTCCGGTGCTCCTCCGTCAGCAGCTGCAGCCAGCGGTACTGGGCTCGGTTCGTGTCCTGGTACTCGTCCACCAGGACGTGGCGGAAGGCGCGGCGGTAGCGGTTCCGGACTTCCTCGAAGAGCTCGAAGAGGTTCACGCAGCGGAACAGGAGGTCGTCGAAGTCCATTGCGTTGGCCGCGTGGAGGCGCTTCTCGTAGAGGTCGTAGACGTCGGCTGCCGTCTGCTCGAAGAACGTCGAGACCTTCAGGCGGTAGGCCTCGGCGTCCAGCAGCTGGTTCTTCGCATCGCTGATCTGGCGGCGGATGCCGCGAGGGGCGAACCGCTTTGGGTCGACGTCGAGCTCGTCGACGCACGCCTTCACGAGCCGCAGCGAGTCCTGCTCGTCGTAGATCGTGAAGCCGCGCGTGTAGCCGAGCTTGTCGGCGTCGGCGCGCAGCATCCGCGCGCAGGCGGAGTGGAAGGTCATCACCCACATCGCCCGGGCGCGGTTCCCGACCAGCGTCTCCACTCGCTCGCGCATCTCCTGCGCGGCCTTGTTGGTGAACGTGATCGCCAGGATCTCGCCCGGGCGTGCCTGTCCGGTGCCGACCAGGTGGGCGATCCGGTGGGTCAGGACGCGCGTCTTTCCGGACCCCGCCCCCGCGAGTATGAGCAACGGCCCTTCGCCGTGCAGGACGGCCTCGCGCTGGGGCTCGTTCAGCCCCTCGAGCAGGGAATCGGGGGCCACAGCACCCATCTCGTCGAGGATAGAGCCGCGGCCGGAGCGCTCAGAGGCTTATAGGTCCCGCCGCGCGAATCCGACCCGTGCGCCCGCCGCGATCAGCGCCAGATAGACCAGCGTCCACACCCACAGCCCCGCCCCCGCCTTCTCGGCCCCGCCGAACGGGCCCAGCTGCACGATCACGCCGGTGATCCCGCTCGTCTCCGCGGTCAGCTCGTGAAGCCCGGCCTGGTAGAGGGCCTCGAACGGCAGCAGCCAGGACGACACCTTCGCCACGTCCTCGAGCGTCTTGACCGCGAGCGCGTCGCCGATCTGGCCGAGCAGGCCGGCGGCCAGGCCGGCGCCGAACAGCATGAACACGGCAATCCCGTTCGCCGTCGAGGACAGGAAGATGGAACCGAGCAGCGAGATCGCGGCGATCACGACCACCGCGAGGACGAGTCCGAGCCCGGGAGCGATGCCGCGGTCCGGCCACCAGTCGCCGGCGATGCCCGTGATGAGGACGGCG
>JBKPSR010000111.1:0-9170 GCA_046735115.1 Actinomycetota bacterium
CCAGCGGCAGAGGACGTCGACCGCGCGGAGCTGACCTTGCCAGGCGGCAGCCGCCGCGACGAGTAGCCGGTCGCCGGCCTGGTGGCCGTGGGCGTCGTTGAAGGCCTTGAAGTTGTCGAAGTCGAGCAACGCTACCGAGACAGCACCGCCCGAGCGCCGCGCCCTCGCGAGCTCGCGATCCAGTTGCTCATCCCAGCCGCGCCGGTTCGCCAACCCGGTAAGAGGATCCGTTCGGGCCACTCGAGCGAGCACGCGGACCTCACTTCTAAGCGCCGCGATCTCCCGGAGAAGCGCAGCGACGTCCGTGCCAGGCTCGCGCCGCCGAACGTGAACCCACCGAAGCCAAATGCGGCGAGCGCCGCCGCCGCTCGTTGCGTGGTCGCTGCCGGGGCGCCAAGTCATAGCTCATACCGCATCTCGAACCATGCGCAGGTCCCCGACGCGGTTGGCGTGATCGCCCAACGATCCGCGATCCGATCGACGAGCGCGAGGCCCCAACCATCGGCCTGGTCGCGCTCGAACGGAGCTTTTGCTGTGAAGCCAGCGCCCTCGTCAGAGACTGCCACCCTGACGAAGTCGGACCCGCGCCGGACCTCTACGCGCACCACCGCGTCGGGTCCGGCGTTCGCGTGGCGCACGGCGTTGGTGACGAGTTCGGTGACGAGCAGGAGGACATCGTCACGGACGGAGCTCGGCAACGCCCCTTTCCCGGCGAGTAGCGCGCGCCTAGCCCCGGGGCCGGCCATCGGCTCCGCGGCGAGCTCGAAGAGAAGGCACTCGGCCGGGTCGGTGGCAGCCGCGCTTGAGGCGAACTCTGATGTCTGTCCCGTCATCTGCCCGCACCGGCACCCGCATGAGCGAGGTGCGTCTTGCCATAGCCGCCCGTCTGCCCGGCTCGGACTGCCGTGGTCCGAGCCCAGCGTGCGCGCAGAGCGCGGTAGGTCGGCGGCAGGCCGCCGCTGGCCGTCGCCGCCCGGTCGAGCCACTCAACCGCGCGCTCGAAATCGCCCAGACGCGCATAGGCCTCGGCACGATCGAAGTTGGCCTCGATCACCTCCTGGTGCCTGACCTCACGCGCCACGCGCTCGTCCCAGTCGCGATCGTCAGGCAACTCTTGCGGTAAATCGGGGACGGCACGCGGCCGTCCCTCGGGCACATCCGGCGCGAGCTCAGCGGCCGCAGCGGGATAACCGTTCCGCTGCTCTGACGAAGAGATCGACATGCTCCGCTCCTTGAATGACGTCCCACGTTGGAAACCCAACGCACAAGCGCCGGCCAAAGCGCTGGAGCCGGAGGGCGCCCGCCGAGTGTCTGGAGCGAAGCGCGTTGTCAGCCTAGCACTTGCAGGCCAGCCGTTGGGCCGCCGCCGCCCGTGGCAGCCAGCGCTAGTTGTAGTTCCTAGGCAGGTTGTTCATCCGGGCTTCCTTGGAGGCTGGGGGTTGTCTAGGCCACCAGTCCCCAGGAGGACACCGGATGAAGCTTCACGCTAACGCGGCGCTCAGTCTGAAGCAGCGGCGGCGAATGGCCCGTCGGGTCGTCGATGAGGGGTGGTCGCTGACGAAGGCCGCCGAGGCGGCCGAAGTCAGCGAGCGCACCTGCTCGACGTGGGTCGAGCGCTCCCGCGACGAGGGTGAGGCGGGGCTCTCGGATCGCTCCTCGGCGCCGAGATCGATCCCGCACCGCACACCCGCCGATCGGGTCGAGGCGATCGCCGCGCTCAGGCGGTTGCGGATGACGCGCGCCGAGGAGCGCGGACTGTCTGGGGATGGCTCTCTCGACGGTGTCGGCGGTTCTGTTGCGTATTGGTCTGGGCAAGCTGTCGCGGCTCGAGCCGCCCGAGCCGCCCCACCGCTACGAACGCTCGCGACCCGGCGAGCTGATCCACATCGATGTCAAGAAGCTGGGACGCATCCTCGCCGCCGAGCACCGCGTCACGAGCTCGCGCGCTTCGCAGAAGAAAACGCGCCGCGAACGCAAGCGCGTCGGTCTCGCCGGCTGGGAGTTCGTGCACGTTTGCGTCGACGACGCCACCAGGCTCGCCTACGTCGAGGTGCTCTCAGACGAGAAGGCCAGCACCGCCGCCGGGTTCCTGCGCCGCGCGGTCGCCTTCTACCGCAGCCACGGAATTCGCGTGGAGCGCGTCATGTCCGACAACGGCGCCCGCTATCGCTCGAGCATCCACGCGCTCGCCTGCCGCTCGCTCGGGATCCGCCACCTCCGCACCCGCCCCTACCGACCACGCACCAACGGAAAGGCAGAACGCTTCATCCGCACCATGCACGGCGCCTGGGCCGACGGCGCCATCTACGGCTCATCGACCGAACGCACCAAAGCGCTCCCCGGCTGGCTCGAGTTCTATAACTGGCGAAGACCACACGGCTCCCCCAGCCACAAGCCACCCGGAGCTCGCCTCCATGAGCTGAACAACCTGGCTGGGTCCTACAGCTAGTCGGCCGGCTCGGGCGCCTTCGCGGGCAGGAGCGCGTGCCCGTCCACGACAGCAGCTGACATGTCGACGAGCTTACGGTTCGCCGCACGCGACCGTTCGCGCAGCAGGTCGAAGGCGCCCCCCTCGTCGATCGAGTGGCGCTCCATGAGAATGCCCTTGGCGCGCTCGATGGTGGCCCGACGGCCGAACGCTCCCTCGAGGTCGTGGTACTCCGCGAAGCGCCGCAGAACGATGTCGATGGAGCCCTGCCAGTCGGTGCCCTCGCCGTCGGTGATGTAGGCGAAGATCCCGCGCTTGGATGCCTCGCGGACGAACTCGGGGTCGGTCGCATGGATCAGGACGATCACCGGGCAGGCGGACTCCTGGACAATCTTTTCGATCAGCATCAGCGCGTGGTCGGAGCTCTCGCCGAGCCCCACCAGGGCCACGTCTGGGCGCTCCCTGGCGGTCACCGCGCCGACGTCGTTCACCTCGACCGAACGCGCGATGACCTCGTGGCCGAGCGATGCGACGATCGGCGCCACCAGCGCAAGCCGGTCCTGCCGCTCGTTCGCAATCAGGACCCGGAGGTGTTCTGTCTCGCGGTAGCTCATTTGAACTCGGTGGTCTTACTGAGGGTCTTCCCGGGTCAGGTGGGATAGTCACACGGTGCTCCGCCTCTCCGGCGTGTCTATTCCCCACTCTGCTTGGCACAGGCCGGCCACGCACGGAAGGATCGGGTCCGATGTCAACATGTACGAGACCGGAGACCGCGCCGGCGCGAGGCTCAGCCGTCGAGGTAGACCGAGGTGATGCCGAGCCCTTTGCATCCGCGCGGCCCTGCGCGTCGCTCATGCGCGGTAGTCGCGAGTGACGCGCGTGAGTCTGAGCGCGCGCGGCGAGTCGCTCGCTCCGAGTTGCGCGGCGAGTTCGCGGCGGCCAGCCTCCATGCCTGTTTGCGACCGGCACATATCCCCAATCGATCGCCGCCGCCGATTTCAACAACGATGGACACCAGGACCCCGCGAGGTCGGCAACGGGCAAGTGCTGCCGACAGCGAGCCGAATCCCGGCTGCCAGCCGCATCCCCGGTAGGCGGTGCCGCGTCGTCCCCAGTCCTCATTCAGTCCTCAAACTCCTGCAATTCGGCGTGAAATCCCGACACTCCAGCGCGTCGCGGGGCGGCAGAGAATCTCTCTGTTTGCAGGCAACTTGTGGTTGACTCCCCTCCCCCACGTTCTGTTTGCCATGCAGAAGGTCGAGGGTTCGAATCCCTTCAGCCGCTCTCAGAAAGGCGTGCATTTGCAGGCCTTTCTCGTTGAGGTAGCCAGCTTACGCCCAGCTGCGGCCCGGCTCATAGGTGCCGATGCTCCACTCATGGCCATCCGGGTCGCGGAACCGGGCGCGCCGAGTGCCCCACTCGGTCTCTTCGGGTCCGAAGACGACATCCGCGCCCGCTGCCGTGGCGCGCTCGAAGGCGGCGTCAACGTCCGCTTCGACGAGGTACAACCCGGGTGCCGCGCCGACCTGGGCCTTTCCGCTGCCTCCCATGACGACAACATCACCCCGACGCAACTCGGCATGCGCGATAACCCCGTCGGCAGCCTGAACCGTGATGGGCTCGAAGCCCAGGCCCTCAACGAGAAAGCGCAGTGATTCCTCGCCGTGCCGGAACGTCAGATACGGAATCAGATTCGGCATCCCCAGATGCTGCCACGCCCGCCAAGCTCCCGCGCGCCAGCTTCAACCCATCGGACGCTCGGGAGGCCACGCGGCGCTCCCTCACAGAAACGCGCCGAACGCCAGAGTCGAGGGGACCCAGAGTCCGACGAAGAGACCTTCGTGGCGCTGAACCAGAGCGAGACTGAGAGGACGAACGCCAGCAACGCGGCCAGCAGGATGTGTTGGACGGGGCTTTGTGTGCGCATCGTGGATGCGCCTCCACGGGCGCGCTGAGGAAGGGCGCCCCCGAAGGCCGCCCTTCTCTCAGGCACGTCGGTTCGGTCGCTAACGGCGGTCAGGCGCAGCCGTGGGCCGCGAGGATGGCATCGGCGCTGAACGCCTTCGCCCCTCCGGCGTAGTTCGTGTGGAACGAGCTGCCGTTCTTCTTGCCGCCGGAGACGAGCTGCCCGAAGCTCGCGCCACAGCCGCTGGCGATCTTCTCGCCCGGCGCGTCGGCGTTACTGCCGAGGGCGGTCGCCGGGGCAATTGCCATCACGGTCGCTGCGGTGGCGACGGCGATCAGGTTCTTCACGGTGTTGCCTCCTCCTTGGTTGAGCTCCGCCGGTGATCCAGACACCTCGGAGTCAGTTTGTCTAGAGTCTGTAGATATACTGTATAGTGATTGTTTATGCAAGTCCGCGGAGGCCCGGAAACGGAGGACATGAGGCCGCTGAAGGCAGCAACGCTCGCGTTCTGTGTAGGCCGGATCGCGTTCGGGATGGCTCTTGTCGCGAGACCTGCGCGGATTGGAGCTCCGTGGCTTGGTCCGGACGCGGCACGGCGCCCGACGCAGACCGCGCTCAGGGGACTGGGAGCGCGCGACCTCGCGCTGGCCGGTGGTGCCGCGTGCACGACGATTCGCAACGGCGGTGCGCGGTCGTGGCTCCTGGCAACGGTGGCGGGCGACGTCGCCGACGTGGCGGCAGCGCTGGCTGCCGCGGACGCCCTTCCCGCGCAGGGCCGGCGCGGAACGGTTGCGCTCGCTGGCGGATCGGCGGTGGCGGGGGCCCTGCTCGCGTGGAGGCACCGCCGGTGAGGATCGCGGTAATCGGAGCCGGGGTGTCCGGACTCGTGTGCGCCCACCTGCTCAGCGAGCGCCACGACATCGCCCTGTTTGAGGCGAGCGACTACCCCGGCGGCCACGTGAACACGGTGCGTGTCGATACCGAGAACGAGACGCACCGTGTGGACACTGGCTTCATCGTCCTGAACGACCGCACGTATCCAAACTTCGAGCGCCTGCTTGCACGCCTCGGCGTGGCCACTCAGCGCTCTGACATGAGCTTTTCCGTGAGCGATGGGGCTCACTTCGAGTACAACGGGGCCTCGGCGAACGGGCTGTTCGCATGCCGCGCAAACATCGCCCGGCCGTCCTTCCACCGCATGGTGCGCGACCTGCTCCGCTTCAACCGAGACGCCGTGTCCCTGATCGGCCTCAACGAGCGCGGTCCCTCTCTCGGGGAGTTTCTCGACCGCGGCGGCTATTCCCTGGAGTTCGTCAAGCGGCTGATCGTGCCTCAGGTTTCTGCGGTCTGGTCGGCGGACCCGGCGAGCTTGTGGGAGTTCCCGGCGAGCATGCTCGCGGAGTTCTTCGCCAACCACGGGATGTTCGGCCTGAACGGCCGGCCGAATTGGCTCACAGTGAGAGGCGGGTCCGACACCTACGTGAACGCGATCGTCAAGCAGCTCGGCAAACGGGTGCGGCTGTCGACGCCGATCGCCCGGGTCGAGCGCCAGGACGATGGCGTAGAGGTGACTCCGGCCGACGCGGAGTCCGAGCGCTTCGACGAGGTGATCATCGCCGCGCACTCCAACCAGGCGCTCCGCATGCTCGCCGACCCATCGCCCTCCGAAGCCGAGGTGCTGGGCGCGATCCCCTACCAGCTGAACGAAGCCGTGCTGCACACCGACCGATCACTGCTTCCGAAGCGCAGGCGGGCCTGGGCGAGCTGGAACTTCCACCTGCGGGACGAGCCGCTGGGCCGCACGACCGTGACCTACCACATGAATCGTCTTCAGTCGCTGCGCTCGGAGCAAGAGTTCTGCGTAACCCTCAACCAGACCGATGCCATCGACCCGGGCGCCGTGGTCAAGGTGATCCGCTATGAACACCCCGTCTACACTCCGGCGGGGCTGGCCGCGCAGCGTCGCTGGCAAGAAATCAGCGGCGTCCGCCACACGCACTACTGCGGCGCCTACTGGGGGTATGGCTTCCACGAGGACGGTGTGGCCTCCGCGCTGCGAGTGTGCTCGAGCTTCGGAGCGACGCTCACATGACCGCGAGTGCGCTCTATGAGGGCTGGGTCCGCCATCGCCGCCACCATCCGGTGGAGCACGAGTTCCGGTACCGGCTGTTCATGAGTTACCTCGACCTCGGCGAGCTGCCCGAGCTACTCGACGGGCTGCCGCTGTGGTCAGCGCGCCGGCCCGCCCCGGCCTGGTTCCGGCATGGCGACTATCTCGACGTCCAGCACGATGGCCCGGTGCGTGTGCTCGCCCACGTGCGCACCTTCGGCTACCTCTTCAACCCGATCAGCCTCTATTACTGCTTCGACGACGCCGGGGAGCGCGTCGAGACCGTGCATGCCGAGGTCACGAGCACGCCGTGGGGGGAGCGCCACGTGTACACGCTGGACGGGCTCGACTCCACGGTGAGCAAGCGCCTTCATGTCTCGCCGTTCCTCGGAATGGACGCCGACTACAGGATCCGACTGACGCCACCCGGCGAGCAGCTGCGCGTGCATGTCGACAGCTATCGCGACGGCATCGTCGACTTCGACGCGACGCTCGCGCTCCGGCGCCGCGAGCTGTCCGCATGGCCGCTGGTCCGCTACCCGTTCATGACCGCGCGCGTGACCGCCCGCATCTACTTCCAGGCGCTCCGCCTGTGGCTGAAGCACGCGCCCTACCACCGTCACCCGGCATGATCGCGCGCATGCTGCTCTCCTCATTCCTCGGAAAGGTCCGCGCGGGACGAATCGACATTTTCGCAAAGCCCGCGAGCCCGAATGGCCACTGAGAACCGTCTGCATCACGTGCGAGCGGGCAGCGGTGAGCCGCTCGTCCTGCTGCATCCGCTCGGCGCGGAGCTGATCGTCTGGGAGCCGGTGATTCCGCTGCTTGCCGCTGAGCGCGACGTGGTGGCACTCGACCTCCCGGGTTTCGGCCGGTCCCCTCCCCTGCCCCAGCACATCGCTCCCACCCCGCGCGCACTCGCAGACGCCGCGGCGCGCTTCCTCCACACGCTCGGGATCGGACGCGCGCATGTGGTGGGCAACTCGCTGGGCGGTTGGATCGCTCTTGAGCTGGCGCGTGCCGGGCGTGCGCTGTCCGTCGCGACCCTGTCGCCCGCCGGCTTCTGGGCGCGGCCGCTCGGCGCACCGCCTGGGCCGGATCTTCGCGCCGTCGGGCGACTGCTCCTGCCGCTGCTCCTCGCGCTCGCTCGGACCGAGCGCGGACGGGGCAGGCTACTGCGGGCATCGGTCGGCCATCCCGAGCGGGTACCGCCAGGCGCCGCGGCACGGCTCGTGCGCTCTTACGTGACGGCCCCCGCGTATGCCTCGGCGAACACCGAGATGCGCGCGGCCGTCGTGTCCGGTGTGGAAGACATTGACGTGCCGGTGACGCTCGCGTGGGGCGAGCTCGACCGGCTCGTACACCCGCCGCGGACGGTGCCCCCACACTGGCACACGAGGGTGCTTCGAGGCTGCGGCCACATACCCACCTGGGACGACCCCGAGCAGGTGGCGGCGCTGCTGCTAGAGGCGAGCGGGCGCCTGGAAACAGCGCGACAAGATGCCGTGGAGGGCTGATGCGAATAGAAGGCGCCACATTCATGGTCACGGGAAGCAACCGTGGGATCGGGCGGGCGATCGTGGGCGAGCTTGCCGCGCGCGGGGCGCACATTCTCGCCGGCACGCGGTCTGGTGCCTCGCACCCGGATCGGTCCAGCTCGATCGTCCCGGTGGCGATGGACCTCAGCTCCAGGGAGTCGATCGACGCGAGCATCGACGCGCTGGCTGGCCACCTACCTGGGATCGACGGGCTCGTAAATAACGCCGGCGCATTCGCGGCCGGCCAACTCGAACACCAGGACATCGACCGGATCTACGAGCTGTTCCAGACCAATCTCGTGGGGCTTGCGCACCTCACGAGGCGGGTGCTTCCCGCCATGCTCGAGCGCGGGTCGGGGAAGATCGTGAACCACGCCAGCCTGGTCGGGTACTTCAACTTCCCCGGCATCAGCATCTACGCCGCCAGCAAGGCGGGGGTTACTGCGTTCACGGAGAGCCTCCGGCGTGAGCTCCAAGGGACGGGCGTGACGACGCTCGAGATCGTCACCGGCGGCGTCGACACCGACATGTTGCGAAGCGCCGCGGGGGACCTCCGTGACCACACCAGCCCTAAGGGATGGCAGTGGATGGATCCGACCAATTGGGCGGAGCGGATCGTCGACGCGATCGAGAACGACAAGCACGTGCTCCAACCGCCCGGAAAGGCGCGGCTGGGAAAGTCGCTGTCCGCCGGCCCGTCGTTCCTGCTCGATGCCGTCGCCGCACGCGGCTTCGAGCGTCGGTGAGGACGCCAGCCACGCCCGGCGCGCGAACACTGGAGCGCGAGCAGGTGCTGCCCGCCGCTCCGGATCAGTTGTTCGAGTTCTTCGCCGATGCGCACAACCTGGAGGCGATCACACCGCCGTGGCTCAACTTCCGAGTGGTCACCGCCGGCCCAATCGGGATGGCTCCGGGCACGCTCATCGAGTATCGCCTGCGACTCCACCGGGTCCCGATCCGCTGGCTGACGCGGATCGAGAGCTGGGTGCCCGGGCGCCGCTTCGAGGATCGCCAGGTGCGTGGCCCTTACCGGCTGTGGCACCACACGCGTTCTCGCCACTCCGACCGGAGAGCCGCGGGTGCCCGCTTACGCCGTCTTAGGCTGGAAGAGTTCGACGGGGTTGCCCGCTGGATCCTCGATCAGGATTTGGCGACCGCCAGGTCCCTCGACGATCTCACCGCGGAAAC
>JBKPSR010000112.1:0-41153 GCA_046735115.1 Actinomycetota bacterium
TCCTCAGGCTCCTCGTAGTCCTCGTCCTCGGGCTCTTCCTCAGCCTCGTCCTCGGGCTCCTCGTCGGCCTCGCCCTCGGGCTCCTCCTCAGGCTCCTCGTAGTCCTCGTCCTCGGGCTCTTCCTCAGCCTCGTCCTCAGGCTCCTCGTAGTCCTCGTCCTCGGGCTCTTCCTCAGCCTCGTCCTCAGGCTCCTCGTCGGCCTCGTCCTCGGGCTCGTCCTCAGGCTCCTCGTAGTCCTCGCCCTCGGGCTCTTCCTCAGCCTCGTCCTCAGCCTCCTCGTCGGCCTCGCCCTCGGGCTCTTCCTCGGCCTCGTCCTCGGGCTCCTCGTCGGCCTCGCCCTCCGGCTCCTCCTGGTCCTCGTCCTCAGGCTCCTCGTCGGCCTCGTCCTCGGGCTCCTCGTAGTCCTCGTCGTCCAGGTCCTCGTCATCGGCACCGAGCTCGGCATCGTCGTCGTCGAACAGGCCGTTGTCGGTCAGCCGGTCGCGGACGCGGTCAGGCACCTCGCGGAGCGTGTCGGGGAGGCGGGCCACCTTGCCGAGCGTGGTCAGCGCGCCGACCCCGCTCAGCTTCGGCGCCTGGGAGCGCACGACCTGCGCCGCCGCCACCAGCGCGGCGCCGGCGGCGACCGCCTTGACTCCGCGATGGCGGCTTCGATGCGGCTCGCCGTGCTCGCCGTGCTCGTTGTGCTCGTTGTCGAAGGCCGCCTCGATTGCCGAGGCGACCACCCGACTCATGTCAAGCGCCACCGTCTTACCTCCCTATCGGGACGCGTCAGGAACGCGCGCCGCTCTTCTTGCGGCTCGAGCTGGAGCGGCTACTGCTGCCGCCGCTTCCGTTCGAGGACGAACGCCCCTTCGCGGTCGTGCGGCTGCGCCGGCCGCTCGATGAGCTGCCGCCGTTCGACGAGCCCTTGCTGCGGCTCGCCGAGCTCTTGGCGCGGCTCGACGACCCGCCGCTCTTGCTCGACGAGCTCCCGCTGCGGCTCGACGATGAGGAGCGCTTGCGCGAGCTGGCGGAGCTCTTGCTCCGGCTCGACGAGGAGCGTCCGCGCGAACTCGACGACGAGCGCTGCTTCTTGACGTCGCCGTCCTCGATGCTGCCGCGCCAGGATCCGGTCTCCTCCTCTTCCATCATCACGTAGGCCTTGAAGCGCGCCAGGTCCGCGCGGACCGCACGCTTCACGTGCCGCATTCCACGGCCGGCCTTCTCGATGAGCCCGCCAGGCTCAAAGTCGAGGCTGACCTCGACGCGAGTCAGCCGGTCGCCCAGCTCGTGGAAGGTGACGACGCCGGTGTGGGTGACGCCCTCGGTCACCTTCCACTTGATGCGCTCATCGGGCCGCTGCTCGACGATCTCGGCATTGAACTCCCTCGAGAACCCCCAGATCTTCGTCTTGAAGCTGACGTGGGACTCGTCCTCCTGAGACACGCTCTGGAGACGGTGCATGAACTTCGGCCACTCCTCGAACTGCGTGTACTGGTTGTACACCGTGGACAGCGGCGCGCCGATGTCGGCCGACTGCTGGATCGGCATGCGCCGGCCCTTGCCGACGCCCGGCATGTCGTTCTTCTGGCCCTTGCCGCCACTCTTGTCGTCGCCGTCGCCGTTGCCGACTCCAGGGATCGCGCTCTTCGCGACGTCGGGGATGGCGCTCTTCGCGACATTCTTGGCGATCCCGGTCGGGCCGCCGGCCTTGTCGGCGGTCTTCTCGACACCCGCCTTGACGCCTTTACCGACGGTGTTCTTCGCACCCTGTGCCAGCTTCCCGGCGCCCTTTGCCGCGCCCTTTGCGGCGAGTGGCGCGAGCACCGCCAGGCCGGCTCCCGCAGCGAATCCCTTCGCTCCGTTAAGTGAGCCGTTCTTGCTTGTCTTGCGCGCGTTCGTGGCGAGCGTCTGAGCCGCGTCGCGGGCCGCGCTTCCGAGCGCGGTTCCAATCACATCGCCGAGATCCTTGGCCATTTTCTTTCCCTCCAGTTCTTTCCTTCCGGTCGCTCTACCCACACAGGTGCCGTGGAAACCCGTGTTGGCCCGGTTGCAGGGAAAAAACCGGGATTGGTTTCAGCGTTCGAGATAGGAGGCGACGGCCTCGACCTCGGTGCCCACGGGACGCCCCTGCGGCAGCAGCATCTCGCTCGCGGCGACCGTGTACGTGCGATTCGGGTCTAGGTCCGCCGGACCGGAGTAGAAGCCCGACTCCTCCGCGAACGCGCGCAGCTCGCGCCCGGTCAGCTCCACTCGCACGACCGGGTGGTCGTACGCGAGCGCCTCGGCGACCTCGCCGTACGTGATCGGGCCTGGGTCGATGTCAGCGCGCAGGGCGCCGGGGTCGACGACGGCCGCATCGGTCTTCGCGAAATCGCGCTCGGCGTCGGCGGCCAGCGGGCCGAGCTCTCCGCCCGCGCGCGTGAGACCACCCTCCGTGCTGCCGAGCACCTTGGTGGCGAGCGGCGCGACGCGCCTGCGGTAGGCGTCGACCAGTGCCGCGACGCGAGCGTCCGCGGCGATGTCGTGTGCGGTGGCGGGCACGCTGCCGGACTTCGCGACCACGTCGCCCGTGCGACGGTCGATCGTCAGGTCCACGACGTCGTACGCGATTCCGTAGGAGAGCGCCTCGACGATCAGCTTGTCGCCCGAGCCGTCGACGTTCGGCACGCGGATGTCAAGGCGCGAGTGGCTGTGGCCCGCGATCACCGCGTCCACCTCGGAGCTCATCTCGCGCGCCTCGTCGACGATCTCGCCCACGAAGTCCGGTGCATCGGACTCGTCCTGGGTCGGCCCGCCGGCGTGCGCCAGCACGACGATCGCCTGCACGCCGCGCCGTCGCAGCACCGGCACCCACCGGTTCACGGCGTCCGAGATGTCGGTGTAACGAAAGCGCTCGGCGTAGCGATTCAGGAGGAACTTCGGAGTGGACGGGGTGGTGACCCCGATGAACCCGATCCCCACGCCGGCGCGCTCGATCACCGCGTAGGGCGGCAGGTCGAGCTCGCCCTCGCGGTCGACAGTGTTCGCTGCGATGTAGGGATAGGCGGCGCCCGGGTAGTCGGCCGCGGAGGTGTTCACGAGCTGCCCGTCCGCGTCGCGCTTGTAGGCCGCCGGCCCCCTGCGCTGCCCGCCACGGAGAAGCCGGACGAGCTCGTCGCCGCCTTCGTCGAATTCGTGGTTGCCGAGCGTGCCGGCGTCGAATCCGAACATGTTGCCCGCGAGCATCGTCGGCTCGTCGTGGAACCAGCTCGAGATCAGCGGGGAGGCGCCGACCATGTCACCCGCCTGGACGCGGATCGTCCGGCCCGGAAGCGTCGCTCGCTGGAGATGCGCCAGCAGCCACGCGGCGCCGCCCAGCCCTGCGCGCGGCGACTCCAGGTGGCCGTGAAAGTCGTTCACGCCGAGCAGCCGGATCTTTACGCGCTCGCCGTCGGACCCGGATTCAGCCGGGTCCGAGGGTGTGTCGGCGTTCGCGTAGAGACCCAGCAGCGCAACGAGGATCGCGGCGACGAACGCAGCCGCGCCCGGCAGTAAGCGAGTCATTGCCGGCACGCTAAATCCCTGCAAATCGACGATTGTTACGCGCTGTGTGCCTTCGCGTGAAAGGCCCGTGAACCGCGGAACGGGCCCGATACCTCGTACATCGCGCCCGGCCCGGGCTTCCCGTTCCTTCCGTAGGCGCGCTGCGAGGAGAAGTACATGCGGCTGCCGGACGGGTCGAAGGTCACGCCCGTGAGCTCCGATCCCGCGTGGATCGGCCCCGTGACGGAGAGGAACTTCGACACCCTGCCCGGGCGGCCGATGAGAGCGATGTCGATCTCCTCGGTGGCGATGTCCTCGCAGATGAAGACCTCGCCGGCGTGGCTTGCCGTGAGCTGGTCGGGGCGCAGCAGCGGCGTCCGGCCGGCTCCGAGCCCGTCGTAGATGACCTCCATACGCTCGTCCTCGACGTGGTAGGCGTGCACGCGCTGGTCGCCGGTCGTCGATATGTAGACCACGCCGTCGTCGTGGAAGATGCCCTCGGCTCGCCTGAAGCGCGTGCTCCCGCGCACCTGGTCGCGCGTCGCGACACGGCGCGCCGCGGGATCGGGCACCTCGGTCCAGGTGACCGCGCCGCCCGCTCCAACGGTCGCTATCTCGAGCAGCCCCTCGCTCAGGTCGTGCCAGCGGGTGGGGGTGAAGCGATACACGCCTCCGTCCATCAGGTCCTCCGTGAGGTAGACCCGCTTCCCGCGCGGGTCCACGGCGGCGGCCTCGTGCTTGAACGTGCCCATCGCCGGGCGGCTCAGCGCCCGGCGCCTCCCCGCCGGGTCGCACTCCCAGACATGCCCGCCCATGATCTCCTCGCACGAGAGCCAGGTGCCCCAGGGCGTGCCGCCGCCGGAGCAGTTCTGCGTGGTGCCGTCGAGGATCCGGTAGGCCGAGTGGGTGCGCCCGGCGGCGTCGAATCGGATCGCCGAGGCTCCGCCCACGAGGGTCTCCGAGTTCGACACGAGGATCCAGCCGCCGTCCTCCGTGGGGAACGACGCCATGCCGTCGGACGCCAGGTGCCAGCGGTAGCCGGTGCCGGGCACGGGCTCGCGGCCGCGCGCGATCAGGCGTGACTCGAAGCCCTCGGGCAGGCGCAGCCCGAGCTCATTCGGCGCGCGACGCGGCCCGTAGCCGACCCGTGGACTGTGTGCCGCTGAGCCGGCGGCCCCGAAGACGTCCTCCCAGAACGCCGCGCCGAGCCCAGCGAGCGCGACGGCACCGATCCCCATGCCGATGAACTCGCGCCGCGTTCCGGCCACGGGTCCTGAGTATGGAACACCGCGCCCCGGGGGCGGGTGAAAGATCTGTGACGAAGGCAGTTACCGGAGCGCCAGGCGCAGGTCGCGCCCGAGGCGCGCGAGGTCGCCGCGCACACGCCTGTTCATGACGGCGACGAACAGCACGCGGGCGCGCGTCACGCCTGCCCGGCGGCGATCGGCGGGCCGACCTTGACCACCTCGGGCCACGGCTCGAGCGCCTCGGGCGGCGGCTCGACGCCCGCCTCCTCCGCCGCCATCCGCTGGAAGTAGCGCTCGAAGCCCGCCGGCGTGCAGGCGAGCAGCATCCGCGCGTCCTCACCGCTCAGGTTGGCGAACGCGTGGTGCACGCCGCGCTTCACGAAGGCGAACTCTCCGCCGCGGCGGCGCACGAGCTCCTGCCCGACCCGGAAGGTCAGCTCGCCGTGGAGCACGTAGAACGCCTCGTCGAACGCGTGGTGGTGGAGCGGCGGGCCGCCCACCCCCGCCCCCACGACGTTGTCCATCAGCGCGACCCGGCCGGCGCTGTCAGCGCCTCGCACCAGGACTTTGATGCGAGCGGGGCCGCGCTTCGTCACGGCTCGCGCCGGCGGCAGGTCGTCGCGCTCGCCGATCCTCGGGCCGACGACGGTCGTGTCGGCATACGGCTCGACGCCCGCAGGCGTGGCGACGAGCAGATAGCTCACCGGCGCGTCGGTCCGGTTGGCCGGCGCATGCGCCGTGCCGCCCTGCACGAACGCGAACTGCCCGGGCCGTACGGTGAGGAGCTCTGCGCCCACCTGCAACGTGAGCTCGCCGTCGAGCACGTGGTAGCCCTCGTCGCGGTCGTGCCGGTGGAGCGGACGGCCCGGCCAGCCGGCCGCCACCGTGTGCTCCACCATCGCGAGCACGCCGTCCGACTCGGCGCTTCCCAGGATCACCTTCGGCTCGAACGAGCTCATCTCATCATCTCCTTGAGCGGCTGCTCCTTCAGGAAGAGAACCGCAAGCAGGGCCAGCGCGGCGAGTGGCGCCGCCACGAGGAAGACGTCCTGGACGCCGTGGATGACGTCGCTCCGCAGAGCGCCGTCGAAACCGGAGCCGCCGCCCTCGGACGCGTGCGGGCCGACCTGCGCGGCGAACACCGCGCCGAGGACGGCGGCGCCGGCCGCGCCGCCGAGCGCCCTGAAGAACCCGGTCGTCGCGGTGGCCATGCCGAGCTCGCGCCGGTCCACGCTGTTCTGCACGGCGGTCACGAGCACCTGCGTGACCATCCCGAAGCCGAGCCCGAACGCCGCGAGGCCGGTGCCGGTCGCGAGCTGGGACGGATTCGCCGACAGCGCGGCGAGTAGGACGAGCGCCGCGGTCATGAGGCCCAGGCCAGCCACCGGGAAGCGCTTGTAGCGCCCCGTGCGCGCGATGCTGCGTCCCGAGAGCGTGGTCGACACCGTGATGCCGAGCATGGCCGGGACGAGCAGGAGACCGGCCTCCGTGGGCGTCGCACCCGTCGTTGTCTGCAGGAACAGCGGCACGAACACGGTCACCGCGAACAGCGCCGCCGTGCCCAGGAACAGCGCCGAGCTCGCGACCGCCACGGCCGGCATCCGGAGCAGGTGGAAGGGCACGATCGGATCCGCCGCGCGCCGCTCGCGCAGAAGCAGTGCGAGCGACAGCGCCACCACGGCCGCGATCAGCCCGAGGATCTGCGCGGAGCCCCAGCCGTAGCGGCTGCCGCCCCAGATGCAGACGAGCATCAGCGCCGTGGTCGCGCTCGCGAGGAGCGCGGCGCCGGCCGCGTCGAGTGGCCGCTCGGGCCGGTCGGTGGGGGGCGCCGGCAGGCGGAGCCGCAGGCCCGATAGGGCCACCACGCCCACGGGCAGGTTCACGAGGAAGACCCAGCGCCAGCCCGGACCCTCCACCAGAACGCCGCCGAGCAGCGGGCCCACGATCGTGGCGACGGCGAACGTTGCGGCGATGTAGCCCTGGTAGCGGCCGCGCTCGCGCGGTGACACGAGGTCGCCGACCGAGGCCATCGCCAGGGTCATGAGGCCTCCGGCCGCCACCCCCTGCACGAGCCGCAGGAGGATGAGCGCCGTCATGTCCTGCGCGGCTGCGCAGAGGGCGGACGCGGTGACGAAGGTCGCGAGCGCGATCTCGAGCAGCAGCTTACGCCCGAGCCGGTCACCCACGCGTCCCCACAGAGGAGTAGTGGCCGCCGCGGCGACAACGTATGCGGTCACGACCCAGGAGAGGTCGCTGATGCTGCCCAGGTCGCGCGCGATCACCGGGAGGGCCGTGGCGAGGATCGTCTGGTCGAGAACGGCGGGGAGCATCGCGAGCACCACCGCCGCAAACGGCACAATCACGTCTGGTCTGTTCTGCCGGACTGTCACTGACTCCAACTCCTTACTGCGACAGTAAATTTATAGTCACTGTATCATACTCACGATGATGAGCCTCCAACCGGGACTCCGCGAGCGCAAGAAGGAGCAGACGCGCCAGCTGATCGCGTCGACCGCGCGACGCCTTTTCAGCGAGCGCGGCTTCGACGCGGTGACGGTGGCCGAGGTCGCGCGAGCGGCCGACGTGGCGGAGAAGACCGTCTTCAACTACTTCCCGACGAAGGAGGACCTCTTCTACAGCCGGCTCGAGGCGTTCGAGGAGGAACTGCTCGAGGCTGTCCGCGGACGGGCGCCCGGGGAGAGCGCCATCGCCGCCTTCCGCACGTTCATCATGCGGCAGCGCGGCGTCTTCGACCTCCGCGACGAAGAGGCGACCGAGCAGCTCCGGACCATCACGCGCGTTATCACCGGGAGCCCGGCCCTGCTCGCCCGCGAGCGCGCTGTGATGGGCCGCTACACCGACGCGCTCGCGGCGCTGCTCGCGGAGGAGACCGGAACCCGGGCCGGCTCGGTCGAGCCCCAGGCGGTCGCGGCGGGGCTGATCGGCATCCATCGCTCGCTGATCGACTACGTCCGGCGCCGCACGCTCGAGGGCGCGCACGCCCCTGAGATCGGCCGCGAGGTGCGACGCGAGGCCAGGCGCGCATTCGCCCGCCTGGAGCGCGGGCTCGCGGACTACGCCGTCAAGCGCTGAGCTCCGGAGCTAGTCGCCGGCCACGGCCTCGGGCGGCGGATGGAGGACCACCACCGGGACGGGGCTGTGATGGAGCACGGCGGTCGACACCGAGCCGAGCAGCGCCCCGCTGACGCGCCCCCGCCCACGCGCGCCGAGGCAGATCAGGTCGACCGGCTGCTCGTCCGCCAGCGCGAGGATCTCCTGGGCCGGATCACCATGGCGGAGGAGCGTCGTCACCGAGAGATCGTGTGGAAGCGACGCGGTGATCCGACGCAGGTGCTCGGCGGCCTCCGTCTCCAGCTCGCGGGCGATCCGCTCGGGCGAGATCCCGGCGGCCGCGACGGCATGCGGGGGATCCGGCACAACCGTCAGCAGGGTGAGCCGGGAGTTCTGATCCACCGCATACGGCACCACGTGGCGAAGCGCGAACGTGGATGCCGGAGTCTCGTCGACCCCGACCAGGATGCGCGGGTAGCGCGGCCACTCGAAGGCGGTGTCCAGTGCCAGCTCAGGGCTCCAGCGTGTCGATCACCTCGTAGACGCCCGAGACGTACTCGTGCTCGACGAACGCGGAGAGGCGGTCCACCCTCTGAGTCTCGGTGGCGTCGGCCTCCGCGCGCCAGGTGCGGTACTCGTCCTGGCTCATGTCGAACAGGCCGAAGGAGATGAGCTCGTCCTCGTCGCGGATGTTGCGCGCGTGGAAGGCGCGCTGGAAGCCGGGTGGGATGACGTCGTCGGCGGGATCCCAGGCGCGGCGAAACTGCTCCCAGGCTCCCGGCTTGAGCCGGCGGGCGGTGAACATCACGATCATGCGACCCCTCCTGGGTGGCTTGGTTCGACCCGACCCCGCGGAGGTGACGATATAGGTCCGGTCACTTATCCCGCTCCTGTTCGCGGGCGCGCTCGCGGTCCTCACTGAGGCCCACCTCGTAGAAGAGGAGCAGCAGGGCCCCGCCGAGCCCGGCGGTGATCAGCGCGATGGCGAGCACCTGGCCGAGGAGCCCACCGATGAGCGCCGCGCAGAGGGCACCCGCGACAACCAGCGCGGCTGCCGATCCGAAGGCCACTATGCGCGCGCCGCGCGTCACGGTCCCAGGCTACGGTAGGCACAGATGCGCAGGCGGTTCGCAGAATCGGCCCGGGCGTTCTCGTACACGGCGCGCAACCCCAACCTGCTGCGCGCGCAGCTCGCGTTCGGCGCGAGCTGGACCGCCGAGTGGGCGTTCACCGTCGCGCTCGGCGTGATCGCCTTCCGCGACGGGGGCGCGAGCGCCGTCGGTGTCGTGGCGTTTGCGCGCATGGCCCCGGCATTCCTCCTCGCGCCCATCGGAACGACCCTCGCCGACCGCTTCAGGCGCGACCGCGTGCTGGTCGTGTCATGCGTGGTTCGTGCCGCCGCGACCGCCGCGGCCGCCCTCCTGCTGGCGTCCGACGGGCCCAACGTGGCCGTCTACGCCCTCGCGATAGCCGCCACGGCCGCCTTCACGGTCTTCCGGCCTGCCCACACCGCTCTGCTCCTCACCCTGTCCGCGTCGCCGCTCGAGCTCACCAGCGCCAGCGTCGTCAGGGGCCTCGTCGACTCGGTCAGCACGCTGCTGGGCCCGCTGGTGGCCGCGCTGGTTCTCGGCGTCGGCAGCCCGGCCGCGGTGTTCGCGCTCACCGCCGCGCTGTCGCTCGCATCCGGGGGGCTGCTGCTCGGCCTGTCGTACGAGGCGCCGCCGCGCGGTGCTCCCCAGCCACTCCGCCGGATCGTGCGGGAGACGGTGGAGGGGTTTGGGGCACTCGTCCGCTACCGCGAAGCCGGTCTGCTCTTCGGGATCGCCCTCGCCCAGACGCTGACGCGCGGCTTCCTCAACGTGTTCCTCGTGGTCCTCGCGCTCGAGCTGCTGGACATGGGCGACTCCGGCGTGGGCCTGCTCACGGCGGCCGTAGGCGCGGGCGCTGTGGTGGGGTCGCTGGGCGCCTCGATGCTGGTCAGGGGCCGGCAGCTGGCGGCGGTGGAGGGCATCGGGGTGATGCTCTGGGGCGTGCCGCTGGTGCTGGCCGGCGTGCTCCCCCATCAGGCCGCCGTGCTCGCGCTGATGTGCGCGATCGGCGTCGGCAACGCGTTCGTCGACGTCGGCGTCTTCACGCTTCCAAGCCGGTTCGTGCCTGAGCGGCTGCTTGCTCGCGCCTACGGCGCGTTCGAAAGCCTGGTCGCGCTGACGGTGGCCGCCGGCGCGCTCGTCACCCCGCTCGTCATAGACCTGCTCGGCATCCGCGGCGCCCTGGTCGCGCTCGGGCTGGTCGCGCCCACGCTGGTCGCCCTGAGCTGGCGGCGCCTGCGGGCGATCGACGCCTCGATGGTGCACCGGGACGCGGAGATCGGCGTTCTCAACCGGATCGGCATGTTCCGTCCGCTCCGATGCAGGCCGTCGATTGCCTGGCTCTCCACGTGGGTCACGCGAACGTGGCGGCCGGCCAGGAGGTCTTCCACCAGGGCGACGACGGCGAGCGCTTCTACGTCATCGACGACGGAGAGGCCGAGGTCATCGGCGACGGCCGCCTGATCCGCACGATGGGCCCCGGGGACGCGTTTGGCGAGATCGCGCTGCTGCAGGACACGGTGCGCACCGCCACCGTGCGGGCGCGCACGCCGCTCGCCCTCTACACGCTCGATCGCCGCCATTTCGTCCTCGCGATCAGCGGCTACCGGTCGAGTATTCGCGAGGCGGACACGCTTGTGGACGACCGGCTTCAGAGCTTCAAGCCCGCCGGCGGGACATCCGGATGAGCGAAGCGAACGGAGGCCGTGCCGCCCGGGTGGCCGTCGAGTGGGCCGGCGCGGAGGGCTGGAACCCTGGCCTCGACGACGCCGAGCGCTTCGTCGCCGCCGATCCGGGCGCGTTTCTCTGGACCGAGCGAGAGGGTGAGGTCGTCGCCACGGTCTCCTGCGCGCTGTACGGCGACTCGTACGCCTTCGTCGGCTTCTACATCGTGAGGCCGGACCTGCGCGGACGCGGGATCGGAAGCACGCTGTTCGAGAGAGCGCTGGAGCGGGCCGCCGACCGGGCGGTCGGGCTTGACGGGGTGCTGGCCCAGCAGAGCTCGTACGAGCGGCGCGGCTTTGTGCTCGCGCACCGCAACGTCCGCTGGGGCACGACGGGCGGGGGCGCGCGGCCCGGCGGCCTCGTCGAGCTGTCCTCGGTCCCGTTCGAGCAGCTGCTCGCCTTCGACGCGGCCGTCTTCGGGTGCGAGCGAGAGCGCTTCCTCCGGGCGTGGATCGACCGCCCGGCCCCTCGCGCGCTGGCGTGCATCGACGGAGGCAGGCTTAGCGGCTACGGGGTCCTGCGGCCCTGTCACGCAGGGATGAAGGTGGGGCCCCTGTTCGCCGACGACCCCGAGGTGGCGGACACGCTCCTGACCGGGCTCCTGGCCGTCGCGGGCCCCGGCTCGGAGGTCTTCATCGACATGCCGGCGGCGAACCCGCACGCGGCCGAGCTGCACGAAGGCCGCGCGCTCGAAGCCTCCTTCGAGACCGTTCGGATGTACCTGAACGGCCGGCCGCGCGAGGACGTGCAGCGGGTCTACGGGGTGACGACCTTCGAGTTCGGCTAGCAGCTTCGACGCGATCCCACGTAACGGGTAGCTTTGGATGCGGGCAAGCCTGTGGATCTGCAGATGGACGTCCGCCTGCTGGGCCACCTCGAGCTGAAGATCTCGGGGGAGCCCGTCCAGTTCGAGGGCACGAAGCAGCGGAGGCTGTTTGCGGTGCTCGCGCTGCGCGCGCCCGAGGCTGTGTCCGCCGACGAGCTGGTGGAGGCGGTGTGGGGCGAGGCGGCGCCGGGCGGAACCGGACAGGCGCTTCAGAAGCAGATCTCGCGCCTGCGCCGGCGGCTCGGCGACGGCGGGACGCTGCTGCGCCATCGACCGCCGGGCTACGCCCTGGACGTCGACCCGCAGGCGATCGATGTCAGGCGCTTCGAGGAGCTGCTTCGTAGCGCGCGGGTCGCGCTGGGGCGCGACGACGCCGAGCGCGCGGGCGCCGACCTGCAGACCGCGCTGGAGCTATGGCGAGGCGACGCGCTGGCCGACTACCGCTTCGACGAGTTCGCGCAGGCCGAGATCGCGCGGCTGGAGGAGCTGCGCATGGAGGCGATCGAGGAGCGGCTCGCTGCCGAGCTCGCCGGAGGAGGCGGCGAGGAAGTGGTCGGCGAGCTGCACGCGCTGGTGGCCCAGCACCCGCTGCGCGAGCGCCTGCGCGGGCAGCTGATGGTTGCCCTGTACCGCGCGGGCCGCCAGGCGGAGGCGCTCGAGACGATGCGTGCGGGGCGCCAGCTGCTGGTCGACGAGCTCGGAATCGAGCCCGGCCCGGAGCTGCGGCAGCTCGAGCGCATGATCCTCGCGCACGACTCCGCGCTGGCCGCCGATCGTTCGGGCGCCGCGGGACTCGAGGGCCGGCTGCCGGCGCCGGCCAACGAGACGATCGGACGCCGCCGCGAGGTCATCGAGATCGGGCAGCTGCTCGCGTTTCCGGACATGCGGCTGGTAACGCTCGTAGGCCCGGGCGGCGTCGGCAAGACGCGGTTGGCAATCGAGGCGGCGCGCGCGGTGGCGGGGAGCTTTCCCGCCGGCGCGGTCCACGTGAGCCTGGACGGCGCCGAGGACGCCGGCGTCCTCGTGCCCGAGGCGGCTTCCGCGCTCGGGGTGGTCGCGGCCACGGCGGATGAGCTCGGGGTTCGCCTGGCCGCCGTGACGCGCGGCGCCCCGGCGCTGCTCGTGCTCGACGGCTTCGATCGCTACGTGGAGGACGCCGCCGAGGTGGGTCAGCTGCTTGGGGCGGTGCCGAACCTGACCATTCTGGTCACGAGCCGCGCCCCGCTGCGGATGACCGCCGAGCAGGTCTACCGGGTGCAGCCGCTGCCCGCGCCGAACGCGGCGGCACTCTTCATCGCGCGCGCCCGCGCGGTGATGGGCGACCGTGGCTACGACGATGACCGGGCGATCGTGGACGCCATTTGCGAGCGCCTGGACGGACTGCCGCTGGCGATCGAGCTCGCCGCGGACCGCGCCCGGATGCTGCCGCTGCCGGCGCTCCTCGAGCGCCTCGAGCACCGGCTTGAGCTCTTGACCGGCGGCCCCCGCGACCTTCCCACACGGCAGCGGTCCCTGCGCGCCGCGCTCGAGTGGTCGTGGGAAGAGCTCGAGGAGCGTGAGCAGCAGCTGCTCGGGCGACTCACGGTCTTTGAAGGAGGGGCGTCGCTCGAAGGAGCGGAGGCGGTGTGCGACGGCGACCTGGGGGTCGGACTGGAGGCGCTGGTCGCGTCGCTCGTCGACAAGAGCTCGCTACTCCGGACCGGGTCGCGCCGTGAGGCAGAGCCGCGCTTCAGGATGCTCGACACCGTCCGCGAGTTCGCGTCCGAGTGGGCCGCCGAGCGCGAGGACCTGGCGGACGTGGAGGCCCGGCACGCGCGCTACTTCCTCGCCTACTGCGAGCAGGCGGCGGAGCGAGCAGCACGCACGGACCAGCGCGACTGGCTGGACCGGCTCGCGCACGAGCGCGGCAACATCCGCCTCGCGTTCGAGCGGCTGCTTCAGACGGGAGCCGCCGAGGAGGCGCTGCGCCTGGCGGTCGCGTTCGCACGCGCGCTGCCCTGGGACGCCCACGCCTACGAGGTGCGCGGCTGGCTCGCGCAGGTGCTGGCGTCGCCGGCGTCGCTGTCCCCGGAGCAGCGCGCGAGCGGCCTCTACTGGGAGGGCACGCTCGCCCTCTCCCAGGGCCTCTTCGACGATGCCCGCGAGCAGCTCGAGGCGGCGCTGGCCGCGGCACGGGAGGCGGGTGAGCCGTCGGTGGAGGCCACGGTGCTCGCTGCCCTGGGCCGCCGCGCGGTGCTCGTGGCCGACGAGGACGCGAGCGCGCTCTGTGACGCCGCGGTCGAGACAGCCCGCCGCGTGGACGACCCGATGGCGCTGGCCGACGCGCTCCTCACCCAGGCCGGGGCTTGCGAGCGGACCCAGGAGTGGGAGCGCGCGGGCGCCATCGCGGGCGAGGCGCTCGAGCTCTACCGCGCGGCGGGCGATCCCTACGGCGCCGCCTGGGCCCTGGCCGAGCAGGGGTGGTACGCGATGGTCCACGGGCGCCTCGAGGAGTCCGAGCAGCATCTCGGCGAGGCGCTCGACCTGCGCCGCCGGCACGGGGACGACCGGCGACTCGTCGAGCCGCTCATCGATCATGCGTGGCTCCTGCACGCCCGCGGCCGAGGCGACGAGGCCACGCGCGGCTTCCTCGACTGCCTGATGCTCGCGCGCCACGTCGGGGACCAGTTCAACGTCGGCGAGGCCCTGGCCGGACTCTCGGCTCAGGCGGCGCTCGACGCACGCTGGCCGGACGCCGCGCGGCTCGCGGGCGCCTCGGCTGCGCTGCACGAGGAGATCGGCGCTCCTCCGTGGGCGTCCGTGACCTCGATCCAGGACCGCGCCCTCACTGATGCCCGCGATGCGCTGGGCGACGCGTACGCGGACCACTTCGCCGAGGGACGCCGGATGTCCGCGGAGGACGCTATCGCGCACCTGCGGAGCGGCTCGGCCGACGTGGCCGCCCCCTCCGCGCGCTGACACAACGCTCCACCCGGGCGTCAGCGACATGTCCGCGCCATGTCAGCGGGCCGTGGTCTGCTTCCGAGCGTCAGATGATTCGCCAGCAGTCATACGGAGGAGGACCCGCAGAGATGATCGCCGCCAACGCCTATCGCATCCGCTTCGCAACCGCCTCAGACGCCGACACGCTGAACAGCCTTGCCGAGCGCGACGCCCAGGACCCGCTGGTCGGCCGCGTGATCATCGGCCACCTCGACGGCACCGCCGCAGCCGCCCTGTCCCTCCATGACGGCCGCGTCATCGCCGACTCCTCCCGTCCCACCGACCGCGTCGTCGCCGCGCTCCGGATGCGCGCCGGCGCGATCCACTCTTTCGAGACCACGCCCTCGCTGCGCGAGCGCCTCCTCGCGACGCTCCCCAAGGAGCGCGGCCGGTCGAACGTGGTCCAGATGCCGGTCTCGCGCGAGGAGCAGGACGAGCGCGAGCCGCTCCGCGCCTACGGCTAGGGGACTCGCAACAGCAGGTGTATGACCCGGGGGGCGGCCGCAGGGCCGCCCCTCTCACGTGGGGTCGCCCGGCGTGCGCAGCAGGATCGCCTCACCCTGTCCGCCTCCGCCGCACATGGTCGCGACGCCGTGGGTGGCGCCGCGGTGCTGGAGCTCGATCGCGAGCGTGAGCAGGAGCCGGAAGCCGGAAGCGGCAAGCGGGTGGCCGACCGCGATGGCGCCGCCGTTGACGTTGACCCGCCCGGCGTCGATGCCGAGGGCGTCGATCGACGCGAGCGCGACGCCGGCGAACGCCTCGTTGATCTCCCACAGGTCGATGTCGGCCGCGCTCAGCTGGTGCGCCTCGAGCAGCTTCCGGGCAGCTTCGGCGGGGCGCAGGTGGAGGGTCGAGTCCGGCCCCGCCACGACGGCCCTCCCCACTATCTCGGCCAGCGGCGCGACGCCGGCTTCGCGGGCGGCCTGAAGGCTCGCGACCACGCCCGCGGCGGCCGCGTCGGAGAGCTGAGACGCGTTCCCGGCCGTGATGGTGCCGGCCGGCGTGAAGGCGGGCGGCAGCGCGGCGAGGCGCTCGCCCGACGTATCAGCCCGGATGCCCTCGTCGTGGCGCAGCTCGCCGCCAGCCCCGATCGGGTCGATCTCCTCGCCGAGGCGGCCGCTGTCCCTGGCGACCGCGGCACGATGGTGGGACTCGAGCGCGAACGCGTCCTGGCGGGCGCGGTCGATTCCGAGCCGGTCGTTCTCCTCGTCGGAGAGCTCGCCCATACCCGACGCGGCGATGCTGCACCAGAGGCCGTCGCGCTGCATGACGTCGATCAGGCTGCGGTCCCCGGCCGCTTCGCCGCCCCGCATGTGGACGGCGTGCGGTGCGCCCGTCATCGAGTCGAAGCCGCCGACGAGCACGCACGCCGCCTCGCCCGCCCGGACCATTCCGGCGCCCAGTGCCACGGAGCTCATGCTCGCCAGGCAGACGTCGTTGAGCGTGATGCCAGGGACCTCCCGGCCGGCGCCGCCCAGCACCGCGGCACGGCGGCTCGGGTTCTGGCCGTTGGCCGCCTGCAGGACGTTCCCCATCGCTACGTACCCCGGGCTCAGTCCGGGGCAGCGCGCGAGCGCGGCCCGCACGGCGTGGGCGCCGAGCTCGACCGCGGGGACGTCCGAGAGCGCCCCGCGAAAGCGCCCGATTGGCGTGCGAGCGCCCCCTGCAAGCACCGGGGTCGTGCGCGGATCCGCGGCGGTCTCGACTCGTTGCATGGGACCTGCCCTCGAGGATAATCGCGGCATCGAGGCAGAGTCCGGCCACACCGCGCTGCTGGTCATCGGCGCCGGCCCGTACGGGCTGTCGACGGCGGCGCACGCGAAGCGCCACGGAACGGACCCGCTCGTTGCCGGCGAGCCGATGGGCTTCTGGCGTCGGCACATGCCGGAGCGGATGCTGTTGCGCTCCGGCACCGACTGGCACCTCGACGCCGACGGAATCGACACCTTCGAGGCGTTCCTCGCCGAACGCGGCGTGGATCCGGCCGAGGTGCCACCCGTCCCGCTCGGAATCTTCCTCGAATACGCCGACTGGTTCTGCGCGCGGACGGGCATCGAGCCGCGCGAGACCTTCGTCGCCCGGCTCGAGAAGGCGGACGGGCGGTTCCTCGCCGACTTCGAGGATGGCTCGCGCCTGAGCGCCGACGCGGTGGTCGCCGCGCCGGGCATCGCGCGCTTTCCGGTCGTCCCCGACTGGGTGCCCGCCTCGCTGCCGGAGAGCCGCTGGTCGCACACCAGCACGCTCGTGAAGTTCGAGCACCTGGAGGGGGCTCGCCTGCTGATCGTGGGCGGCCGTCAGAGCGCGTTCGAGTGGGCCGCCCTGCTGGCGGAGGCGGGCGCGGCGAGCGTCCACGTCGTTCACCGGCACGACCCGCCCAGCTTCGAGACCTCGCACTGGTCGTTCGTCGACGACCTCATGGACAGCACGATCCGTATCCCGGGATGGTTCCGACGCCTCCCCGCCGCCGAGCGCGACGCGATCGGCCGGCGGTTCTGGGGCGAGGGTCGGCTGAAGCTCGAGCCATGGCTGACGCCGCGGCTCCCCGAGGGCGTGGTGCAGCGCCGGCCGCGCAGCGAGGTCGCGGCCTGCCGCGAACGGTCCTCCGGCGAGCTCGAGGCGGAGCTCTCCGATGGCGAACGCATCGTCGTCGACCACGTGCTGCTCGCCACGGGCTACCGACCCGATCTCGCGAAGGTCGGCTACCTGGAGCCGCTCCTCGACAGGATCGAGACGGTGGACGGCTTCCCCGTGCTCGACGAGTACTTCCAGGCGAGCGTGCCCGGGCTGTTCATGCCCGGCTTCGTGGCCACGCGCGACTTCGGCCCTTTCTTCGGCTTCGTCCGCGGCTGCCCGGCTGCGGCGACCCTGATCGTCGCCGGCCTCCGCGAGCTCAGACGCTGACGTACCGGGCGCCGAGCGTTCCGGCAAGCGTGCGATGCGCGGGGCCGACTCCGAGGAGGACCGACCGCGCCGGGTCGACGCGCTGCGCTCGGGCGAACGCGAGCGGCAGCCCGGGCAGTGGCGGCCGGCACCAACAGACCGGCGGTCCCGCGCCGTGCGGGCACAGCGCGCTCTCCACGTGACCGACGACCTCGGCTTCGACGCGCAGGACCGCCGGGGCGAGCGCCTCCACCGTGCCGTCCGGTTGCCAGTCGAATACCAGGTGCGGCGCGCCCGCGAGCCCCTCCTGCAGCGCCTGTTTCCATCCGGGCTTCGCCAGGGCGGCGGCCGCGACGAAGACGCCGGCTCGCGCCGCGCCCGCCGGAGCCATCCGCGCGAACGGTACCCGCTCCACAGCGGCCAACCCTTCGTCGGCCGATGGCTCCTCCAGCTCGCGGAGTGCTCGCATCTGGGAGGTGGGCGCGAGCACGCCGTCGCCGCGCCGGGCCAGAACTCGGCGCTCCTCGGGCTCCGGGAGCGAGCCGAAGCGCTCGAGCAGCCGCTCAACGAGGTTGACCTGCGCCTGCGCGAGCGGGGTGTCGACCCAGATGCAGCGAACCGCCAACCCGTGGCGGGCCGCGGCATCGATCACGTGGCTTCGCGCAGCGCGGGTCAGATAGGTGTTGTCGAGCACGACGCGCCGCACGCCTGAGGCGAGCTCCTCTTCCAGCGCGTCCGCGAGCTCCCGGAGCGATCCGCCGCGTTCGTCGCGGTTCAGCCGAACGTAGCCCCGGGGCACGTAGTCCTCGGCCACGCGGCTCTTCCCCGCCCCCGGGATGCCCATGACCAGGACGACCTCCGCATCGTCTCGGTGACGAGGGCGTTCGGCGGGAGCCTGGCGGGGCCGGCCGAATGCGAGCCCGAGGGCGCTCTGCTCCTCGCGGTCGAGAGGGAGGCCAGCGGCGGCGGCCGCCGAGCGCGCGGTCTCGGGGCGACGTGCGCCGGGGATCGCGACCGCGGCAGGGGACAGGTGGAGCAGCCACGCGAGCGCGACCTCGGCGGGCGTACCGCCATGCTTGCGGGCGACCTCGACGAGCGCCTCCCTGCGCCCGACCGTCTTCGCGCGGCGCGGCCCCCCGAGCGGAGAGTGCGCAATCAGCGCGACGCCGGACTCGATGCACCTCTCGACCACTCCGCCGCGGAGCGCGCGGTCGTCGAAGACACTGAGGGCGACCTGAACCGCCGAGACCGGGGCGAGCTCGAGCGCCTCGTCCATCTGGCCGCGGTTCACGTTGGAGACGCCCACCCGCTTCACGATGCCCTCGTCGACGAGTCGCGCGAGCGCGCGCAGCGACGTTCGCCAGGGTCTCTGTGGGTCGGGAGCATGGATCAGGTAGAGGTCGATGTCGAGGCCATCGAGCGCCTCGAGGCTCGCGTGGCAGTCGGCGAGAATCGACTTCGCCCGCCCATCCGGGACCCACCCGCCTCCGGTGCGGGCCATGCCGCCCTTCGTCACGATGCGCGCGCTCCGCTCGGCGCCACAGAGCCGCAGCGCGCGAGCGACGAGTCGCTCGTTGTGACCGACGTCGGACTCGCCGAGCCCGTAGGCGTGAGCGGTGTCGAAGACGGTGATCCCGGCCTCGGCGGCTGCCGCGATCGTCTCGAGGGCGAGCTGCTCGTCGCGGCCGTCGTCGGTCGACATGCGCATGCAGCCGAGTCCGACGCGCAGCTCCGACGGGTCAAGCCATTCAGGAGGGCTCAGGGCCCGCTGACCCTATCGGCCGACGGCGCCTTCCCAAGCAGCAGCGCGCGGCTGGTGGCGGCGATCCAGCTCTCGAGCCGGTCCAGGGACCAGCCGTAGCTGTCGCGCAGCACGAGGGCCAGCCTGAAGTCTGAGACGGCTGCGAGCGTGGCCGCCGCCTCATCGGGATCGAGAGCCGCGTCCAGCGCTTCGAGGCCACGGAGCCCACTGATAACTCCACGGGCTCCCTCGAGGTGTCGCCGCTGGCCCTCGGCGAGCACGGCCGCGAGCTCGGGCTCCGCCGCCGCGCCGGTGACCAGGGCGTGGACGATGTCGCCGCAGTGCTCGAGGATCGACCTCGTGACACGCGCGGATGTGGCCGCCACCACGGAGGGGTCGTCCGACTCCGCGGCCACCCGGACGATGTCGGCCACGCCGGCCTCGGCGTCGATCAGGTCGTTCAGTCGCGACACGAGCGCCTGCTTCGAGCCGACGCTGTCATAGACGGTCTGGGGCGAGACGCCCGCCGCCTCCGCGATGTCCCGCACGCTGGTGCGCGCGTAGCCACGCTCGGCGAAGAGCCGTCGCGCGGATCGGAGGATCTCGTCTCTGGTCAGCTGCGCCCGGCGCTCGCGGAGGTTGAGGGGCGTGTCGGGTGTGTTCTGTTCACTTGACATACGTTCCAATGACTATACTATTGTTCCAATCACTGGACGCAGATACTACCGACAGGAGATCCAAATGGCCAGCACAAGCGCAAGCGCGACCCGCACGTACCCACACACCATCGAGAACGGCGGCGGTGAGCGCCTCACCTTCGTTCGTAGGGTCGCGGGCCCCGCGGGCGACCGCCTCGAGGTCGAGAGCCTCGTCCAGCCCGGAGGCGGACCGCCGATGCACGTCCACCACCACCAGGAGGAGGGCCTGACCGTCGAGGAGGGGCGGATCGCCTATCAGCGGTCCGGGGAGCAGCCGCAGTTCGCGGAGCGCGGTGACACGCTCGTGTTCCAGCCAGGCGAGGCGCACCGGTTCTGGAACCCCGGAGACGACGAGCTCCGGCTCACCGGCTACATCCAGCCCGCGGACAACATGGAGTACTTCCTGGGCGCGATGTTCGAGTCGCAGCGGGAAAACGAGGGCAGGCGGCCGGGCCTGTTCGAGACGGCATTCCTCATGCAGCGGTTCGAGAGCGAGTTCGGGATGGCGGAGATCCCCGCCCCCGTCCAGCGGTTCGCCTTCCCCGTGCTGGCGTTCGTCGGACGACTACTCGGCAAGCACCGGAAGTACGCGGACGCACCCGAGCCGGTCAGGCGCTGAGCAGCCCCAGGCGCGCGAGCCCGTTGAGGCTGCGCTCGAGCCCTTCGTCGAGGTCGGGCGGCGCGTCGTGGCCTGTCTCCTCCAGCCAGGCGCGCAGCTCGGTCTTGAGCATCGCGCGGTCGCGGCTTCCGTCGAGCAGGCTGACGAGTCGTCGCCCGAGCTCATCCTCGATCCTGACGCTTGTATGGCGGAGGTTCGTCACGAGCCCGCCGGAGCGAGCCTGATGGCGCGCGAGCGGACTGGCCTCCGGCAGCTCGCCCGGTGACGCGGCGAGCTCCGGCGGGTGAACGTGCAGCTGGATCAGGTTCGCCGCATAGCTCCGGAGCAGCGCGTCTCGGAGCGCCTGCCGGTGCGCCTCGCTCGCACCCACAGGGGCCAGCTCACGGACCCACAGCGCCGCAGGCCAGGCACCCTCCATCCGCTCGAGGGCCGCGCTCACGATCGGGTTGTCGGTCGTCAACGTCGAGCCGCTTGGGCCCTCGAAGCTCGTCCGGCCGTCCGCATGCGCCTCCCGGCCGCGCTTAGCCGGCGACGAGGCCGCCATCCGGTCGAGGCGCAGTGACCGCGGCGTTCGGTCGAGCGGCACCTCGGCTCGGCAGAGCAACGTTTGCCGGAACATCCGGCCCTTCAGGAAGTCGAGGTACTGCTCGCGTAGCAGCGGATCCTCGACAGCAAGCAGCTGCGTGGCGGTTGGCTCCTGGAGCACCCCTATCTGCATCTCGAAAAAGTCCGCCTCCGCCAGGTACTGCAGGCCATGGCGCGCCGCGTGGTCGGCGAACTGATGGAAGTAAAACGACGCGTTGACAGCGGCGAGCTCGTCGTGGAAGAGCGTCTCGTCGCTTCGCTCGAGCAGCCGCTCGGCCTGACGGCGCATGATCACACCGAACTCGTGTCGCTCGGCCCAGCCCTCGATCAAGAGCTCGAGAAACGCCCTCGCCTGGTCGACCCTCTCGCGCGGCTCGAGCCCGGCACCGTGGAACAAGAGCATGTCGCGCATGGCCTCGCGCAGCCGCCCGCCGGGGAGCGCGTTGTAGCTCACATAGGCAACGCCCTGTTCGGACAGCGCTTCCCTGCAGAGCGACAGCAGACGATCGCGTACCCGGCCGGAGACCCATGAATAGACCCCGTGGGCGATCACGTAGTCGAATCCGCCCGGCGGCGCGACGAAGTCCTCGAACGAGAGCGCCTTCAGCGCGACGTTGGGCAGCCTGAGCGCGTCGACAAGTGCGCGACCGCGCGCGATCGCGCCCGCCGACGCGTCGATGCCCAAGAGCTGCGCTTCGGGCAGGCCCAGTGCCATCGGAATCAGGTTGCTGCCATCGCCGCAGCCCAGCTCGAGCACCCGGCACCGCTCGACCGGCGGCGGCTCGAGGCCGAACAGGGTCCCGAGCGTCGCCAGACGGTCGGGATGGGTCTGCGCGAAGGGGTGACCGAGATACGGGACCGCGTCGTACGGACTAGAACTGCTTGTTCTGCTTGGCGTCCCAGCCCACGGTGGTCGAGCCGCCGAGCGACCCATCCGCCTTCTGCTCCTTGTACTCGATCTGGATCTTCGAGAAGTTGAGCGAGACCGCGTCCCCCGGAACGACGTTGCCACCTTCGGCGCCTCCGGTCTGGTAGGAGGACACCAGTACGTCGGAGAGCGAGAAGGTCAGAAACTCGGCCTGCGACTTGTCCTGGCGGCGGGCGGTCAGAACGGCGCTCTTCATGTGCTTGCCCGAGGCGCAAGCCAGCATCAGGTTGGGGCTCGCCTTCGAGAAGCGCGCCGTGAAAGTGAGATCCTGCAACTCGGCCTTCCCGGCGCCGCTGCCGCTGCCGGCGCCCGGGCCGGCAGGATGGGACTCGCCCCAGGACCAAGCCTCGACGTCGATCTCGCCCTTGTGCTTGGAGTCGCTGCTCTCGCCGGGGATTCCGTCGAGCTTCAGGAAATAGTCGACAGCCAAGCAGCGCCCTTCGTCGAGGTGAGGGGTCGGCCTGCTGAATCGTGCGCACCTTGCACGACGCTGTCAAGCGGCACCATCGCGCCGCGCAGGTTCAGAGCCGTTTCTTGCCTGAAGCGGCTCGCAAGTCGACTACGGTCGCAGCGCTCGGTGCTACGGTCCGAAGTGTTCAAGTCGAGCTCCGGCTCGACGACCGAGTGCGCGCGCCCGTTGTCGTTGCTTGAAGCATCCACTCCGTTCGCAGCACAGGAGCAGTGGAGGTATCAGCAATGTCAACCGGAACCGTGAAGTGGTTCAGCGACGACAAGGGCTTCGGCTTCGTCACCCCCGACGAGCCGGGCAAGGATCTGTTCGTGCATCACAGCGAGATCGCCGGCGAGGGCTTCAAGTCGCTCGCCGACGGCGCCAGGGTCTCCTACGAGGCCCAGGCCGACTCGAAGGGCCCGCGCGCCGTCAACGTGCGGCCGCTCGCCTGAGCGGCGTCGGGTTCCATCAAAGCGCGCCCGGGGGTCAGGAATGTGCGCCCGGGCCGCTGCGCATCCGAGCCCGAGCGCGGGCCTCGGCGGCGCGACGTGCGTCGCGTCGCTCGCGGTCATACGCCTCGCGCTCTTCGCGTCCGAGCTTCTGCGCGCGCCGGTTGCGATCTGCGACCTCTTCCGTCGCCTTCCTCCACGCCGCCTCGCCACGGGCTGAGCCGCCCGGGTTGCGGTCCGACTGGTCGGTCATTGTGGTCCGCCTTGCCGCCCCCAAGGCTGAATGGAAACCACGAAGGGTGCAGGAGGCGTGACACACCCGGCGATGGGTACTCGTCAATAGAGGGTACCCCTCGAGCCGGTTATGCTGTGGCAGACGTCCCGAGGGTGGTTTACCCCGGGCGGCACTTCAGGCCTTCCTCTGCCTGTCGCGTCCGTTTCACTAGAGAGGTGGAGGAGAGCAGATGCTGAAGCGGCTCAGCCGCAGGCATCGAACGGCCGGGACAGTGGTGGCGTCGATTGCCGCCTCGGCCGCGCTCGGAATCGTGCTTGTCGGCAAGTGGAACGAGCTCGAGACCGGCGTCACCGGCGCCCCCATTGCGATCGCCGCTGCCGCGGTGCTTCTCCAAGTCGTCGCGCTCGTCTCACGGAGCGAGGCCTGGCATCGGTGCGTGCGGGCCGGTGGCGGCACGGTTGGCCGCCGAACTCTCTACCGGGCGTCGAGCATGGGGTTTGTGGGCGGCCTGCTGAACACCCAGCTTGGGACGGCGGCGCGCATCGCTGCGCTACGCCGCTCCGCGCCGGAGTCGAGCCCGCGGGTTCCCGCGCTGATCGGCGCCGAGCTGCCGATCCTGATAGTGGAGGGAAGCCTGGCCGCACTCACCTCGTTCACGCTCGTCGGCCCGCTCGGCCTGCCGTGGTGGGTCCCGCTCATCTGTCTCGCGGCCGTTGCCGGCGTGAGCGCAGCCCTACGTTCCGTGGCGGCCGCCGGCGTCCGGTGGCTGCGCAGCGGCCTGGCCGTCCTGCGCACGCTCGACGGCCGCGCACGCCTCGCCGGCTTCGTCCTGATCGCCGTGTTCGCCCAGATCGCCCGCAACTGGCTGCTCCTGCACGCGGTTGGAGTCGACGCCTCGCTGTTCGACGCGGTCGCGGTGCTGATCGCGGTGGTAACGCTCGGGCAGCTGCCGTTCGGCATGAGCGTTGGCGCCGCCGCGAGCGTCCTGATCCTCGGTCCCCACGGCGTGACCGCCGCGGCGGCCGCAGGCGTGCTGCTGACAGCGACGGGAACCGTCGGCGGGCTTCTGTTCGCCGCCTGGGGCGCCCTCGACATGGGGTTGTCCCGCCCGCGCACGAAGGCGCTGGCGCTACGCGGATGGTCGCGCGTGAGGGAGCTCGGCGCGCCCGAGCACTCGCCGTGGCCCGCCGTGGGCACGCTTGCCGCGCAGCTGCGGCGAAGCTTCGAGTGCGCCTGCTTCGACCTTGTCGGTGACCTGCAGGTCGGTCCTCTGCTCCTCCCGGCGTATGCCCCCGGTCTCCCAGCCCCGAGCTACGCGGCGCCTCGGTGGCGACGACCAAGCTAGTTCTGATCACCGGCGACGAGCTCGAGGTCGACCTCTCGCTCGACAAGGTCGTCAAGCAGCTCGAGGATGCTGCCCGCAGCAGCGCCGGGACCCTCGCCCAGCTGACCCAGGCGGGGACCGGGGAGCCAATCGCGGTCAACGCGGCGCACGTGGTCGCGGTGCGCCCAGGCGACCGGTAGCTGTCAGGCGGGTGGCGCCTGGGTGGAGGCGCGCGCGACGAGCGTAGAGGGGACCACCTCGCGGAGAGTCTCCTGCGGTCCGTCCGCGTCGATCGCCTGGAGCAGGAAGCTCGTGGCCAGCTCGGCCACCAGCTCGACGTCCCAGACGGTCGAGGTCAGCGGCGGCGCGAGCAGCCGCGAGATCGGGTGGTCTCCGAAGCCCGCGACGGCAATGTCGCCGGGGATCGATAGCTCGAGCTCGGCGCAGGCCGCGTACACGCCGTAGGCGATCGAGTCCGACAGGCACAGCACCGCGGTGGGGCGATCCTCGCCGGCGAGCAGCTCGAGCGCCAGCGGGCGCGAGCCGTTGAGGGAGTAGGCGCACGCGACCAGCCGGCAGTCGAGCCCCAGTGCCGCCGCCGAGGCGGCAACGGCGCGCTCTGCCTCCCTGTCGGGGGAGGTTTGCACCGCCCATGAGAGCACGGTGATGCGGCTGTGCCCGAGCCCGCTCAGGTGCTGCAGGCTCTCCTGCACGCCGCGCTCGTTGTCGAACACGACCTCGCCCGCGGGACGGAGCCCCGGGAGCGCATCGCCGATCGTCACCGTCGGCACCTGGCGGGCGATCGATTCCCAGCCTCCGCTGGCGGGGCCGATCGGCACCACCACCAGCCCGTCGACGCGCTGATCGACGAGGCGCTGCGCGAGCTCGAGCTCGCGCGCGGGCTCGCCGTCCGCGTCGGCGACGAGCGTGCTCCGGTCCGCGCCGTACAGCTCACGCTGGACGGCGCGCACCAGCTCCTGGTTCCAGAAGTCGGCGAGGCTGCCCACGAGCAGGCCCACGACGGCGGTCGCTCCGCCGGCGAGGGCGCGCGCGATCGGGTCGGCCTCGTAGCCGAGCTTGTCGGCCGCCTCCCGCACCCGCTTTTCGGTCTCGGCGGACACCTGCATGCCGCGCAGGGCGTAGCTCACCGCGGCTGGTGAGAGACCTGTGTACTCCGCCAGCTCGCGAATCGTCGTGCGCTGCCTGGTGCCCTCGCCCACCGGCGGAGGGTAGCGGGCTTGACAGACCGGCAGGTCGGGGGGATACTGGGTGAAGCGGTTCACTGAACCGCTTCACTCGGCGGTATTGCTGAACCGGTTCACGAGGTCGCTGAATCCGATGACCACCAGCCCACTCCCGACACCGCGCCTCGGCCTCGACCGGTATGAGCTGCGCCGGCTGGTCAGCCGCCTCGCCGCCGATCCGGAGCAGTGGCGGCCCCTTGTGCGGACGAGGGGCCGCGATCGTCACTTCGAGCAGCTCTGGCGTGACGACGACGTCGACGTCTGGGTCATCTCGTGGGCTAATGGCAACGACACGGGGTTCCACGACCACGACATCTCGTGCGGAGCGGTCGCGGTCGTCGAAGGCGAGATCGTCGAAGAGCGCCTGGCGCTGGCGGGCGCGCCGCGGGAGCTCCACCACCGGGCAGGAAGCGTGTTCGACTTCGACGCGTCGCATGTCCACCGCATGCGCCAGCAGACCGACACGCGGGCGGTGTCCATACACGCGTACTCGCCGCCGCTCTCGCGCCTGGGCGCCTACGCCGTGGGATCGGACGGCACGCTTCGACGCCGGTCGATCCCCTACACGGACGAGCTGCGCCCCGTCGACGCCGCGATGTAGCCCGCTTCATCGGCCGGCCTCCCGAGCATTTCGTCCGGTTGAGCTCCGCGCAGGACGTCGCGCTGTGCCCAATCTCGGTGAGACGCTCGTCGGACGGACCGGCGAGCTGAGCTCAGCTCGCCGGCCGATCTCGGTGCGGATCACGGAGGAGCGGTCGCCTGTCGTAGCGAGGCGGGATCGAGACGACGGGCTCCTCGAGGTACAGGTCGGTCCGCCGCGCGACCGCGCGGACGTACGCAAGGAACCGCCCGGCGTCGGCCTCCACCGCCGCGATCTCGACAGAGTTGTCCGGCGCGACAGCGCGCTGCCACTCGAGCCACAGTCGCCAGCCTTTGGGCATGGTGTCGGCGAGTTGCACGTCGAGGATGCCCGTCCGCTGCCAGTGCCGCTCCCACCACTGCGCCGAGTGCAGGCACCAATGACTCGGCTCCCACCACTGCCCCAGGTGCTCGGGAACCGGGCCGTCGATCTCCCGCGTCAGCCCCGCTCCGGCGATGCCGACGATGCCACCGGGCTTCACGAAGCGGGCGAGATTGGTCAGATACAGGTCGTCGGTGCCGAAGTAGACGAACGCGTCGATGCTCACGACCGCGTCGAAGAACTCGGCGGCGAACGGCAGCGAGCGGGCGTCCGCGCGAATCGGGAAGACGCCGTCCTGGAGGCCCGCGTCCCGGATGCGCTGCAAGTTCTCCGACGCGCTGTGCCACAGGTCGACCGCCCAGACCCGGGCGCCGAACTCGCGGTGCAGGAACACCGACGACATCGCCCGCCCGCATCCAAGATCCAGAACCCGCATGCCGGGCCGCAGGTCGATCGCCCCGGCAAGCCACTCCGTCAGCCAGAGCGCGTTCGCGCCGCCGCTCGCGCTCGCGACGACCCAATCCGGGTCGTACCGTGACGCGAGCGGGAAGCGCCCGGACGGGTTGAGCGTGGGCTCGCGGCCGTCCGACGTCATTGCCCAATAGTGATCGATGCCGGTCTTCGAGCCCGGAGGGGGAGGGATTCGACCTCTGGGCGGACCTTGCGGCGGCGACGAATCGCTCCTAGCCTGGCTCGGTGGCGGCTCTTGGATTGCGCATCGCCCTGAGCGGGATCCTTCTCGTCTCGGCCGCGCTGAAGGCGTCGAGCCCCGCGCGGACACGCGCCGCGCTGGCCACGTTCGGATTGCATTCCGAGCGGACGCGCCGGATAACCTGGCTGCTGCTGATCCTCGGGGAGACGCTGGTCGCAGTGGGCGTCGCGGCCGGCTCCACACCGGCCGCCTATGCCGGGGCGGCGCTTGCGCTGGGTTTTGCCGCCGTGCTGGCCGCCGCCCTGCTGAGCGGTCGGCGGGAGGCTCCGTGTGGGTGTTTCGGCCCCGGCTCGCGTGTGCGACCGAGCGGCATCGCACGGAACCTCGCCCTGGCCGCAGGATTTCTGCTGGTGGCCTGGCTACCGGAACCGACGCCGAGCACAGAGCAGTGGCTGGCGCTTGGGCTCGGCGTGGCGCTTGCAGGCCTCGCCGCGCTCACGGTTGCGCTGCTCGCGCTGGCTCGCCAAGTCGGTGAGCTTCGCCTCGCTCTCCCTCCGCAGCCCGCGCTCGAGATAGAGGTTGAAGGCCCGAGGCTGGGAGCGCATTGCCGCGTGATCGAGCGCTTCGGGGATGCCGGCGCCGCACGCTTCGCGCTCGCGGTCTTCAGTTCCGAGGGGTGCCCGCTGTGTGCGTCGCTGGAGCCGGCGCTCGCACTCCTCGGAGGCGATCCGCTTGTCGAGCTGCGTTCCTTCGACGAGGTCCACGACGCCGACGCATGGCGTGAGGCGTCCGCGCCGGGGGCGCCATTCGCGGTGGCCATGGACCGCATCGGAACTGTGCTCGCGAAGGGCACCTTCAACAGCCTGTCCCAGCTCGAAAGCATCCTCGCCGCCGCCGAGAGGCGGGCCGGCGAGGCTGAGCGTGTCTGAGCGCAACTTCAGCGAGCAGCTCGCGCTGCGCACCTCCCGGCGCGGCCTTCTCGACAAGCTCGGACGCGCCCTGCTGGCGGCCACGGGCATCGGGGCCATCGCGTCCGCTGTGGCGGCCGACGACGCGGAGGCCTACCACTTCTGCGGACACACCTACACGACCGGCTCCTGCCCTCATCCCACCGGAATCCCCAGGGTGGACGCGCACGGCCTCCCACTGCGGGCGCGAGACGGGAAACGGGTCGACGACCTCGGCCGACCGGTGGACCGCGCCGGTCGCCCAGTCGACCGACACGGCAGGCTGCTCAGGGACCCGGACGGACGGCCGCTGCCTCCTGCTCCGCGGACGCCGGTCTGCTCAGGGGTCTCACGCGACTACGGCATCCGCACATCCGTGGACGGCGCCTGGTACCGCTGCTGCGGCGGCTATGTCCGCAAGCTGATGGACTGCTGCTCGTACAGCAGCCGCCGGATCAACGGCGACGCGGCGCTCACCGGCTACTGCTACGCGGGCCGCAAGGTCTTCTGCGTTCACTACTACCAGACGCGGATCCCGTGCTGAGTGCGGTCGGCATCGCGCTCGTCATGACCGCCTTCCTGGCCGGGCTAACGGGCACATGGTCACCGTGCGGGTTCTCGATGGTGGACTCTCTGGGGCGCGGCACGCGCGAGGGCAGGCCGGTAGTCACGCTGGTCGCGTGCCTGGCCTTTGCCGTGGGCGCGGTCGTGGGAGGGTCCGCCGTGTTCGGTGCGCTGAGCACGCTCGGTTCGCTACTCGGACGGGGCGACAGCCTCGCCACGCTCGCGGCCTTCGGCGTGGCGGTCGGGGGCGCGGCCGCCGAGCTGCGCGGGCTACGCGTCCGGCCACAGATTCGCCGGCAAGTCCCTGAGCCGTGGCGGCGCGTGCTTCCGCTGCCCTTGGCGGCCTGTCTCTATGGAGTGCTGCTAGGAGTGGGCTTCGCCACCTTCGTGCTGACGTTTGCGGTGGTGTCGCTGGCGGCTATCTCGGTGGCGCTCGGGGACCCCGCGCTCGGCATGGCCGTGGGCGCAGCCTTCGGTGCCGGACGAGCGCTGCCGGTCGTCGTGCTCGCGCCGGCAAGCCGCACGCCCTGGGGGACCCGCGGGCTGGAACTGATGGCGGAGCGACCGCTGATCCTGCGCGGCTTCCGGACAGCGGACGGCCTGGCGCTCGCTGCTGTGGCGATCGCGCTTGCCACCGGGCCTGCGTGGGGAGCTCGTGGGGTGGCCGCACCGGCAAGCGATCCGTCCGTGAGCGACAACGTGCTCGCCTACGAGAACGGCCGCGGAGGAGGTGTCCTGCGGAGCCGCGGCCGCACGCTCGAGCTGCCCGGCTCGGACCCGGCTGTGGGAGCTGAATTCGTGGCGTGGCGGCGCGGAGATGTGGTCACGGTTCTCAACACCGATACCCAGCGGTCGATCAGCCGCACCGTAACAGGGGTGGATGCGCTCTCGGTTTCGCGCCACTGGCTCGCGTGGCGCGGTCGCAGCGCTCGCGGTGAGCGCATCGCCGTGGCTCCCCTGCCGGCCGGACCGCGACGTCGCGTGGTGTCGATTCGCGGCGTGGGTCAGCTCAGCAGGCCGGAGCTGGACGGCGACCGGCTTGCCTACTCCGTCGCCGGGCGCAGCGGCAGTCGAATCGTGATCGCGAACCTCCGCACTCGCCGCAGCCGGATCGCCGTCCGCTCGCGCCGCCGCCAGCTCCTGCAGCCGTCGCTCCACGGACCCGGCCTCCTGTACGTGAGCATCGACCGCTGCGGCCAGCAACTCGTGCTCCGTCGCCGCGGGCGCGAACGGGTGCTTCTGCACGGGCGGCCGCTCACCCGCACCGATGCGGGGTACGAGCCTGGCCACACGAGTCAGGGAAGTGGGACCGGTCCCTGCCCGCACCGCTCGGAAGGCACGCGGAGCATGCTCTGGACAACGGCCCTCGGCCGCCGGTGGGCCTACGTGACGCTGCTCCGGCCGCGCTTCTCGCGCAGCGGAGCCCGGATCCTACGGGTGAGGCGCTGATGACGGGCTCGTCTGCGGCGTCAAGGTGATCAGCGGAGGGGAGGGATTCGAACCCTCGGGCCGTTCACACGGCCGACAGTCTTCGAGACTGTCCCGTTGGGGGCCGAATTCCCGCTTTTATAGCGACACTCGTCGGTCGCCTGCTGCTCGAGCCAAGCGGGGGGAGGAGCCTTGGCCGCCGGGTGAGCGTTGACTTCAGGCTGATATATGAGATAGGACAGGCCCGTCACGCACGTTTGCCCGAGGGGGGTCTGTTATGTGGCGTCCGAGGATGCTGTTCGTGGCGGTGGTCGCTTCGCTGGCGGCGGTCGCGGTGCTCGCACCACCGGTGCAGGCCCAGCCGGACCGGCCCACGCACGTCGTAATCATCATGCTCGACCAGGCGCGGCCGGACACAATCGACCGCTACGACATGGAGAACGTGCAGGAACTCCAACGCCAGGGGGCGAGTTTCCCGAAAGCGCTGGTAGGTCACATGGCGGCCGAGACCGTGATCAGCCACAACGTGATCACGAGCGGGTTGCTTCCGAAGGACATGGGCTGGTCGAACGAGGTGTACCGGGACTCGGCGAACCTGCTCGGCGCCGGCCCGTATCACGTGACCTCGAGCATGTCCTGCGCGCAGTTCGGGACGCTGATCAACGCCGGTGGATACAAGAAGCTCCAGGACTACCTCGACGATAAGTTCGGCGAGTCGTCGGCGTTCGCGTCGATCTCCCAGAAGCGCACGTCGGCGTGTACGAGCGGCCAGACCGGCTCGGCGGTGAACGACGGCACCGCGACCCCGGATCCCGAGGACATCATCTTCCAGATCCGGGGCGACAACGTCTCCGCACTGTGCGGGTCGGGGTGGCGGCGGCCCGAGTATGTCGGCGTTGCCCGCACGTACTTCGGCTTCACCAACGACTGCACCGACCGCTGGTGGACCTTCCAGGGCGCGGGCGCGTACGGGACCGGAAGCATCTCGCCGGCGAACATCTACCCGCTCGACGGCAACCGCTTCGTGCCCGGCTTCGACTCCGCGCACATCGGCGGCGACAACTGGTCCGCAGACGCCGCCAGCCTCTTCATCAAGAACGAGCCGAACTGGCACGGACTGCTCGTGAGCCTCGGCGGCATCGACAAACTCGGGCATATGTGGGGCCCCGAGGACGACGGGTCAGAGCCCGCCGGCTCTCCGGGGACACCCGCGGAAAAGGCGATGCGCCACCTACCGTTCGTCGCGAGGAACGCCGACGAACAGGTCGGCAAGATCGTCGATGCGTTGGACGACGCGGATCTCCTCGACGAGACCCTGATAGTGATCACGGCCGACCACGCTGCGCAGACGGGCAGGCCCTTCTTCGGCGTGCTCGCCCCGGGCGTGACCAACCCGGCCTGTGGCGCCAGTACGCCGGCCTCGACGGGAATCCGGTCGGACTGCAACTGGTACTTCGGGCAGGACTCGAACGAGGTCTACCTCGACCCGAGCCCGGCGGTCGCGGCGCTCCGGGACCGGCTGGCGGGGAACCTGGACTTTTCCTACCAGGACACGCAGGTCGGCGCCTGGCTGCACGACACCTCGCTTACCAAGAAGCGCCAGGCCGCGGCGGCCGTGCTCGACATGCCCGGAGTGATGGCGAGCTACTACATCAACGCCGCGCAGAACGACTACACGCGCTTCGGCACCAACCACATGACCGGCCACGAGCGCGCCTGGTTCGTCCAGCACGCCGGCGAGCTCGTCGACACGATGGCGAACAGCTCGGCCCCCGATGTCGTCGGCATCACTCGCACCGACGTCACGTACGGCGTAATCGGCGACCACGGCGGCAGCCAGAAGCTCGTGCAGAAGATCCCGATGGTGTTTCACGGCCCGGGGATCGGCTCGAAGGATCCGAATAGGCCGATGCGGCTCGTAGACGTGCTGCCCACGATTCTCACAACCATGGGCATCGACTACGACCCGGCGGACCTGGACGGCGAGGCGGTGAAGCTGCCGAAGCCATAGAAGTCGAAGAGTCGAGCATGTCGCTGATGCCGTCGCGCGGCGCGGACGCACCGTTCGCCTCATAGCTTCGGCCCGCCGGCGTTACCGCAGGGGTCGCAGGGTGATCAGCGGAGGGGGAGGGATTCGACCCTCGGTCGACCAAAGGCCGACAACGGTTGTTGTCGTCGTGCCTCTAGGAGCGCTGCGGGTGTCTCCCTTCTTGGGTCGTGCCTTCGCTTACTTCATACGCGGGTCCACGTAGACGTTGTAGAGCTGGAACCGGCTGGAGTTGCCGCCCGGCTTGAAGGTGAACCGGACCGTTTGGTAGCCAGCGACTTTGTAGGGCTGAAGGTTGACCGGGTCCGCGGCCGTCCAGGCCGTTCCCGAGCCGTGCACCTGCCCGGTGTTCTTGGGCTTGTCCCACGTGCTAGTGCCGAGATACGAGACGTAAAAGAAGACGCCTTCGGAGCCCTTCAGGTTGCGCACCATCATCCGCGCGCGCGGGTAGTACTGGGTCACGCAGGTCGTCGGGCTGACGGCCCTGGAGCCGCTTGGGAGGTCCAGTACGTCCGCCGCCTTCCCGTTGGGGAGCGTGGTTTGCACGATCGTCGCTCCGCCACGGAGCGTCCAGCCGGTGCCGTCGAAATTGTCGACGGTCTGCCCCTGCATGAGGTTGTACCAGTTGCTGTCCCCGACGAAGAGGAACGGCTGGCTGAACACCGCGGTCGGACATGACGACGTCGTCGTCGGGGTTTCGGCCATCGCGGTGGCCGGCCCGAATGCGGCCGCGATGCCCACGAGTACGCCGACAACAGTCGGCTTCAGACCAAGCTTCCTGCTTGCTGTGATCAAGGGTCAACACCGTCCTTGATGTTGACTGGCAGCCGAGCCGTCTCCGAGTGGGCGGCGAGATCTCCGGCTTTGCGTCCCCGCCTCGCGACGAGTTTGCCCTTGACAGTCCTAGGTTGTCACTACGCGATCTGTATTCGGCATTGGCAAGGTCGACCTTTAGCGCTTGAGGCTCGATTGGCTGGACGAAGGTCCACGATCGGGTCGCGGCGGTGCTCAGGTACGTCGCGCCGGCGGTCGATACAGATCGACATGTCGCTCGCGTCGGCCGACGGAGAACACCGCTTCCTCGCAGCGACGCTTAATCGCGACGCGAACCCACTCAGCGCTCAGGAGCGTGCTGCCGAGTGGATCGTCGGAGGCGGCTTTGCCTTGGCGGCCACGTCCTTGTGGGTCGTCGGCAAACCGGATTCATTTGACCCGGTGCCGGCGCTGGCGAGCCTGATCGTGTTGGCGGTCGCAAGCCGAGTGCGCTTCGAGGTCGTCTTCGGGTTCACCGTTCCGACCCAGCTCGCCTTTGTCCCGCTGGTGTTCGCCATGCCGGCCGCGGTGACGCCGGCGGCGGTGGTGGTTGCGTTGGCCGCGGGCCGGATGCCGGAAGTGATAGCCGGGCGCGCACGGCCGTCACGACTCGTCCATACCGTCGGCAACTCGTGGTTCGCGATAGGCCCGGCCGTCCTCTTCGCCTCGACGGGCATCACTCCCGTCGATGCCGGCGCGGCGCTGCTCGTCGCGGCCCTGTGCGCCCAGTTCGCAGGCGACTTCTGCGCGTCGGCCGTGCGCGACCTGATCGGCAACGGCGTGTCCGTGCGCGATCAGCTCGCCGAGACCTGGGTCTACGCGGTTGACGCAGGGCTGTCTCCGATGGCGCTGGCCGTCGGTGAGCTCGTGCACAAGTCGCCGCTCGCCCCGCTCGCGCCGCTGCCGCTGCTCGGGCTACTCGCAGTCTTCGCACGCGAGCGCCGCCAGCGGCTGGAGGGTCTCGTGGAGCTGAGCAACGCATACCGCGGCACCGCGCTCGTCCTTGGCGACATGGTCGAGGCGGACGACGGCTACACCGGCGAGCACTCGCGCGGTGTTGTCCGGCTGTCGGCCGACGTCGGCGCGGAGCTCGGCCTCGACGCCCGTCGACTGCGGAACGTCGAGTTCGCTGCGCTGTTGCACGATGTCGGCAAGACCGCAATTCCAAAAGAGATCATCAACAAGCCCGGCAAACTCGAGCCGGACGAGTGGCAAGTCATCAAGACCCACACCGTTGAAGGGCAAAGGCTGCTCAACCGCGTGGGCGGGTTCATGCGCGAGGTCGGCCTCATCGTGCGCTCCCACCACGAACGATGGGATGGAGGGGGGTACCCGGACGCTCTCGCCGGCGAGGCAATCCCGCTAGAAGCCCGGATTATCTCCTGCTGCGACTCCTGGAACGCCATGCGGACCGATCGCGCCTATCGGAAGGCACTACCCATCGACGTGGCTCTGGCGGAGCTTCGCTCGGGCGCGGGGTCGCAGTTCGATCCACGCGTCGTCGACGCGCTTCTCTCGATCCTCGCGAAGCGGCTGCCGCAATCACGAACGACGGAACAACCCGAAACAGAACCGATTCCATCGGCGGCTTGACGTAGTCGCCGCCGACTAAGCGGAGGGGGAGGGATTCGAACCCTGGTCGACCAAAGGCCGAGAACGGTTTTCGAGCCCTTCACGTCCAGGGCGCGAACGCAGTCCTAGAGCCAAGCGCGACCGCCGACGGAACGTCAGGGGGGAACGAAAGTTAGTCGTTGCCTAGTCCGTTTCGCGATCGCGGAGGAAGCTCGATCGTGGCGCGGAAAGCGTCTGCCGCGCCTCGTCTTCCTCCGCCGGATCCGGTGCTCGCCCGACGGCACGGGCGGCGGGCTCGGCCTCTGCGTACTGCATGAGCCATACGCCGGCCACCACCATGGCGAAGATGATCACGCCGCCTGTCAGCAGCAGTGCGGTCATGCCGAACGGTGTCGCAGCGCGGAATAGAACGCACCGAGCGCGAGTATCGAGGGCACCCATAGGCCGGTGAACAAAGCCTCCTGGCGCGAGTCCGTGAACCACAAGACCACGGAGAGGACAAAGGAGAGGAAGGCGGCGAGCGTGATTAGCGAAACGCCCGGATCGCGCGTGATCAGCCGGCGGGCGTGAGCCGCGAGGCGTGCGCCTACGCCCTGATCGCTCGTGTGCTGCGCGTCGGCAACGTTCATCGTTTGGTCAACCTCCAGAAAGTTCGAGTTCAGCGACAAATGGGGCTTCGGCGTCCACTGCGGGGCGCCCCGCGTGCCGAGCGGCGCGCCGCTCTCCACGCGGCTTCGAGATCAGGCCTCTCAGGCCGAGCTCCTTGGGGTAGGGCGCCAGGTATGTCTGGGAGCGGGCCCACTCCGTGCCGGCGGCGCGGAGGTGGCGAGAGAGGAGCGCGAGCGGAACCGCGACCGGCACGAGACCCATCCGGTAGTCCTCGATCGCCTCCCGAAGCTCTTCACGGTCGCACGATCCGAGACTGCCCTTCAGGTGCCCAGCCAGGTGCGAGAGGGCATTGGCCTGCCGGCCTGGGGTCGCGGGCCGTGCGAACGCGGACCCGTGGAGCTCGCAGTAGCTTCGGGCCAGCTGGTCGGGCTCGACCTGGCGCTGGCCGGCCACAAGGCGGCCGAGCCGCCGGGCGGCCTCGAGATCGTGCGCCAGCACGGCCGCCTTCTCGGCCGAGTGGAAGCGGATCAGGCTTTCGGCGGTCCACGGAACGGCAAAGAAGTCGCGCACCCGGGCGTGCCCGAAGACCCTGTCGACGAAGTGCTCGCGCAGGCCGGGGTCGTTCAACCGGCCCTCCTCCTCGATCGCCAGCGCGGGCATCGCCTCGACGAGAGCCTGGGCGAACACGCCGCGCGCGGGCCGTGATGGCCGCTGGAGGCCCTCGTCCCATACGCGGACCCGTTCGAAGCCGCAGCTCGGGGAGCCCTTCTTGAGCACGAACCCCGAGAGTTCGCGCTCACGCAGCTCGGCTATGACCGTGCCGGCCCAGCGCCGCATGGCATCGGTGTAGTCGGCGCCCGCCGAGCCGAGCAGACGGACCCGATCGCCCCGCCGGACGAGTCGGATGGCCTCGCGCGGAACGCCGAGTCCGATCCCGACCTCGGGACAGACCGGGATCAGCCTGACGTGCGGAGCCAGCTCTTCGAGCAGGAAGGTGTTGCGCTTGTGGCCGCCGTCATAGCGGACATGCTCACCCAGCAGGCAGGCGGACACGCCGATCAGGATGTCGCTCATACCCCTCTGCCCGTCCGGTCGGCGAGCTGCGCACGCAAGCGCAGCAGCGCGATGTCCTTGGCCTTGGCCTCGATCATCACGTCGAAGTCCAGCCCGCGGCCGGTCTCGCCGATGAAGTGCTCGAACGAGATCGGGTCGATCAGATCAGCATGGGCACGTAGATCGGGCAGCACCAACGAGCATTCGACCCGCCGGCCAACGCGCTTGCGGCGCTCTCCGACCGCTGTCTTCGGCGACGCGTAATGGACCTTGGGCACCACGCCGGACGGCCAGGTCGCGAGCGCAAGGGCGAGCGCCTCTCGGTCGGGGATCGCGTCCGGGTCATGGCAGCGATGGTGAAGGGCGTCCCATACGATTGGGCGTCCGATCCGCTCGCTCAAGCGTAGGACGGCGCCGAGGCCGAAGGAGCGGTCGTCGTTCTCGACCGCCAAGCGAGCGCGGGCGGCTGGCGAGAGGAGCTCAAAGCCTTGCTCGAAGCGCTCGAGGGCGGCGTCCACCCCACCAGTCGCGCCGCCGACGTGGAGGACAACCACCGCTTCGGGCCCAAGCTCCATGGCATCCATGAGCTCGGCCTGCACTTCGAGCTGCTCGACCGCCACCCGCCGGATTCGCTCGTCCTCCGAGTTGAGCACGGTGTGCTGACCGGGGTGACTGGACAGACGAATGTCGAGTCCCCGGGCCAGCCGGCCGACCTGCGCGAGCTCCGCGGCACACTCGCGCGGCTGCCCGCGAAAGCCGGGAAGGTCTGGATGGCTGGCGTAAGGCGCAAGGGCTGTAGCCATCCGGTACATGCGGATGTCGTGCGCGCCGCAGTACTGGAGCACGCCTCTCAGCCGTTCGAGCGAAACGCGGAGATGCGGTCCGGACTGCCATCGCCTGGAGTCGTGCGACGGCAGTCCGCCGCCGCCAAGGACTTTGACGGCAAAGCCGAGTCTCATGGGGCCGCCCGAGGGCCGGGCCGGGCCGCGTTCGGGGTCGCTGGCCTGAACTCCGCGGGACGCGGCGGCACGACGCTTGCCGTGGCGGCGTCGTCGGCGACGGCTCGCCGAAGCGCCTCCTCGAACGGCAGCGGCGCCACGTCGAAGAGTTGCGCGCCGGTGATGTCGGTCACGGTCGTCTTCGTCGAGAGCCCCTCGATCAGCGGCCGGGCCACACCGGCATCGACCGGGGTGACCAGGCCGATCCAGAGCGATGAAAGTCGCGGGGTGAGCAGCGGGACCGGCAGCTTCGGCCGCGGCCGCCGGCCAAGCGCCTCGGCCATCCGGTCGAGCATCTCGCCGTAGGCCAGGACGCTCGGGCCGCCGATCTGGATCTCTTGCCCCGCCGTCTTCGGCAGATCCGGAGCGGCAGCCAGGTAGGCGAGCACGTCGTCGATGGCGATCGGTTGTGTGGGGACCTTCAGCCAGGCGGGCGCGATCATCGCCGGCAGCCGCTCGACGAGGTAGCGCAGGGTGCGGTACGACTCGCTTCCCGCACCGACGACCATGCCGGCGCGGAAATAGGTGAGCGGCGGCCCATGCTCGGCGAGCACCCGGGCGGTCTCGTGGCGGCTACGGAGGTGGCGCGAGTGCGGTTCCCCCAGACCGCCGAGGTAGATCACGCGCTCGATACCCTCGCGCAGCGCCATGCGCGCGAACGCCTCGGCGCCGGCCTGCTCGCGGGCCGCGAAGTCCCCGCGTGCTCCTCGGCCCATGGCGTGGACCAGGTAGTAGGCGACCTCGACGTCACGGCCCACCCCCTCCAGGGTCTCAGGGCGGAGGACGTCGCGCTCGTGGACCTCGTAGCCGTGTCGCTCGAGGTCGCCCGCGCGCGAGCGGTCGCGCACCATGCAGCGGACGGTCCAGCCGGCGTCGGCGAGCGCCGCGGCGAGCCGCGCGCCGATGAAGCCTGTCGCGCCGGTCACGAGCGCCCGTCGCGTGGGGGCGGCTTGCGGCCTGCCGCGACCGGGGCTCTGTTCGAGGTTCCAGTGAGGTGGAAAGAAGCTCATGGCGGAATCGCCCGCGTGGCTCACGTCGCCCAGCGCGGCAAGCCGCACCGGGCGACGCTTAGGCCATCTGGGCTAGCGAGGGATCAGCACCTTGTTGATGGCGTGGATTACGCCGTTCGTCGCGGTCACGTCCGGTGCTACGACCCGCGCCCCGCCGACGAAGACCTTGCTGCCGCGGACGCGAATCGCGAGCCGCTGCCCGTTGAGCGTTCTCACCGAGCGGCGCTCCGCCACCTTCGCCGCGGTGAGCCTGCCCTTGGCGACGTGCAGCAGCAGGACCGAGCGGAGCTTCGCCCGGTTGCGGGCAAGCCGCGCGAGCGTGGCCTTGGGTACCTTGGCGAAGGCCGCGTCCGTCGGCGCGAAGACGGTGTACGGGCCCTTGCCCGCCAGCGTCTTCACGAGCCCGGCCCGCTTGAGCAGCGTGGCGAGCGTCTTGAACTTCCCGGCCCCAACCGCGGTCTGGACGATGTTCGTGCCGGGTGCCCGCTCCGCGTGCGCCGGAGCCCCGGCAGTGACCGCCCCGAGCGCAACGGCGGTCACCGCTGAAACGAGGAGGATCGTTCGAATCTGTCGCATGTCAACTCCCATCTGATGATCTGCCTCGTCAGCGCGAGGCGGTTGCTGTGTGCTGAGCGCCCACGGACCGACGACCGGCGATGGCGGCGATGGCGTAGATCGCAGCGACGCCAACCAGGCCGTACACGATCCGGCTCGCCGCGTTCGTCGTGCCGAAGTCCTCGCTGAACACCCAGGCGACGAGGTCGAACTCGGCGATCGCGACAAGGCCCCAATTGAGCCCACCGACGATCAACAGGGCCCCGGCGAGTAGATCGAGCTTCCGCATTGTTGTTTACCTCCTGTAGAGAAACTGTCCAGATACGACCATAGAGAAGGCTGAGGCTCTTGTCAAGCAGCTGTCCAGATGCTGTATAGTTCGGCGATGGCCAACACTGGCGAGGTCCTTCGGATCGGCGAGCTGAGCAAGCGCGCGGGGGTCAGCCCCGAGTTGCTGCGAGCTTGGGAGCGCCGCTACGGCCTGCTTCGTCCCACTCGCTCAGCCGGCGGCCTTCGCCTGTACTCCCCCGCCGACGTCGAACGCGTGGAACTGATGCAGCAGCATCTCGCAGAGGGGATGGCCGCCGCCGAGGCGGCTGCGCTCGCCGTGCGCGACCAGGTCGACGAGGAGGCTGTCCGAAGCGCGCCGCGCCCCGCGGCGATCCGGGACGAGCTCGCAGCGGCGCTCGACGAGTTCGACGAGCCGCGCGCGCAGGCGATCCTCGACCGGCTGCTCGCCCTGGCCACCGTGGAGACGCTGCTGGCGGAAGTCGTCGTGCCCTACCTGCAGGAGCTCGGCGAGCGGTGGAAGCGAGGCGAGGCCTCGGTCGCCCAGGAGCACTTTGCCTCCAGCGTGCTGCGCGGACGCCTGCTCGGCCTGGCCCGGGGCTGGGGCCTCGGGCTTGGGCCGGTCGCCGTGCTTGCGTGCCTGCCTGGCGAGCAGCATGACCTCGGCCTGATCGCCTTCGGGCTCGCGCTGCGCTCGCGAGGTTGGCGAATCGTCTACCTCGGGCCCGACTCGCCGATCGACACTGTGGCGGACGTGAGCAGCCAGCTCGAGCCGAGTCTCGTAGTGCTCAACGCCGTCAGCCGCGAGCGGGTTGGACCGGTTCTGTCGAAACTGCGCGCGCTCGCCCGGCGCTACACGGTGGCGCTCGGCGGGGCCGCCGCGGAGGACCGCACGCTCGAGAAGAACGGCATCCTCGCGCTGACCGGCGACCCAACGGCCGAGGCCGCCCGCCTCACCACGCTCATCCCATCCGGCCCCGACACCTGAGAGCGACGCATGGCCTCGCTGTTCGCGTGCGTCGGCTCCGGAATCGCGCTCGCTGAGCGCCCGCCGCGGGAGCGCGCGGCGGCTGCGCCGCGGCGCTCACGGGTCGAATGACATGGCTGCTCGCGCGTCCTTTGCCTCGAGCAGCTCGCGGACGCGGACCTGCTCGGTCAGCAGACAGCGGAAGCGCTGCGGGTCGGCCGCCACATACGAGCGGACGGGGCCACGAATAGCTTCCTACTAAGCGGAGGGGGAGGGATTCGAAGCCTCAGTCGACCAAAGGCCGACAACAGTTTTCGAGACCGGCGCGATGGTCTCTGATGACCATCACGCCACACCTCGAGCGTGCTGGGTCGTGGCTGCAGCTTTCACGCGACGGCAGAAGCTCGGGTGCGACGCGGGACCCCGGCGTCGCGCGGGGAGCGGGCGGCTCGATGGTCAGGCTGGTTGATCCGCCTCGGGCGCTGCCGGCGGCGCGCTCGGATAGTGGCCCGCCGCCCCGTCAGCGAACTCGCCGAGGCGGCGGACGAGTTCGCGCAGCTCGCCTATCAGGCGTGCCCGTTCCTCGATGATCCCCCGAGCGTCGGCCTCGAGCTCGCGGACGCGCGCCTCGGCGGCCTCGCGAAGCTCGCGTGCCTCACGCTGCGCGGCCTCGCGGACTTCGCGCGCCTCTTTGGCGGCCGCCTCGCGCACTTGGCGGGCCTCGTTGGCGGCGTCCTCTCGCAGCTGGCGGGCTTCCTGCTCGGACGCGTCGTGCAGCTGCTGCGCCTCCTGCGTGGCGCGCTCGACCCGGTCATCGGCCTGGGAGCGCGAGCGGCGAGTTATTTCGTCCGCCGTCTCGTGGGCGCGCTCGAGAAGGCCTTTCGTCTCGTCGGTAACCTGCTCGAGGGCGTGTCGGATTGCGGATTCGGGAGCGGCGGTGATCTGTAGCTCCGCGAGCACCTGGTTGACGCGGGTGACGTATTCATCGACCGCTTCGCGGTCGTAGCCGCGCATCGCTGTCGGGAACCGCACATCGCGTAGCGCCGCGATCTCGGCGTCCGGAACGCGGCTCCGGGTACCGATGCGCGC
>JBKPSR010000113.1:0-37639 GCA_046735115.1 Actinomycetota bacterium
CACCGCCAGCATCGTGAAGCCGAGCATCACGCCGAGCATCCAGTACTGGGAGCGGACCGCCTGGCGCGCGTCCTGATAGATCGCGACGGCGCGGTCGTGAGCCAGGATCAGGCCGGCCAGGTGGCCCGACACGATCATCACGACTTTCACGTACCACTCGACGTTCGATCCGAACAGGCCGTAGTGAACCTGCCACCCGGCGGTGCCGAAGATGTTGGACCCGTTCCCGAGGGGGTCCGAGGTGAGGTAGGCCATGGCCTGGCCCTGGTAGAGCAGCAGCGTGAAGTAGTGGGCGCCCACGTACGCCGCCGCGATCGGCACGAGCGAGTGCACGAACTGGCCGGCGAGCTCCCTGGCGCTGAATCCGCCTCCGGCGCTCTTGGCCCCCAGGATCCCGAGCCAGTAGAAGCCCGAGATGAACAGGACCGTGGCGATCATCCCGAGCAGGAACGTCAGCTCGAGGGAGTGCTCCGGCGACAGGCTCAGATGGTCCTGAAAGAACCGGGCGATGTCGGGCGAGCGGCTGTTCCAAGTGCGCTTGTTCGTGAACCCGTCGAACGAGACGGTGCCGATCATCACCATCAGGAGCGGCACTGTCCCCGCGACTGGCCGCAGCTGCGCCAGGCCGGACAGCGGCTTGCGCAGCACGACCGAGCCGTCGCGCGTCTCGAACACCGAGATGCGCGAGAAGAGGTTGAAGTAGACCGAGAACGCCTCGCCGCGGTCCATCCAGCGCTCCACGCCGTAGAGCGCCATCCCGATGAAAGTCACGGCGGAGTAGACGAGGATCGCGATGGCGAGGTTCTCGGGCTTGTCGCGCCCGGCGTAGACCAGCTCGATCGCCGCGAAGCCGAAGATCCCGAGCGCGGCGGGCCAGCGCCCGAGCCAGGCCGGATAGGCGAGCGGCTCGGGGAGCTCCGACCGTGAGACGGTCCGCGCGACCCACGCGACCCCGCGGCCGATCGCCCGCCAGGGGTTGAAGGCGCGGAAGACGTCCCCGAACAGGATCCCGAGCGGCACGAACGCCAGCCAGAAGATCACGAAGACGAAGATCGGCGTCCAGTTGGCCGTGGTGCTCTGGGTGCCCTCGAAGCCGGCGTAGATGGTCAGCCCGAACAGGAAGACCCCGATGGCTCCGCAGACGAGCTCGACCGGCCGACTCGCCAGAGCGCGCCCGATGCCGCCCGGCAGCGGGCGCCAGCCGGGGTCCTGGAGCCGCGGCGTCGGCCACAGCGTGGCGAGCCCGACGAACGAGACGACGAGGACGATCGCCGCCGCCCACCAGAACAGGAACTCGGGGACCGGCAGGTCCGTCCGGACCGAGATGCCGTGGGCGATCAGCAGCAACGCGCTGATCAGCCGGGTTCGACGGTCAGTTTGGCGACGAGCGGCTCACGGCCGGCGTCCTCGGCCACGTGGCTCTCGATCTCGAAGATCCCCTCGATGTTGGCCGTGAAGTTGAACTGGGCCGGTTGCCCCGGCTCGACCTGCTTTTCGATGTCGTAGCCGTGCAGGTGAATGTCGTCGTGGGCGTCCGAGCTGACGACGATGCGGACGTGCTCGCCTTTCGTGACCTTGATGTTCGGCGGCCCGCCAACGACCTTGCCGGCCTTGATCTGGATCCGGTGGAATTTCTGGTTCGTCGCGAGCGTTTCGTGTGGCTCCTCCGTCGAGGTACGTGTCGTCTTGGTCGCCTGGTCGTTGTCGTCGCTGCCGCCCGAGGCGACCGCCACCACGAGCGCCACCACCGCGACGACTGCGGCCGCCACGAGCAGGCCGATCCGCTGGTTCCTCGACATGCGGCGCAGAAGTATGGCTAACGCGCGCGGCTAGAAGCTGAGGCTGCCGGTCACCGGCCGGTCCGGCCCTTCGGTGGGCTCAGGGTCCAGCGAAAAGCGCTCCATGGCCTCCGGGGGAGCGGGCGCCGGATGCCCTTCGCGCAGCTCTGCCTCGAACGCGGCCGCCTCGTCCGGACCCCCCGGGCGCTCCGGCTGGAAGCGGTAGCCCACGCCGAAGTGCGTGTGGATGTAGCTCCAGTCGGGCGAGGCCGTCTCGAGCTTGAGGCGCACCTTGCGGACGAACACGTCGACGGAGCGGTCGCCATGCGCCATCGCGTAGCCCCAGACCGCCTGGTAGATCTCCTCGCGCTGGAGCACCTTGCCCTGCGCCTGCGCCAGCAGCTGGAGCAGCTCAAACTCGCGGCGCGTGAGGTCCACGCTGCGGCCGCGCACGAAGGCTTGGAACTGGTCGGCGCGGATCTCGAGCTCGCCCGCGACGAGCGGACCGGTCTCGACCCGCTCGGAGGCTCGCTTGCGCCGCCGCACCACGGCCTCCACGCGGGCGAGCACCTCCTCGGGGTGGCACGGCTTCGTGATCCAGTCGTCGGCCCCTGTGCGCAGGCCGCGGACGCGCTGAGAGACGCTCGTGCGCCCCGTGCAGACGACCAGGCCCATGCCCGGGAGAGCCGCCGCGACCCGCTCGAGGAACTCCCACGCGCGCGGGCCGAGCACGCCGAGGTCCATGACCAGCGCGTTCACGCGCATCGCCACGAACTCCTCGACCGGCGGCGCGGCTTCGAGGCAGCGGTACTGCCAGCCGAGGTCGGCCGCTCGCTTCACCAGAACTCGCACAAACCCCGAGTCAGAGTCCAGGATCGCGATTCGCAGATCCGCCACGGCCCAAAGTCTAGGGGGGGCACCAGCGGGGCCAAAACCATTCACAGGCTTTTCACAAGCTGGCAACGCCGGAATAACGGTGTTTGCGGCGCAGAGTGCGACAGTCGGCACATGGTGGTCGGCGAGCTTGAGATCCGTCCCAGCGAATACCTGGCCCTCGCCGGGGGCAAGCCGCTGCGGCTCACCGTACGAGAGCTGGACCTCCTCACGGCGCTCGCGGAGCGCCGTGACCGCATCGTCACGCGGGAGGAGCTCTACCAGGCGGTCTGGGAGGAGCACTACCGCAAGTCGGACCGCTCGGTCGACGTCTACATCGCGCGACTGCGCCAGAAGCTCGAGGAAGCGCTGCCGGGGCGTGCCTACATCCACACGCACTTCGGCTTCGGCTACCGGCTCTCCTCCGACTAGCGGCCCGCTTCACATCCTTTTTACAAGAGGGCCACAGGCGGATAACAGACTCTCCCGCGGTCGATGCGAGCGTCCGCGGCATGAAGAAGATCCTCATTTCACTAGCCGCGTGCAGCGTCCTCGCCCTGGGTGCAGCGGCCTGCGGCGACGACGACGACAACGGCAGCGCCAGCGCCGACACCGGGGGCGGCGGGAACCTTTCCGGCACGATCAAGATCGACGGGTCGAGCACCGTCGCGCCCTTCACTCAGGCGGCCGCGGAGAGCTTCCAGGGGGAGAACCCTGATGTGAAGATCACCGTCGGGACGTCCGGCACCGGCGGCGGGTTCGAGAAGTTCTGCGCCGGCGAGACGGACATCTCCGACGCCTCGCGGCCGATCAAGCCCGATGAGGAGGCCCCGGTCTGCAAGAAGGCGGGCATCAAGTACAAGGAGATCCAGGTCGCCAACGACGGTATCGCGGTGGTCACGAACCCGGCCCTGAAGGTCGACTGCATGACGACCGGCCAGCTCAAGAAGCTCTGGAACCAGGGCTCGAAGGTGAAGAGCCTGAGCGAGATCGATCCCAAGTTCCCCGGCGGCGATCTGAAGCTGTTCGGACCCGGCACCGACTCGGGCACCTTCGACTTCTTCACCGAGAAGATCAACGGGGAGGAGGGCGTCTCGCGCGAGGACTATCAGCCCTCGGAGGACGACAACGTGCTCGTCCAGGGCGTTGCCGGCGAGAAGACCGGGTTGGGCTACTTCGGCCACTCGTACTACGAGCAGAACAAGAGCAAGCTCAACCTCGTCAAGGTCGACGGCGGCGACGGCTGCGTCTCGCCGAGCGTCGAGACGATCCAGTCCGGCGAGTACAAGCCGCTCTCGCGCCCGCTGTTCATGTATCCGAGCGCCAAGGCGCTGAAGCGGCCCGAGGTCGACGCCTTCCTCCAGTACGTGGTCGACAACTACCAGGCGATCGCCGATGCCTCGCAGATCGTCGCGATGAGCGCGGATCAGGCCAGCAAGGCCAAGTCCGACCTCAAGGCCGACATCGGGAGCTAGTTGGAGGCAGCCGCCACAACCGCCACGGCAAGCGGCCGCCCGGAGGCACCGAGCCTCCGGGCGGCTCGCCGTCGCTGGGGGGAGGCGCTCATCAGGGGCCTTCTAGTGCTGGCGGCCGCGATCTCGCTGCTCACGACCGCGGGCATCATCTATGCCCTGCTGGAGGAGACGATCGTCTTCTTCGGCCAGGTCGGCGTCGGCGAGTTCCTCTTCGGGACGAAGTGGACGCCCCTATTCCAGCCCGCCAGCTTCGGCGTGCTCCCGCTCGTCGCCGGCACGCTCGCGACGTCGCTCATCGGAATGCTGGTGGCAATCCCACTCGGGTTGGGAGCGGCGATCTACCTGAGCGAGTACGCACGCCCGCGGGTCCGCAAGGTGATCAAGCCGATCCTCGAGCTCCTGGCCGGGATCCCGACGATCGTGTTCGGGTACTTCGCGCTGACCTTCTTCACCCCCACCGTGCTGCGTGACTTCTTCCACCTGAACGTGGGCATCTTCAACGCGCTCGCCGCGGGCATCATCATCGGCTTTCTGATCATCCCGATCGTCGCGTCGATCTCGGAGGATGCGATGCGCGCGGTCCCGCAGTCACTCCGCGAGGGCGCCTTCGGACTCGGCGCGTCCAAGATCCAGGTGACGCTGCGGGTGGTCTTCCCCGCCGCGCTGTCCGGAATCGTCGCCTCGGTGGTGCTCGCCATGTCGCGCGCGGTCGGCGAGACGATGGTGGTGGTGATCGCCGGCGGCCTTCAGCCGCAGTGGGGCGCCGATGTCGGCAAGTCGATGGAGACGCTCACCGCGTTCGTGGCGGCCACGGCGAAGGGCGACGTCCCGACCGGCTCGATCGAGTACAAGACGCTGTTCGCGGTCGGGACCACGCTGTTCGTGATCACGCTCGTCATGAACATCATCTCGATCCGCTTCGTCCGCAAGTACAGGCAGGTCTACGAATGAGCTTCGTCGAAGAGGCGGTCGGGCCTCCGTCCAGCGCCCGCCGCGCGAAGGACATCGGCTTTCAGATCGCCCTCTGGCTTTGCCTCGCACTCGCGGTCGGTCTGCTCGCGGTCCTGCTTGGCGACTCCGTCGTGGACGGCGCGGGGCACCTCGACTGGCACTTCATCACGAGCTTCACCTCGATCAGCGCCGACAAGGCCGGCATCCAGGCGGCGCTCTGGGGCACGGTCTGGCTCATGGGGGTGTGCGCCTTCTTCATCGTCCCGGTTGGAGTGGCGACGGCGATCTACCTCGAGGAGTACGCCGACACCAGCCGCTGGTGGAACCGCATGATCGAGCTGAACATCCAGAACCTGGCCGCGGTGCCGTCGATCGTCTACGGGATCCTCGGCCTGGCGTTCCTGGTGCGGGGCCCGCTTCACCTGGGCAACGTGGTGCTCGCCGGCGGGCTGACGCTCGGGCTGCTCGTGCTGCCGATGGTGATCATCGCCGGCCGTGAGGCGCTGCGAGCCGTGCCGTCGTCGATCCGCGAGGGGTCGATGGCGCTTGGCGCCACCCAGTGGCAGACGATCTGGCGCCAGGTGCTGCCGGCCGCCGTGCCGGGGATTGCCACCGGAGTGATCCTGGCGCTCTCGCGCGCGATCGGTGAGACCGCCCCGCTCATCGTGGTAGGCGCAGCGACCGTGATCGCGTTCAACCCGACCGGTCTCGACTCGCCCTTCACGGCGATGCCGATCCAGATCTTCGACTGGATCTCGCGCGCGTCGAATGACATCAACAACTACAAGCCGCTCGCGGCGGCGGGGATTCTGCTCCTGATCCTCCTGCTGCTCGCGATGAACAGCATCGCAATCTGGCTACGAAACCGTTACGAGCAGAAGTGGTAGGTGATCTAGAGTTGCGCGACCCGGTGACCGAGCCCCCTGAGATCCGAGTGGAGGTCCCTCATGCCGAACCCGGCGGCGACGCCCGGCGGATAACACCGAAGAAGCCGCGCGAGCCCATCTTCCACCTCGAGGATCTGGCGGTCGCGTATGGCGGGAAGCCGGCGGTTCGCGACGTCAGCTTCGACATCGCCCGGAACGAGATCACGGCGCTGATCGGCCCGTCCGGCTGCGGGAAGTCGACGCTGATCCGCTGCCTCAACAGGATGAACGACCTCATCCCCAGCGCCCGGGTCGAGGGCCAGGTGCTGTACCACGGTCAGGACCTGTACGCCCCCGAGGTCGACGCCGTCGAGGTGCGCAAGCGGATCGGGATGGTCTTCCAGAAGCCCAACCCGTTCCCCAAGTCGATCTACGACAACATCGCCTTCGGGCCGCGGGTGCTCGGCATGAAGGGCGGCATGGACGAGATCGTCGAGAAGGCACTCGAGCGCGCGGCCCTGTGGGAGGAGGTCAAGGACAGGCTGAAGACCAACGCATTCGGGATGTCCGGCGGCCAGCAGCAGCGGCTCTGCATCGCGAGGGCGCTCGCCGTCGCGCCCGACGTGATCCTGATGGACGAGCCGTGCTCCGCGCTCGACCCGATCTCCACCGGCAAGATCGAGGACCTCATGCTCGAGCTAAAGCGCGACTACTCGATCGTGATAGTCACGCACAACATGCAGCAGGCCGCCCGCGTCTCGGACAAGACCGCTTTCTTCACCGTCGAGCTGGACGACTCCGAGAAGAACCGGACCGGGCACGTCGTCGAGTTCGACGACACGGAGAAGATCTTCACGAACCCGTCCGACGCCCGCACAGAGGCGTACGTCACCGGCAAGGTCGGCTAGGCGCAGTGTCCGACACGACCAGAGCCCACTTCCAGGACGAGCTCCAGGGGCTCGAGCGCTCTGCCCTCGGAGGACTCGACCTCGTGGTCCAGGCGCTCGACCGCGCGCTCGAGACGGTCTGCAACCAGGACATCGAGCTGGCGAGCATGGTGATCGCGGACGACGACCGCATCGACGGCCGCTATCTCGAGGTGCACCAGGGCGTCCTGTCGCTGCTCGCGCTCCAGGCTCCGGTGGCCGGCGACCTGCGCCTCGTCGCGGCCCTTCTCCACGTCATCAAGCACGTGGAGCGGATGGGAGACCAATGCGTGAACATGGCGAAGCTCGTCCCGCTGGACGGGCACCAGCCGCCGGCGGAGCAGAGCCTGCTCGACCTGATCCGGCGGATGGGCGAGCAGGCGCGCCAGCAGGTAGTCCAGTGCGGCCAAGCCTTCGCGCGCCGCGACGTGGACATGGCGCAGGACCTTGTGCGCCAGGACGACGTAATCGACCAGCTGAACCGCGACGTCTTCCATCGCGCGCTCGAGCTGGGCGACGACGCCGACAGACGCGAGTGGGCGATGCACATGATGCTCGTTGGGCGCTGTATCGAGCGAATCGGGGACAATGCGGTGGACATCGGCGAGCAGACGGCGTTCGTCGTCACCGGGCTCTTCAGGGAGTTCGAGGACGCCTCCCATCCCGTGGCCGCACCTCCCATTGCTTGATCTGCGCATGCATCGACATCGGCAGCAACACCACCCGCCTGCTGGTGGCCGATGCCGGTGAGGGAAGGCTCCGCGAGCTTGTCACGCAGCGCGCGTTCACGCGCATCGGGAAGAGCCTCGGGAACGGCTCGCTGATCCCGGCGGAGAAGATCGCCGAGACCGCCGACGTGGTTCGCACGCAGGCGGCCGTGGCCGGCGAGGTCGGCGCGGAGCAGATCGTGGCGGTGGCAACGGCCGCGATCCGTTCGGCCGGCAACCGCGACGAGCTCGTCAGCGCGGTAGAGGAGGCCGGGGGGATGGAGCTGAGCATCCTGACCGGCGAGGAGGAGGCGCGGTTGTCGTTCGTGGGGGCCACGCGCACGCTGCTCGAGCGGCCGGTGGGCACGATCGCGGTGATCGATGTGGGCGGCGGCTCGAGCGAGATCGCCATCGGCGAAGCCGACGGCAAGATGACCTGGTCGGAGTCATTCAGGATCGGCTCCGGCTATCTGGCCGACTCCTACCTGCGCTCGGACCCGCCCTCCGCCGACGAGCTGGAGAAGGTCCGCCGCCACGTGGAGGGCACCTTCGAGGGCCTGAACCCGCCCGCGGCCGAGAGCGCCGTGGCGGTCGGAGGCACCGCGACCTCGCTGCGGCGCATGGTGGGGGCGGAGCTCGAGCACGAGACGCTCGAGCGCGGCATCCGCGTGCTGTCGAGCACGCCGATCGGCGAGGTGGCGGACCGTTTCGAGCTCGACGCCGAGCGCGTGCGGCTGCTGCCCGCCGGCATCCTGATCCTCGAGGCGATCTCGGATCTGCTCGGCCTGCCCGTACGGATCGCCCGCGGCGGGCTTCGCGAGGGGATCCTGCTCGAGCTCGTGGAGGGCCGGAAGCTTGGCTAGCTTGCGGCCTTCGCTGCTGCTGCCGTCTCCTTGGGGCGGAGCAGCACCATGAGCTCGCCCTTCTCCACGCCGGCGAGGCCGCCCTTCTTCATGCGCGCCTGCGCGCCGGTGAGCCTGTGGACCGCCATCGAGAAGTCTGGGTCGTGGCCCACGAGGAGCACGTCGTCGCCGAGGCCTGCCGCCAGCGCCTCGGCGTCGAAGGGCCCGCCGGCGAGTTTGGGCTCGAGCTTGGGCTCGATTCCGAACGGTTCGCACGCGAGCTCGGCGGTTTGCAGCGCACGCACCTTCGGGCTCGCGAGGCACGCGCTGAGCTCGATTCCGGCGGCCTTCAGCGCAAGGCCCGCGTCGCGCGACTGGCGCCTGCCCTTCTCCGTCAGCGGGCGCTCGGCGTCGGGCGACCCCTCCGCGGCATCCCCATGGCGCAACAGCCACAGCACGACCCGTCACCATATAGGGAGTCGATGGAGGCGGTAACCGCACCCAGAGAAGCTCCGGCGCTCGACTCGCCGGAGCTGTACGTCAACCGCGAGGTCTCGTGGCTGCAGTTCAACGAGCGCGTGCTCGAGCTGGCCGAGGACGAGCGGCTGCCTCTGCTCGAGCGCGTGAAGTTCCTCGCGATCTACGCGAACAACCTCGACGAGTTCTTCATGGTCCGCGTCGCAGGGCTGCACGACCAGGTCGACGCGGGGATCGACGCGCGCGGCCCGGACGGGCTCTCCGCCCGCGAGACGCTCGAGCGGATCCACCAGCTGAACGCGGAGCTGGGACGCCGCCATTCGCGTGGCTGGGACCGCGACGTACGCCCCGCGCTGGCCGAGCATGGCATACGCGTGATCGACGTCGCGGACTGCTCGGAGCGCGAGCTCGAGGTGACCGACAGGCTGTTCGCCGAGCAAATCTTCCCGGTGCTCACGCCGCTGGCGGTCGGTCCCGGCCGCCCGTTCCCGTACATCTCGAACCTCTCGCTGTCGATCGGCGTGTTCGTCCGCGACCCGGTTTCCGATGTCGAGACGTTCGCTCGCGTGAAGGTGCCGAAGGAGGTGCTGCCGCGCTTCGTCCCGATCGGCGACGACACGTTCATCCCGTTGGAGTCCGTGATCGCCCGCCACCTCGGCGACCTGTTCCCCGGCATGCAGATCCTGCGCCACGACTGCTTCCGCGTCTCGCGCGACGCCGACTTCACGGTCTCCGACGAGGCCGACGACCTCCTCCAGGCCGTTGAGGACGAGCTGCGCCGCAGGCGCTTCGGCGAGGTGGTCCGCCTCGAGGTGGCCTCGACGATGGACCCCGACATGCGCGGCTACCTGATCGAGCAGCTGGCGATCGAGGAGGCGCAGGTGGTCGACGTGGACGGCCTCCTCGACCTGAACGACCTGATGGCGCTATACGAGGTCGAGGGCCACCGCGAGCTGCGCTACGAGCCCTGGACGCCCGAGGTGCCGACGGCTTTCGCCGAGACCGACGCCGGCGTGATCGACGTGCTCGGAGCGATGCGTGCGAGCGACCTGCTCGTCCACCACCCCTACGACTCGTTCGCCGCGACCGTGGAGCGCTTCATACGCCAGGCCTCGCGCGACCCGGACGTGCTGGCGATCAAGATCACCGTGTACCGCACCTCGGACGACTCGGCGCTGGTGCCGGCGCTGATCGAGGCCGCGGAGCGAGGCAAGCAGGCGGTCTGCCTGGTCGAGCTGAAGGCGCGCTTTGAGGAGCGGCGCAACATCGGCTGGGCCCGCGCGCTGGAGGAATCGGGCGCGCACGTCGTGCACGGCCTCCCCGGTCTGAAGACGCACGCGAAGGCGGTGCTCGTGGTGCGCCGCGAGGGCTCCGGGGTCCGCCACTACGTGCATATCGGCACCGGCAACTACCACGCCAAGACCGCGCGGCTCTACGAGGACTTCGGCCTCTTCACCTGCGACCGCCAGATCGCCGCGGACGTGGCAGAGCTGTTCAACACACTGACCGGCGCCGCGCGCACGCCCGAGTACCGCGGCGTGGTCGTGGCGCCCGACCACATGCGCGCCTGGTTCCTGGCCGAGGTCGAGCGGACAATCGAGGCCAAGCGCGCCGGCCAGGAGGCGCGCATCGCGCTCAAGATGAACGCGCTCGTCGACGCGCGCTGCATCAGGGCGTTGTACGAGGCATCGCAGGCCGGGGTGCAGGTGGACCTCGCCGTGCGCGGGATCTGCTGCCTGAGGCCGGGAGTGCCCGACATCTCCGAGAACATCACCGCCGTGTCGGTGGTCGGCCGCTTCCTGGAGCACTCGCGCATCTACGGCTTCCATCGGGGCGACGAGCGCGAGTACTTCATCGGCTCACCGGACCTCATGCCGCGCAACCTCGACACGCGCGTGGAGCTGCTCGCCCCGGTACGCGACCAGGCGCTGCGCGGGCAGCTGGAGGAGACGCTCGACCTTTACCTGGCCGACGACACGTTCGCTTGGGAGCTCGGGCCCGAAGGCGACTGGACGCGCCGCAACGGCGAGACGCGCGCGCTCCACGAAGAGCTCATGGAGCGGACGCTCGAGCGGGCCCGCTCAGTGGAGTGAAACGAGGAGCGCGTCGTGCGCTCCGCGTCAGGGGCGTTCCGCGCCCGCCGTGCTCACACGCCTCAGCGCGATCACCCGGGCCGCCGCCGCCCAGATCAGCGCGCGGAACCTTCGCTCGCGGCGAGCCTCGGCGAGCAGCCGCGGGTACACGTCGTTCCAGCTCGCCGAGCCGGTCATGAGGATCAGGTCGGCGCCGGCCCTGATCGAGCGCTCGGCGGCCTCCGCGACACCCGAGCGCGCGAGCACCGCGGCGGCCTCGAGGCTGTCTGTCACCGCCACGCCCTCGTAGCCGAGCCTCCGCCGGAGCAGCCCGGTGACGATCGGCCGCGACTGCGAGGCGATCCGGTGAGCATCGAGTGCCGGGTAGCTCGCGTGGGACAGCATCACGAGCGGCACGCCCTCGTCGACGGCCGCGCGAAACGGCACGAGGTCGCGCTCGACCGGCGTCCGGACCGTCGCCGGGCCGTCGTCGGTGTTCACGGTCGCGCCGCCGAGACCGGGGAAGTGCTTGACCGTCGCCGCCACGCGGGCGTCCCGCAGGCCGCGGATGGCCGCGCGCGTGCGCGCGGCGACACCGCGCTCCGTCCCGGAGAAGGCTCTCGTGGCCATCACGGAGCCGGGACGGGGCACGTCCGCCACAGGTGCGAGGTTCACGTTCACTCCGGCCGCCCTCAGCCCTCGGCCCGTGGCCCGGGCGATGCGCCTCACGGCGGATGGCGAGCCCTGGAACGGCTGACCTGCAACCGGCCCGACGTGGCTGACCGTCCGGATGTCGCCGCCCTCCTGGTCGACCATGATGAGCGCGCGCCCGCCGGCCGCCCGCTGGATCGACCGAGTCAGCCGCCGCCAGTGGCCCGGGCCGCCGCCGTTCCTGCCGAACAGGATCACTCCTGCGGTCTCGCGCGCACGGAGGCGCCGGCGGATGTAGTCGGGCCGCACCGGCCCGTCGAAGCTCGAGATCGTGACCTGCCCGACCTGCTGGCGGAGCGTGAGGCGGTCGACGGCGGAGCGAGCGCTCTCGAGCGCGCGCTGCTGCGGCGTCTCCACGGCGGCCGGGGCTTCGTCTCCGTCGGCGTCAGCGCCGGCTCCGACGGCAACGCCGGCAATGAGGGCAACGAACGCAGCCGCGCACAGGACCGCGAGCCGCCGCCGGCCCGCGGCGCGTGATGCCCGCCGCGCTTCCCTCAGACTCCGTCGCTCAGCCGGCGCCTGCGGCAACGCGACCCCCGGGCTGCGAGCCCCGCTGCCCGCCCTCCTCGGAGATTCCCGCCTCCGCGCAGCCGGCCACCAGCTCGCCGAGCCCGAAGCCGTCCGCCGGGCCGAGCGCTCCGGTGCCCTTCAGCGCCCCGGCCGCGGCGCGGTCGGCGGCCCACGCCAGGATGCGCCCTGTGAACGTGTAACTGTCCACGCCCGTCAGATGGACCTCGCTGAGCGCGCGGCCGACAGAGTCGTACGCGATCCCCACGATGTGCGAGCCGCCCTTCGCGCGCGCCGCCTCGTCGGGCCCGCCCGTCGAGCCCTGCACGAGGCGCTCGCATGCGGCGCTCCATAGCTTCTCGGCGCCCGGCAGCTTCATCGCCACCGAGGTCCCGGCCGACATCGCCTGCATCGCGCGCGAGGCCGGGCCGAACCAGCCGAGGTAGGCGTTCACCTCGCGCAGCCGCGGCGCCAGCCGTGGCAGCGTGAAGTGCTCTGAGCTGCCCACCGAGACCGCGCCCAACTCCTTGGAGCCGACCCCGAAGCTGCGCACCCGCTTGGCCCCGCGCTCCGTCTGCACGCGCCCGTCGCGGAACCCGAACGCCGGCGCGGTTATGGCCCCGACCAGCGACGCGCGCGTGCCGCCGCTCATGGAGCCGCTACCGGTTATGAAGTAGCCCACGTCCACGCGCGTGGCCAGGTCGCCGGCGCGCTCCAGCGCAAGCGCTCCGGCCAGGTTGCCTGGCACCCAGTCGTAGCCCATCGCCGTCAGCATCCCGATCTCTGCCTGTTCCGCCGCCGGCCCGTAGCGCTCGAACACCTCGCGGACGAAGACGGGCTCACCGGTGGAGTCGAGGTAGTGTGCGCCTACGGTGGTGGCGGCCGCCGCCGCGGGCTGCCCCCAGCGCGCGAACGGGCCGACCGTCGTGACCAGCACGTCGCCGTTCTCGACCAGCGCGGCAACGCTCGGCGGGTCGCCCACGTCGGCGGTCGCCGTCTCGAGCTCGCCGCCCAGCTCGGCCGCCAGCTCGTCGAGCTTGCCCTGGCTGCGCGCCGCCAGGACGGGCTTCATGCCGCGCTCGACCATCGCCTCGGCCGTTAGCCGGCCGGTGTAGCCGGTGGCGCCGAACAGGACTACGCGCGCGGCCATGGCTACCTCAGGCCTCGTCGGCGCCGCCGGCATCGCGCGACCGGCGCTCCTCGAGCGTGGCGCGGACACGCTCGATCGCCTCGGGGATGTGCCGCTCCATGCGCTTTAGGTCCCAGCCCGTGAGCGTCACGAGCCTCATCGGGCCCTTGGCCTTCACCGTCGCCGTTCGAAGCGTCTTCTCCAGCAGGCCGATTTCGCCGAAAAAGTCGCCCGGTCCGAGGTCGGCGAGGTGCTCGCCGTGCCGCGAGACCTCGGCCTCGCCCTCCTCGATCGCCATGAACTCGTACGAGAAGTCGCCCTCGCGGACAAGCTCGCGACCTTCGTCGACCAGGACCTCCTGGGCGAACGTGGCGATCTGCGCGAGCTCGTCGTCGGGCACGTTCTGGAACAGGGGGAGCGACTTGAGCCGGCTTGCGTCCAACGGGTCCTCCTAGATAGCGCGATCTCGGTCGCGGCGACTCTATCGGGGAGGGCGCGCCGGGCGCGTCATAGCTCGCGCCTCGCGTACTTGGTTAGCCGCTCGCGTGCGCGCTGCGTCGCGGAGCGGCGGCTCCACTCGCCCGGATCGATCCGCTCCGCGGACTCGAGGTCCCGCTCGAAGACGTCATGCAGCCTGCCGGCGAAGCGCTCGCTCTGCACGCAGAGCGTCACCTCGTCGTGCAGCTGGAAGGAGCGGTTGTCGAAGTTCACCGAGCCCACCGAGGACCAGCTGCCGTCGACGGTGAGCGCCTTGGCGTGGAGCATCGTCGGGAGGTACTCGTGGATCTCGATGCCCGCGTCGATCAGCTCGTCGTACGCGGCGCGGCCGGCCGTGCGCACGAACTGCTTGTCGATGTGCGGGCCGGGCACGAGGATGCGGAGCCGGACGCCGCGCTCGGCGGCCTCCACCAGGGCCTCCGTGAACGCCGGGCGGGGGACGAAATACGCGGCGGTCAGCTCGATCGACCGCTTCGCCGACGCAAGCGCGAGGTACACGAGCGCCTCCGCGTTGGTGTCGCCGATCGTGGCGCTCGAGCGCATCACCTGCATGGGCGCCCCCTCGTCGAGCGCCTCGATGTCAGGCAGGTAGCGGTCGCCCGCCAGTACAGCGCCCGTGCACTCGAGCCAGTTCTCGGCGAAGGCCCCCTGCAGGCCGCGCACCACCGGCCCCGTCACGCGCACGTGCGTGTCGCGCCAGTGCTCGGGGTCTTCGGCGTTACCGGTCCACTCCTCGGCGATGCCGACTCCGCCCGTGAGACCCGTCTTGCCGTCCGCGATCAGGAGCTTCCGGTGCGTCCTGTGCTGGAGGCGCTTGACGGCGTAGGGCTTCGGAGGTCGGAAGAAGCAGATCTGCACGCCGGCGTCGCGCATCTTCCCCACGAGACCCCGGTCCATCTTGGCGGCGCCGACAGCGTCGAGGATGACGTTGCACTCGACGCCGGCCCGCGCCTTCTCGCAGAGCGTGTCGGCCACCTCAACCGCGATGTCGCCGCGCCAGTACGCGTAGGTGAGGAGGTTGACGGTCTCCTCCGCCTGCCGGATCGCGTCGAGGTACGCGGGAAAGATCTGGACGCCGTTGATGAGCAGCTCAGCCTCGTTGCCTGACGACACGGGCGCGCCGGTGAGCGACTCGGCGGCGCGGAGGAAGCTCGGCTCGCCCACGTCAACGTCGCCGCGCAGGCGGTAGCCGTGCCCGCTCTCGCGCCGGTGGCGCAGGCTGTCGGCGGCGTACCAGGCGACACCGGCCGCGCCCACGCCCGCCGGCCATGCGTAGCGCGCAACGTGGCGTTCCCGCTTGCGAAACCTCCCTGTCCGCACGCGGGGCAGGCTATCCACGCTGGCCGAAGCGCACGCCGCCAGCGATAATCGGGCCGTGCCGGATGCCGCCGCCGAGCTCGAGTGCGGGCGCGAGTCCTATGCCGAGGGGGCGTGGCGGGACGCGTACGGAAGGCTCGCCGCGGCGGACGGCGAGGCGCCCCTGGCGCCCGCGGACCTCGAGCTCCTAGCTCGGGCGGCGTACATGCTCGGCCGTGACGAGGACTACGTCGGCGGCCTGGAGCGGGCCCATCACGCCTACCGCGACTCCGGGGAGCCGCTGCCCGCCGTGCGCTGCGCCTTCTGGATCGGCCACAACCTGCTGTTCCGCGGTGACGCGGTGCAGGCGAGCGGGTGGTTCGGGCGCGCCGAGCGGCTGCTCGAGGCTGTGGACGAGGACTGTGTGGAGCGCGGCTACCTCCTCATCCCGGTGTGGCTGAGGCAGATGGCGAGCGGTGACAGCGCCGCCGGGCACGCGACCGCCGCTCGGGCCGCGGAGATCGGCGAGTGCTTCGGCGACGCGGACCTCGTCTGGCTCGCGCGCGACGAGCAGGGCCGCGCGCTCGTGCACGAGGGGCGAGTCGAGGAGGGCCTGCGGCTCGTGGACGAGGTGCTCGTCGCCGCCATGGCGGGCGAGCTCTCGCCGATCGTCACTGGGATCGTCTACTGCAACACGATCGCGTTCTGCCAGGACGCGTACGAACTTCGCCACGCGCGCGAGTGGACCGAGGCGCTGACGCACTGGTGCGAGCGCCAGCCCGAGATGGTGGCCCACAACGGCCTGTGCCTGGTGCACCGCGCCGAGATCATGCAGCTGCAGGGCGCCTGGGCCGGCGCGCTCGCCGAGGCGCGGCGCGCCGCCGAGCGCTTCACCCATGGCCTCCTGAACGAGCTCGCCTGCGGGAAGGCCTTCTACCGCGAGGGCGAGCTGCATCGGCTGCGCGGCGAGCTCGAGCCGGCGGAGGCGGCCTACCGGAAGGCGAGCCGATGCGGCTGTGAGCCGCAGCCCGGCCTGTCGCTGCTGCGCCTCGGCCAGGGCCAGGCGGATGCCGCAGCGGCCGGAATCCGCCGGGCGGTCGGCGAGACGACGCGGCCGCTGAACCGAGCTGCCCTGCTGCCCGCCTACGTAGAGATCATGCTCGCGGTCGGCGAGCACGAGCGTGCGCGCGCCGCGTGCGACGAGCTCGACGCGATCGCGCGGCGCCAGGCGAGCGACGCCCTCAGGGCGATGTCGGCTCAGGCCCGCGGGGCGCTGCTGCTGGCAGAGGGAGATGCGGGCGAGGCGCTGATCCTGCTGCGGCGCGCGTCGGAGCTGTGGCGGAAGCTGGGGATGCCCTATGAGACAGCGCGGACCCGTGCGCTCGTGGGGGCGGCGTGCGAGGCGCTCGGCGACGTGGACGCCATGGCTCTTGAGACCGAGGCCGCCCGCGAGCTGTTCACGGAGCTGGGTGCGGCCCCGGATCTCACCCGGCTTGCCGCGCGCGTGCCGAACGGCACGCGCGTGAGCGCTCACGGGCTCACCGGCCGTGAGCGGGAGGTCCTGCGCCTCGTCGCCGCGGGGAGGAGCAACCGCGAGATCGCCGAGGCGCTCGTCATCAGCGAGCACACGGTCGCGCGCCACCTGCAGAACATCTTCGCGAAGCTGGGCGTGTCGTCGCGGACCGCGGCGAGCGCCTTCGCACACGAGCACGATCTCCTCTGACGGTGACGTGGTCAGAAATGACCACGGGCGCCGGCCTTGCAGATTGGTGAGTACGGGCGATGCGCGCCGGCCGCGCCGGCCGTAGCGTCGTGGCTGGAAGCAATTTGACGCCAACAGGAGGTGCTCGCCATGTACGTCGTCGTCCTGCATCGGTTCACGAACCCGGAGGTGGCATTTGCGCGAGGCGAGAAGCTGATCAAGAACGAGGACGCCCCCGCGGGGGTGAAGGGGCTGCAGTTCTATCCGAGCCAGGATCGCGCGGCGGCAACCTGCCTCTTGGAGTCGGGCTCGGTCGAGGCGGTCCAGGAGTACGTCGACTCGACGCTCGGCGACTCGAGCGAGAACACCTGCTACGCGGTCGACGCGGAGCTGGCCTTCTCGAGGCAGCCGCTGGGGATCGCCGAGACGGCCGCGGTCGGGGCCTAGAGCACGCGGCCTGGCACACAACGAGTCCGGGCCGAGCGGAGCTCGGCCCGGACGGCTGGGGGATGTCGGGACGCTCTAGTGGCCGGCGATCGCCGCCGCGACCCGACTCTCATCCGGGTGCGCGGGCTCAGGCAACCTTCCCGTCTAGCTCTGTACCCGCGACAGAGCCTCTTGTCGGGTGTCGCGGAGCTCCAGGGCTTCGCTCGCACCGCTCAACGTAAGGATCTCTCGAACGTGTGCGTCACCTGGAACGACCGCGACGAACTCTTGCTGGCGTCTTGCGACACGCCTGGCCAGATTGAACAGCAGCGTCACGCCGGAGCTGTCCAGGTAGTCGACGTCGGCGAGGTCCACAACCAAGCCAGCCGCCTCGTTCCCGACTGCGTGCGATATGGCCATCTCGAGCTCAGCCGCATTCGAAAGATCGATCTCGCCGTGCACGGTCGCAACCGTGACTCCGTTCTCCTCGTCGAGGTGGAGTCGCGCGAGTTGCGTCAAGTCGCCCATCAACTCTCTACAAGTCGTCGGCGAAGTCGCACTGTGGTGCCGTCGGACGAGGGGTGGACGTCGACCGAGTCCATCAGCGCACGCATCAGCGGTAGACCGCGCCCCCGGTCGGTACCGCGCGGATTCCGCCAGCCACCGAAGTCACGCACGACTATGAGCACGTCGCTGTCATGACGGCTGGCCTCGATCTGGAAGGCCGCGTCGCCGGGACGGTAGGCGTGCTCGATGGCGTTGGCGCATGCCTCTCCGCATGCGACCTTGATCGCGTGCGCATCCCGGTGGCCGGTCCCCGCCTCGCTCAGCCACCGCCCCAGCGCCTTTCGAACAGACGACAGAGCTTCGGGCTCCGCTGGGAGGTCGAGCGTGAACCCGCGCGCCGGCAGCCGCGAAAAACACAGGATGAGGAGCGCGACGTCGTCGTGTGGCTCCTCTCCGCCAAGCATCTTCTCGAGAACATTCGCACAGAGCGCCTCGGGGTCACTGGGCCCGGTTTCGACGGCGCGCCGCAGCTCCTCGAGACGCAGCTCGATGCTCGTGCCGCGCACCTCGACGAGGCCATCGGTGAACAGGACGAGGACGGAACCGGGCTCGATGGCTTCGCGAACCGCCTCGAAGCGCAGGTAGGGAAGCGCTCCGAGCGGCGGAGCGGCTTCCCGTCCGACGAAGCGCGCACGCCCGTCTGTGCTTCGAATGAGCATGGGCAGGTGCCCCGCGTTGGTGAGCTCCGCGCTGCCGCGATCGGCCTCAATCGCCACGTACAGCAGCGTCGCCATCTCCGCGCGATGCTGCCGTTCCATGAACGAATGGAGGCGCTCCACGACCTCCTGAGGCGAGCGCCCGTCATAGGCGTACGCCTCGAGTGACGTCCTTAGCTTTCCCATCAGGGCGGCCGCGCGGACGCCGCGGCCCACGACGTCGCCCATAGCGAGGATCACGCGGCCATCGCCCAGCTCGAACATGTCGAACCAATCGCCGCCAACCTCCATGCCCGCCCCGGCGGGCAGGTATCGGACGGCGACGTCCATGCCCGGGATCTTCGGCAGCCGCTCCGGCATCAGACTGCGCTGGAGCGTCTCCGCGATATGCCGCTCCTGCTCGAACAGGCGAGCACGGTCGACCGCTAGGGCCACCCGATCGCCCACGAGCTGAAGCAGAGCCGCATCGTCGTCTGTGAATGCCCTGGCTGTGCGCCTGCCCACATAGAGAACGCCGAGCAGCTGGCGATCCAGGATCAGCGCGAGCCCCAGGACGGACTGCATGCCCGCGCGGGCCAGCAACGAGGCGAGTGCCACGCCCACTTCGCTGCGCTCCAGGATGACCGGCTGGCGCGACAGCGCCAGCCTTCCGGCCAGCCGGTCCGCAATCGAGCGGTAGAAGTCGTCTTGGAGGTCGGGATCCACTCCATGCGCCGCGCGGAGCTCGAGCCTCGAGCTGCCCTCGGCCCTGACCAGCACCGCGCCGTGGTCGGCCTGGAAGACCTGGACGATTCGATCGAGGAGCTGGTCGAGCAGTTCCTGCAGCCCGACATGGGGCAATGCCGCGTCGGTGATCCATTGAAGATCCCGCACGCGCTTCGTCGCCGCTTGTGCCACAGCACGCGCGTCTCGCTCCTGAGCTCGAAGCGCCACCCGCTGGGCGCGCACATACGCGACGTACGCGATCAGCACGAGTCCGATCGCCGCGAACAGAAGCGCGCGACCAACGAGATCGCGGAGCTCGGCGGTGGGCTCGCCGGTCACGATCGGCGCCAGCGTCGCGGCGAGCAGGACGCACAGCAGCGGGATGGCACGACGCGGTGGCTGCACGGCGCCGGCGCCGACCCAGATCAGCATGAGCGCCTGGTAGGGGAGCACGGCACCGGCCAGCAGCTGCAGCAGCAGCAGCTGCGCAATACCCAAGTACGCGACCGCGAGCATCACCCCGAAGCGGACCTTGCGCGCTCGAAGGAGCCACGCGGCGGTGGCGAGGTTCAGCACCGCGCTTGCGGCCGCAAGCGTCCAGCCCACCGGTGCGCCAAGCGCTTCGTCGGGCGGGAAGAGCGGGAGCAGCACCAGAACGAGCACTCCGTGCAGCGCCACCAGCACACCCGTCGCGTTTCGCGAGCTGGGCAGATCGGCGCCCGCGTACGGGTCGTCACCGCTCACGAAGAGCTGGTGGACCATGTCCCACCTGGATCGAGCGGAAGGCGTCCGTGCCATCTGGAACTACCTCAAGTCCGCCCCGGCGCCCGCGAGCCCGCGTTCCCCATTCGTGTGTGTAGTTCACCACACGCGGGGCATGGACGACCAGTCATACTGCACGCGATGTCGCAGGAGTACCTGCTGGCCGACCAACCCTCGGAGTTGGAGCGTCTGCGGCTTCAATCACTCGTGTGGGAGCCCAGCGGGCGGCAGCTCCTCGCGAAGCTCGACGACGGATCCGGCGGACGCGCCCTGGACGTCGGCTGTGGTGCCCTTGGCTGGCTCCGGGTCCTCAGCGAGTGGGTCGGCGGCTCTGGCGAGGTCGTGGGTCTCGACATCGACGAGAACCTCCTCAATGCCGCGCGTTCTTTTCTCGACACCGAAGGAATCTCAAACGTAGAGGTCGTCGTCGACGATCTGTTCGAGAGCAAGCTCGAGCCACAGTCCTTCGATCTCGTCCATGCCCGCTACCAGATAGCCCCGCTTGGACGCGGGCGGGAGCAGGTGGCGGCTTACCGGCGGTTGGTCAGGCCAGGGGGGTCACTGGTCCTCGAGGAGTGGGATCTGGGCTCCTGGCATTTCAACCCCCCTGCCCCGGCGGCCGAGCGGCTGATCGGATTGATCTCCGAGATCTTCGCCGTACTGGGCGGCGAGGCGGGCCGCGGACTTCCCGAACTGCTCCGCGAGATCGGTATCGAGGAGCCAGAGCTCGACGCACACGTGATCGCGCTCAAACCGGGCCACCCCTATTTGCGTGTCCCGCTTCAGTTCGGCGTCGCACTCGAGTCCCGCCTGCTCGAGCGGCTGAGCGAGGACGAGCTTGCCTCGCTACGCCGCGAAGCCGAACGCGAGTTGGCCGAGCCGGGCCGATGGGGCACCACGTTCACACTGATCCAGAGCTGGGGCAGGCCTCAAGGCTGAGTCAGCGCCGCCTCACCGGATCGGCGACGCGGCCGGCCTGCCGCTCCGGCTATGCGCCCGCCGGTTGGAACAGTTCGATCGGGTTGCCGGAGGGGTCCTCGAGCAGGATCTGCTGCCCGCCCGGGCCGCTGAGGATCTCGTTTCGGAAGGTCAACCCGGCGGAACGCAGTCGCCCGACCTCGGCCGCGATGTCTTCGACGATGAAGTGGATGCGGTTCCAGCCTCCGGGCCGCGGAGTGCGGCCGTCCGGCATAGGCCGACCCGCCGAACTTGTCGGGCCGCTGAGGAGTAGCCGCAGATTGCCACGCACGACGTCTGCGAACGCGGGGGCGAAGTTGGAGCGAACGGTGAAGCCGAAATGAGTGGTGTAGAAGTCGACGGCGTCGTCGACGTCGTCGACCATGTAGCGGACGTTCACGAGCTCGTCAGGCAAGTTCGGTCACCTCCTGATGGTGGGTCTCTTCTATCGCGTCGATGAGAAAGCCGATCCGTGTGCACAGCTCGCCGGCGGTGCGCTCAAATGCGGGCAACGCGTCCTCGTCGCTTCCGGGCTCGCGCCCCGGATCCGGGACGCTCCAATGGATCAGCTCGGGTCCGCCGGGAAACTCGGGGCAGACTTCGCGCACGCGATCGCAGAGGCTGATCACATAGTCGAAGCGCTGGTCGGCGAACTCGCTCAGGTGCTTGGAGCGCCGCCCGGAGAGGTCGATGCCGCGCTCCCGCATGACACGCACGGCGTTGGGATGCAGCGGCCTAGGGCGGCTGCCCGCGCTGGCGGCGCTCACCGCGCCGCCGGACAGCGATTCGCAGAGCGCCTCGGCGATCTGCGAGCGCGCACTGTTGCCCGTGCACAGAAACAGCACACGCGTGTGCGGCGCACCGCGCTCGCGCCGCGGGCGTTCGCGCGGCGTCGGTGCCATGGCCGGATGCAGCGCCGCAGCGGCGCTCGACAGGAGCTCTCCGCAGCGCGCGAGGTCCAATACGTAGTAGGTGTCGCGGCCGTCCGCGGCGCTGCGGCGCGTCGAGACCACGCCACCGTCGCGCAGCCGGCGCAAGTGGTACGAGACGAGACTCTGGCGCCGACCCGCCAGCTCGCAGAGCTCGCCCACGCGCTGATCGCTTCGCGCCAGCTCGCTCAGCAGTAGCCACCGGAGCGGGTGCCCCGCCAGTTGCAGAAAACGCGGCGGTGGACTTTCGCCAAGGCGCGCCGTGGGGGTCATGCCGGTCCGACAATACATCAAAACATTTTGATGCGTCTGGAAGTTCAGGGACCACCTAGGGGGCATCACCGACGCGAGGGAGGGGTCCCCCGAGGGAGTCTTCACTCAGATGACCGCGCACGCCGTCACAACGGAGCCCGTCGAGCTCCCGTCCACCCGCCAGATCGCTCGCAAGCTTGCGGTTGGGGCGGGCCTTCTGGCGCTTGGCGCTGTCGTAGCCACGCAGATGCCGGGCCTACAGGACATCGGCCATCAGCTCGCCGGAGCGGATGGCCGCTGGATCGCCGTGGCCTTCGTCCTCGAGCTGGCCTCGACCGCCTTCTTTGCGCTCGCCTTCCATGGGGCGTACGACCGGCGCCCCAGCCCGCGCGCGAGCACGAGCATGTCGATGGCCGTTCAGGGCCTGAACATCGTGCTGCCCTCGGGTGGCGCCGGCGGCCTGGCGGTCGGTGCGGTACTCCTCGACCGCGCAGGTGTTCCTCGCTCGTTCGCCGCCAGCCGGACCGTCGCCCTGTTCCTCGTCACCAGCCTGGTCAGCTTCGTCGCCGTGGTGGTAGCCGGGTTCGGCGTCGCGAGCGGCCTGCTGGGCGGTGAGGCGACGCTCGCCGTCACCCTCCTGCCGGCGGCCCTCGCCCTCGTGGTCATCGTCGCCGTGTTCGCCCTGCCACGCTCGCAGGGCTCGGCCGAGCACACGCCCGCCGGACGCGTGGGCGAGGTGCTCGCGCAGGTGCGCGAGTACCTGCGCGAGGGGGTGGGCGCGAGCGCCGAGCTGCTGCGCTCGGGCGACCGCCTCGTGATCGCGGGCGCGATCGGATACTTCGCCTTCGACGTCGCCGCGCTGGCGGCCGCCTTTCACGCGGTTGGGTCGGCCGGACTGCCCATCGGTCTGTTCGTGCTGGCCTACACGCTCGGGCACGGAGGTGCGATGGTCCCGATGCCCGGCAGCGCCGAGGGCGGCCTGATCGGCATGTTCGTCCTATACGGCATGTCGGTGCCCACCGCGACCGCCGCGGTGCTCGCCTACCGAGCGCTCCATGCCGGCGTCCCGATGCTGCTCGGCGCCGTCGGCCTGGCGGACGTGCGCCGCCTGCTCCGCGAGCCCGCGGCGATCACTGCCTGAGCGTCGCGCGAGCCGCTGCCGAGTGTGCCCTACACGGTCAGGACGATCTTGCCGCGGGTGTGCCCGGATTCGCTGTGCTCGTGTGCCCGCTGCACCTCGGTCAGCGGCAGAACCTCGCTGAGCTCCACATGGACGTCGCCGCGGACCACGAGCTCGGCGATGCGAGTCAGCTGCTCGGAGGCGGGGATCATGACGAGCAGCTCTGCGCGCGCGCCGTGCTGACGCGCCGCCTCCTCGGGCGGTGCATTAGCGATCGTGACGAGGATGCCGTGCTCCCGGACCGCCGGGACCAGCGACTGCGTCGTCTCGCCGCCGACGGTGTCGAATGCGACGTCGACTCCGCTCACCGCCTCGCCCACGTCCTGCTGGGTGTAGTCGACATATTCGTCGGCGCCGAGCCCGAGCACGAAGTCGCGGTTGCGCGCGGAGCCGGTGCCGATCACGCGCGCGCCGCCGACCTTCGCGAACTGGACGGCGAGGTGGCCGACACCGCCGGCCGAACCGGCGATCAGAGAAGTCTGGCCGCTATCGAGCGCTCCGCGGTCGAACAGCGCCTGCCACGCGGTCATACCGGCCACCGGTAGCGCCGCGGCCTGCTCGTGGCTGATGCCGTCCGGCTTCTTCGCGATCGCGGCGGCGGACGCGGTGGTGTACTCCGCGTAGCCCCCACTCGCGGCCATCCCGAACACCTCGTCACCCTCGGCGAAGCCCTCGGCACGCGACACCTCGACCGTTCCCGAGACATCCTTGCCCAGCACTGCCGGCACCTCGGTCTGGGACAACCCGCGCCGCTGCTTCCAGTCGACGGGGTTGACGGAGGCGGCGCGCACCCTGATCAAGACCTCACCCTCGTCGGGCTCGAGTCGCTCGGCCTCCTCGTAATGCAGGACCTCCGGGCTGCCGGTCTCGTGGATCAGCACGGCTTTCATAGCGACTCCTTCTCGGCAAGGTCGGGGCCGAACGCACTGTAGCTTACGCTTCGTAAGCAGGGACCACTCGGCTCGCTCGGAGCACCGCCTGGATATCGTCCCGCGATGGCCCTGTCCTGTTCGCCGGAACGAGATCAGCTTCGGCGGCGCGGCCGACTCGGCCGGATCGTGACGCCACAGCGCAACGAGCAAAGCGCGGCCGACTCCGCGAAACGCCTCCCGGGACATCGCGCCCTTAAGCGAGGCAAGTTCGGCCCCCCGATGTCGAAGTTCGAGCGTGACCCCCCGATTCGCGGTTAGGATCAGCCGATGGCGAGCCTGGCCGACGAGCTGAAGCAGGTCCCCCTCTTCAGCGGTCTCTCACAACGACAGCTGAAGCGTCTCGCGCGCGGCTTCAGGGAGCGCGAGATCAAGTCCGGAACCCCGGTCATACGCGAGGGCGAGAAGAGCGGCATTTCCTTCTTCGTCATCGTCGAGGGAACGGCGACCGCGAGCGTCGGCGGCAACGAGGTCAGGCAGCTAGGCCCCGGCGACCACTTCGGCGAGCTCGCCCTGATCAGCGAACGCGTCCGCGGCGCCACGGTCACCGCGGAGGGGCACATGCGCTGCCTCGTCATGGGGTTCTGGGATTTCCGGCGGTTTGCCAAGGAGAACCCGGACGTCACCTGGAAGCTCTTGCAGTACGTCGTGGAGCTCCTGGCTGACGAGCAGGGCCACCGAGTGGACGCTTAATCGCGCAACAGGCGGCTAGCGGTGTTGCTCGATTAGGAGGATTGCCATCGATCGGGCTCGTTGTGCCGCCTCCGCGTCACCCTCGGCAGCGGAGACGATCGAGCCCTTCATGAGAATGTGCCAGGAGCGCGCGAAGGACTCCGGGTCGCGCAGGGCGGCCTCCTCTGCCAGTCGACCGACGACCGACCGGATGCTCGCGAGATGCCGGACGCTCGCCTGGCCGGCGGGATGGACAGGGCCCATCTCGAGCAACACGTTGACGAACGAGCACGCCTCGAAGTCGTCGCGGTGGAACCATTCGTCGAACAGCTCGAAGATCGCGAGGAGCTGATCCTCAGGCGTGGCGCCGCGGCGCCTTGCCTCCGCCTCGACCCACGCCAGCGTCCAGCGCTCCTCACGGCGCTCCAGGAACGCGATCACGAGCTCGTCTTTGGAGGGGAAGTGGCGATACAGGGTCGCCTTGGCCACCCCGGCCCGCTCGATCACCTCGTCGATGCCCACATCACGGATCCCGCGGCGGGAGAAGAGTTCGTAGGCCGTCTCGAGGATGCGCTCCCGCGCATCCGGCTTAGCTTCCGAGATGGCTTCGACGGCCGACATGCTGTTGAGAGCCTAGCGCTAGACAGACCGGTCTGTCTATGCCATACTCCTCGATTCGCCCTGACGGTAAGTGAATCGGGGAGCAGCAGGACGCTGCTGGGAAAGCGCGACGAGGGGCACAGAGCCACCGGAGCGAGGTCCTCGGGCTATGAGAGGGGACGTCGCCGCGGCACCCGGTCGGAGCGGTCGCGATTCGGACCTTGCGTCAAACACGAAGACGACGGAGGTTCCCCCGATGTGTGCAGTCGCCCTCGCACCGCCGAGGCTGTCCCAGACCACTCACCCCGACGCCGGCGACCACGCCGACGAGCGGGGACTCGAGCGTGACCTCCTGGTCCGCTATCACGAGTACGGCGACCTTGGCGCGCGTGCGGAGCTTGTCGAGCGTTTCCTGCCACTCGCCCGCGACCTGGCTCTCCGCTACACGTACACCGACGAGGCCTTCGATGATCTGCTTCAGGTTGCGAGCCTGGGCTTGCTCAAGGCCATCGACCGCTTCGATCCGGCCCGCGGCACGAAGTTCACGAGCTACGCGGCGCCGACGATTCTCGGCGAGCTCAAGCGCCACTTCCGCGACAAGGGATGGTCGCTCCACGTGCCGCGCGAGCTTCAGGAGCGCACGCTCGCCGTGGGTCATGCGACGGAGCGTCTCTCGAAAGAGCTGGGCCGTTCGCCCAAGGTGCGCGAGGTGGCGGAACACATCGGCTGCTCCGTGGAGCAGGTGCTCGAGGCGCAGGAGGCGGCCGCCAGCTACGAGGCGGCGTCGCTCGACGCGCCGGTCGCGCGCGAGGAGGGCGAGTCCGCCGCCCTCGTAGACCTGCTAGGAGAGGACGATTCTTCCTTCGAGCTCGTCGAGGATCGCGAGGCGATAGCAAGGGGTTGGAAGGAGCTGCCGGACGTGGAGCGCACGGTCCTGGAACTGCGCTTCATGCACGACCTCAACCAGCGCGAGATCGGCGAGCGGATCGGCTACTCCCAAATGCACGTATCGCGGCTGCTCCGACGCGCGCTCAGCCGTCTCGAGACAGCCGCGGCAGCAGCCTGACCAAGGGCGGGCGTTCGAGACGACCGTCGTCCATTAAGGTCGCCAGGACGACCGATCACTGCGCCAGCGGCAGTACCCAGAACGCGATGACCGCGTAATGGCACGCGGCGCCGGCAATGGTCAGGGCGTGGAAGACCTCGTGATATCCGAACACCTCAGGTAGCGGGTCCGGCCGGCGACGAGCGTAGATCACGGCCCCGACGGTGTAGAGCACGCCGCCCAGCCCGATCAGCGCGGTTGCGACCCAGCCGAGCTTGGCGACGACGGCCGGTAGGACGGGCACGGCGACCCAGCCGAGTGCAATCGCGAGCACGACGATGACCCCGCGCGGCGCAGGCGTCGGCCGCAGCTCGAGCACTGCCGTTATGAGGGCGCCGGTCCAGACCACGGCCAGCAGCGCTGCTCCGAGCGTGCCATCCAGGACGTAAACGCAGATCGGCGTGTAGGTCGCGGCGATCAGGACGAAGATCATGGAGTGATCCAGGCGCTGGAGCCGCGCTCTCACACCGGGCTGCCAGCGTCCTCGGTGGTACAGAGCGCTGACCCCGAACAAGCCCGCAACGCCAAGCCCGTACACGGCGAACGCCGGGGCGTCCTGCCGCCCGGCCAGGAGCACGAGCGCCCCGCCCAGGCCGAGCGCGACCACGAACGCGACCAGATGGAGCAGCCCCCTCAGCTGCGGCCGAGGCAGGCCGTCCGGCAGCAGGTAGGGGTCGGTCACGGCTCGCCCCACGGTACTCCTCAGCTTCCCGCCCCCGCGCGCAGTGGGCCCACCTGACTCTCTCGCTGGTGCTGACGCTCGGGAGCGATCCTGACCACATTCCGGGCGAGACCGACCCGTTCGAGCATCGCGATGACGAGCGCCGACGGGTCGAGCAGTCGCTCCCATCTGCGGAGCCCGTGCGCAGCCGAGCGTGGGAACGCGTGGTGGTTGTGGTGCCATGCCTCTCCGAAGGACGGCAGTGCGAGCCAGGCGACGTTGGTCGAGTGGTCTTCCGTCTGGAAGCGGCGGGTCCCGAGGAAGTGGCAGACCGAGTTCACGCTCCACGTGATGTGGTGCACGAGGAAGATGCGGACGAGGCCGCCCCAGAGCAGGCCGGTCGCGGCCCCGGCGAGCGTGCCTGTAAGGGCCCAGCCGGCCAACGCCGGGACGGCCAGGCTGAGCAGCACCAGCATCGGGAAGCGGCGATTGATGAGCCGCATGCCCGGATCCTCGTAGAGGTCCTTCGCGTAGCGGCTGGCGCTGGCTTGACCCTGAGTCGAGAACAGCCAGCCCGTGTGTGCGTGCCAGAGCCCGCGCAGCACGCCGGACGCCCCGTCACCGTGCCCGACATGCGGGCTGTGCGGATCGCCCTCCTCGTCGGCATGGGCGTGGTGCTTGCGGTGGTCCGCCACCCAGCTCATGACCGGACCCTGCACAGCCATCGAGCCGACGATCGCGAACGCGTACTCGAGCGGCTTCGGGACCTGGAACGAGCGATGGGTGAGGAGGCGATGGAAGCCGACGGTGACGCCGAATCCGGTCACCACGTACAGGACGGCCAGGATCGCGAGGTCGGTACCCGCCACGGCGCTGTTCCACAGCAACACGATCGCTGTGAGGAAGGCGACGAAGGGCAGTACCACGGCGGCGATGTTGACACGCTTCTCCAACTTGGTCATGCACCTAGTTTTCCCGTCTTCGGCACATATCAGTACGCTGTTGGGCGTGAACTTCGACCCGCGTTTTACTCATTTGAGTGATAAGAATCTCAGCAGGGAGCCCTGGCGCTCCCTGCCCCCGGAGATCGCCGACCTGATCGAGCCCGAGCTCGAGGCGACCACCGACGAGATCCTCGCCACGATCGCCCGGGAGGTGCCGGGCTACGCGCGCCCACTCGAGGGATCGTTCGGGCGCGGCGTCCGGACCGGCGTGACCGAGGCGCTTCGACAATTCGTAGAGCTGATCCGAAGCCCATCCGGGGCGCGCGGCCCAGGCCGCGAGGTGTACGTGGCCCTGGGCAGCGGCGAGCTGCGCCAGGGACGCACGCTGGACGCCCTTCAGTCCGCCTATCGCGTGGGCGCCCGGGTTGCATGGCGACGGCTGGCCGCCGCCGCCACGCGCGCGGGCGTCGAGCCCGATGTGCTCAGCCTGCTTGCCGAGTCGATCTTCGCCTATATCGAGACACTCTCGGCGGACTCGGTCGAGGGCTACGCCGAAGCCCGCGCGCAGCTCGAGGGCGAACGCCGTCGCCGGCACCACGAGCTCGTGGCCGCGCTCGTACGAGAGCCGCCGGCGGACGAGGCGGATCTGCGGGCCGCCGCCGAGGCAGTGGGGTGGCGAGTGCCGCGTACCGCCGCAGCGCTCGCCTGCAAGGAGGAGCAGCTCGAGCGCTTGGTAACGCGGCTGCCGGCCGACGCGCTCGCCGCCGGGCTGGATGGCCTCGGCTGTGCGATCGTCCCCGACCCCGACGGGCCAGGGCGGCCCAGCCAGATCGATCGAGCAATCGAGAGCGCCGGAATGGGCGTGCACGCCGCCGTGCTGGGCCCGACCGGTCCAGCGAGCTCGCTCGCCGCCTCCTGGTCGTTGGCGCGCGCGACCCTGCGGGCCGTCGAGGCAGGCGCGTTCGAGACGCCCGGCCTCGTACGCGCCGACGACGTCCTGACCAAGCTTCTGCTCTTCGAGAACACCGCCCTCGCGGAGCGGATCGCCACGAGATGGCTCGCTCCGCTCGCAGCGCTTACGCCCAAGGCCCGCCGGCGCATGGAGGAGACGGCGCTCGCATATATGCAGCAACGGGGTAACGCCGCAGCGATGGCGCGTGCGCTCGGCGTGCATCCTCAGACGGCCCGCTACCGGATCCGTGGCCTGCGCGAGCTACTCGGACACGCCATCGACGATCCGGACGCTCGCTTCGAGATCGAGCTTGCGCTACGGGCGCGGCTGCAGGCCCTCGCCTAGCGTGTCGCTGGGCGGGGCTGAATCGTCTGCCGCCGCCCGCTTCCTCGCGTCCTTCTTGGCCTTCTTCTCCAGCCGACGCTCGAGGAGCCTGCGTTCCCGGTTGAGCTTCGCCATCGTGGTCTTTCTCTTGCCGGTCGAGGCCATGTCGCGGCTTACAGCACCTGGACGTTCGCGGCCGCCGGGCCCTTGGTGCCCTGCTCGGCGTCGTAGCTCACCTTCGCGCCTTCGGCCAGTGACTTGAAGCCGCTGCCCTGGATCGCGTTGTGATGCACGAACAGATCCTTGCCCGGCTCATCGGGTGTGATGAACCCATAGCCCTTGTCATCGCTGAACCACTTCACGGTTCCTGTTGCCATCTTGGTCCCTCCCGGGATATGTGCACTGCGAGACGCGGAGGGTGCTCGAAGGCAACAACTGCGGGACGCGGGGCACTGCTTCGGTCGAACGGATGCCCGACCCGTAGTACGAGGGTAGCGCCCCCGCCGCCGGCCGACTCGCTCAGCGCGCGGGCGACTCCGGAGCGAGCGCTGTGGTTCCCGTCGCGATCGCTACCGACCGCCCTAGATGGGTCACCTCTGTATTGGCGATTGTGAGGCGTCTGCCGCGATGGATCACCCTCCCTGTCGCTGAAAGGTCCGTGCCGTCGGCATCCGCCGGTCGGAGGAAGTTCACCTTGAGGTCCAGCGCGGTGAATCGGGTGCCGCTGCCGGCGACCGCCTGCACTGCGCCTGCCGTGGCGCTCTTCGCCAACAAGGCGATCATGCCGCCGAAGACGGTCCCGATCTCCTGCAGGAGCCACCCGTGCGCGGGCAACGAGTAGACGACGAGTCCGTCGGAAGCGGCCGTCAACCGCATGCCGGTGAGCCGATCCAGAGGAGGCGGTATGCATTCCCCCGCCAGCTGCGCCTGGAGGATCTCGAGGCCGCTGCGGCGCTTAAGGGTGTGGTCATCGAGCGGGGAGATCGTTGGGCCGCACGACCGAAAGACCGGGTGCGGCCTCTGTCGGGTCCCTTTCTCCCCGAACGTGGCCTCGGCGGGACGGGGGCCCGACGTTCCCGCCGGAAACAGGAAATAGCGGGAGGTGCTGTGGGCGACTGGTCGGCCCTCGTTGTCGCAGACCAGGCCCACGGCGAGCGCGTTGCGTTGGTCTTCATAGACCACCTCGCTGCGACTCGTGAGCTCGCCTCCCCCATAGGGCGGGTCGCCTAGAAAAGTCATCGACAGCTCGGCCGTGGCACAGCTGGCTCCCGCGGGCAGCGTGGACAGAACGGCGTAGAAGTGCGTCATGTCCGCCAGAAAGGTGAAGACTCCGCTGTCCAGTCGTCCCTTCGGACCCAAGAACCAGTCGGTTGCCGGCATCGCAAGCGCCGCGTGCCCTTCCCCCAGATCGATCAGTCGCCGACCGGAGAGATGGGCTATCGGCGGCTGTGGCGCGCCACCATCGTGTATCAGCCGCAGAACCTCCTGCCACGGCCTGGTGAGCAGCGAGGCATCGACCAAGCCACCGGTAGGCCGCTCCTGCCAGATCTCCTGCTCCTCCAACATACGCTGCCCCACGTCGATCTGGATCGGTCGCGCATACGCAACCCGGCTGTCGTCATTGTCGCTCTTCAGGATCGTGATGGCTTCCCATGAAGCGGCTGCGCTGGATCCGGAAGGTCCTCTTGGCGCCGGGCTTGGACGGATGTCCGCTCGAGCGCCGGCGCCGGCAGGTCGATACGTCCCGGATGGCTCCTCGACGTCGCTTCGCGCTAGTGACTGGATTGGCTGTCCTGCTGCTCGTGTGCGTGGGCCCCGCGTTCGCGGCTGCGCCCGGCGTCCTCTTCGGGGATCCCACGAACGTGACTCAGTCAGGCGCGATTCTGCAGGGTTCAATCAACCCGAGCGACAAGCCGACGACGTACTACTTCGAGTACGGCGCGAGTACGGGCTACGGCGCTACGACGACCCAGACGACCCTTCCCAAGTCCAAGGCGTGGCAGCCGGTATCGGCCGTGATCACCGGACTCTCGGCCGGATCGACGTATCACTACCGCATCGTCGCGTGGAACGGCGGCGGCACCAAGGACAAGACCGTTGGGTCTGACCACATCTTCACGACCTCCTCTCCACCCGACCCTCCCGAGGGCGGCGGACCGCAGCCGGACCTCGGCGGCGATGAGAGTCCCGCAGACCAACTGCGGCCGACGCTCGGCTCGAGTGTAGTTCTGCATCCCGTGGCCGGCCGCGTTCTGATCCGGCGGCCTGGAAGCGGCAGGTTCGTGCGGCTGGCGACCGACGCCGAGGTTCCGCTTGAAAGCGAGATCGCCGCGAGCCACGCGACGATCGCGCTCACCTCTGCGCTGCCCTCCGGGCGCACCCAGACCGGCCGGTTCGGCGGCGGACGGTTCCAGCTGCGCCAGGGTCGCCGGGGCTACGTCGACCTCTACCTCCGCGGCCGCGCCTGCCCGCGGTCCGGCCGGCACGCGCCTCTCGGGGCGACGTCCGCCGCATCCGCGCGGAGGCGGCGCCCGAACCATCTGTGGGGGCATGACCACGGCGGGCGTTTCCGCACCCACGGTCGCCACAGTCAGGCGACCGTGCGCGGGACGCGCTGGCTTGTGGCTGACCGCTGCGACGGCACGCTCACCCTCGTGACGAAGGGATCGGTTGTCGTTCGAGACACCGTCCGCCACCGGCGACTTGTGCTCCATGCCGGCGAGCGGTACCTCGCCCGCGATCCTTAGGAAGTGGCCAACACGACCAGCGCCTCCGGCCCGTGATCCTGGATGCGATCGGGTGCCTGCACGCGAGACGCGCGGGCGGGGCTTACGTCCTTCTTGGGCCGTGGCACCGGCCGGAGCCGGAGTCCGTCCACGTCTTTCCCGCTATCGGGACGAACCGCCAGCCGTAGCGCCTGGGGTGAAGGGTGAGTTTCAGGACTCCGAAGGTGTCGTTCTGGGCGACCTGGCTTCCCCCGAGCCGCGACGACCCAAGCCCGGTCATGAACGCGCCACCCGTGCCGACCACGAACTGGCGGATGCCGATCCTGCTCGTCTTGCCGGCGCCGTTGCGCGGAGCGAAGCGTTCGTAGTCATGGCTGTGGCCGGACAGGACTACCTCGGCACCCGCCTTGTAAAGGTCCTTCCAGAACGCGTGCAGCGTGATGTGGCTGCCGTCGTGGCCCGAGCTGTAGCGCGGGTGGTGCCAGTAAGCGAGCGTGCACGCCGACGGATGGCGCTTGAGATCGGCACGCAGCCAGCGCTCTTGGATCGACCCCGCGCCGCACGAGACTCGGGTGCAGTTTGAATTCAGCGCGACGAGATGCCAGGCGCCGACGTTGTAGCTGTAGTAGCCCCGCCCACGCCGGCCGGCGCGCCCCTTGGCCGCACCCGTCCCATTGAAGTAGTCGAAGTAGGAGTCGCCGGCCCCGTCGTGGTTGCCGAGCACCGGATGGCTGATGGACCTCACGCGTCCCCAGGTTCGGTCGTAGACCGCCTTGAGGTTTGACGCCGACGGGCTGTCGTACTGGATGTCGCCGAGCGGGAGCACGGCTGCAAGACCGGCCCCGACGAGAAGGTTTGAGGTGGCACGCTGACGGCAGCGGTGCGCAGTCCCGCGGCCGCCGTTGTAGCCGGGGTCGCTTGGGTCGCAGCCGATGTCGCCGGCCGCCGCGATTACGGGGTCGGCCGCAGCGTCTGCCGTCCAAGGGCCGATCACGGCGAGCATGGTCACCGCGATCGTCGCGAGTCGCCGCGCGGCCAGGGCCATCGGGCCGCCGTCAATTCGGACCCATTTTCCGAAACGAGCGACGGGCGACGGCTGTTCGCAGTCGATCACCACGCTAGTCCCCTCGTGTCGATGGTGGGGCGATTGGAGCGTAAGGCGGGCGATAGCGGCGCCACAAGCCGCTGATTGATGACTTCGCTACCTACCAGGGGTTATGAAAGGGCCGAAGCCTGGAGCAGACCCGCGCCAGATGCTTGAGCGGCGATCGGTTGCCGCCGCGCGGCCTGCGGGCAGACCGTGCAGGGAAACCGTCGTAGTGACGGACGCTCGTCGAAGCAGCCCTAGGTGCTCGGGCCCGCGTCCTGCTGTGTGCCGCCGTCACGCGGCTGGTGCGGGACGGCCTGGAGCCGGCGCCTCGGGCCCCGGAGTAGGCGCGCTCGGCCTGCCGGCGCGCCAGAGCGCCACGGCCAGCGCTCCCAGCCCCACCACCGTCGCCGCGAGCCCAACGAGAGCGCCGACGACCGGAATCAGGGCCAGCAGCCGCAGGATTCCCCAGCCCGCAAACAGCGCCGCCCATGGCGACGCCGAGCGGTTGCCCAGCACACGGCGCCCCACGAGCCAGGCGCTCGTGACGTACGCGACGAGCAGCACGGGAACCGCGGCCAACAGCAGCGCGACGCCGAACGGGATGCCCACCAGCGTGACGAGCGCCAGGACCGCCAGCAGCGGCACGCCGATTGCGATCGCGACACCCCAGGCGACCGTGGCGCCGAGCCGCTCGCGCACGGCTCGCTCCGCCGCGTAGAGCGCGGCCGGCGCCAGCAAGACGAGCAGGACGCCGACGATCAGCGTCGAAACGGACACCGCCAACCACCACCCGAGCAAGCTCAGCCAACCCCACCCGTTCGCCGCGTCGCTCCAGTCCTCATTGCTGATCTCGCCGCCCACCCTGGCGCCGCGTACGAGCACCGGCCGCTCGTCGCCGTAGCGCAGGTCGCCGCCCACGCGCGCCGTAGGACCGAGGAAGGCTCGGTCGGACACGGCGATCAGGTCGCCATCAACACGGCCCGTCAGCCGGACGGGCCCGCTCACCGATACAACGTCGCCGGTGACACGTCCCGCGATCCTGACCGTCCCGTCGAGCACGACGACATCGCCGGCAGTCTGGCCCGCCGGAACCACCGCACCACCTGTGATCACGACGTGATCGGTCGCCGCGGACGCGCTGCCGGCTCCGACCAAAAGGGCCAGCAGCGCAACGATCCCTGCGCGGACAGCGTGGCGGACGCACATCTGAGCGGCTCCTCGGACGCGGTTCAGGCCCAGCATCGCATCCGGTTCCACCCGCCGCAAGACTCACGGTCGACTATCCGCTCGGACGCTCCTCACCATGGGTGGTGAGCCGCTCGAACGGGCGGCCTCCTGCTTGTAAGGCGCGAGCAGCTGCTGCGGTCCACTGCGGTCTGCTGCTCAATTCCGGTTGGCGAGCGATGGGCCGCGCCTCGCTGCTGCGCTCTGCTGCGGTTTGCCGCTTCACCGTCCTAGCGGCGCCGGGCCGTGATCAACCAGTCTTCGAGTTCGGCGGTTTCGAGCCGCGGCCGCGCCCTCGGAATTACGGCGCCGGCACAGCGTGCGTGACAGCCCGCCGCCGGATAGTGTCCACGCGTGGGGGAGCGGCTAAGAGGCATCCCCGGGTTCTCGATCGACAAGGTCGCGGCGGCGGCCGGCAGCGATCCCGAGATCCTGCGCATGGAGAACCTGGATACCGACATCCCGCCGCCGGCCGCGGCGGTTGAGGCGACGCGGGCGGCGGTGGGCAGCGATGCGGCGAACTCGTGGCTCCCGTTCACGGGCATGGGCGAGCTCAAGTCCGAGGTTGCGCGCCTCATCGTCCGGCGCGGCGGGCCCCAGTACGACCCCGAGAGCGAGGTAGTGATCACCTCGGGCGAGGGGGACAACATGCTCGACGCACTGCTCGCATTGACCGATCCCGGCGACGAGGTGATCGTCCCCGATCCGACTTATGCAGGGATGCTCCAGCGAGTGCGGCTGGCCGGCGACGTTCCGCGGCTGGTTCCGCTGCACCCCACTGCACACGGCTGGCGCTGGGACCTCGACGCGCTGGAGGCGGCCGTCTCGGATCGCACGCGGGCCATCTTCTTCGGCAACCCGTCGTTCCCGTCTGGATGGGCCCTGAACGACGAGGAATGGATGACGGTGCAGCGCATTTGCACCGAGCGGCAGATCCGGCTCCTCTACTGGAGCGCGATGGAGGCGATCGTCTTCGGGAGGAGGAAGGTCGTCGTGCCCGCAGCGCTGGAGGGAATGCGCGATCTCACGGTCACGCTCGGCGGCGTTGCCTTTGAACAGCGGATGATCGGATGGCGGATCGGCTGGATCGTCGCCTCCGAGAGGGACACGGCCCAGCTCGGCATGGTCCACATCTACAACGGGCTCGTCGCCAGCGGCTTCAACCAGCTCGGTGCGATTGCGGCGCTGCGCGCGGATGATCACGCGGCCGGGGTCGCCGAGTGGGAGCGCCGCCACGACGCAACGATGGAGCAGCTCGCCGGGCTTCCGGCGATCCCAGCACATGGGGGCTGGTCGCTGCTGTTCGACGCCGAGGCAGCGGGCACGAGCGCGCCGGACCTCTCCGCCGCGTTGCTCGAGCACAACGTCGCCGCCACGCCGATGACCGCGTGGGGCGAGACCGTCGCCCCACGCCATGTGCGCTTCGTCTACTCCAATGAGCCCAGCGATAGGCTCGCAGCGCTCGGCGAACGCGTCCGCGCCGCGCTCAACTAATCCAGCTCGCCGGCGCAGCTCCGGCACTGCCGTTTCGCGCGATTTGCGGAAGCGACGGCGGCGATTGCCAAGACTCCTGATCCTCGCTCGAACCCGACAGTAGTGTGCGTGCGGTTCGCGGTGTCGCACGCACGCGAGCACGCTTGATGCGTTAAGACGGTGGCTCACGCAAGCGCAGCCCTCGCCCGCCGGGCGACCGAGGCCGCGCGTGACCAGGGGTAAGAACGGCCGGTCGGTGCGCGCTAAGCAGGGGTGCGTCCGACCGCAGCCGATCAGCACGCCTCAATCCCGCTTAGGCGCGCTGTAGCGGCGAGGACCGCGGTCGGCGCCTGTGCCATCAGCGCGGGTGCGCACGCCGGCCTGGTCCCCGAACATCTGCGCGAGGCGCCGCAGCTCGGTGTCGCGTTCGCCGTCGCCGCCGGGATGCTGGTTGCGGCCGCCACCGCGCTTGCGATCCGTCCCGGCAGCCTGCGCGCGGCCCGGGGCGCCGCGCTGCTGCTGGCGGGCTTGATTGGTTTCTACGCGGCTAGCCGCATCACCGGGATTCCGCTGCTGGAGCCGCGCGCGGAGCCGCTCGACGCGGTCGGGGCGACGACCAAGCTGGTCGAGGCGCTCGGCCTCGTTTTCGCCTTGCGGCTTAGTCGATCCGTGGGCGACCGCCGGTCGCCCTTGACACAGGAGGTAGCACGATGAATAGCAGCACCTACGCAGGCCGGCGAACCACACTCACGCTCGCGGGCCTGCTCGCCGTCGCCAGCATGGTCGTCGTGTTGGCGATCTCAGCAACGCAGGAGGGACACGCCACCGCCGGACACGCCCACGCGACCGCGGCGGCGGCGCCGACCGCGAAGCAGGTGCGCTTCCACGACGCGATGCGCAAGCTCTGGGAGGACCACATCACCTGGACGAGGCTGGCGATCGTCAGCTTCGCAGCGGGCGTCCCGGACTTCGACCCGACCGCCGCGCGGCTGCTGCGCAATCAGGAGGACATCGGCAACGCGATCAAGCCCTACTACGGCCGCCGAGCAGGCAACCGCCTGACGGCGCTCCTCAAGGAGCACATCAGCGGAGCGGTTGAGCTGCTCCAGGCGGCGAAGGCCGGCGACGACGCGGGGTTCGCGGCCGCCAAGCAAGCGTGGTATCGCAACGGCCGCCAGATCGCCCGTTTCCTGAGCAACGCCAACCCGCGCTTCCTGCCCTTCGCGAGGATCAGCCGTCTGATGCGCGGCCACCTGGATCAGACGCTGGACGAGGCCGCGCACCGGCTGGGCGGCGACTTCCCGGCGGACATCCGCGACTACGACCGCATCCATCGGCACATCCTGATGATGGCCGACGCGATCAGCACCGGCATCATCAAGCAGTTCCCCCGTCGTTTCCGCTGAGCGCCCTTGACCGCGACCGCGCCCGCTCCTGCTGAGCGGGCGGGGTCGTGGGAGCCGTGCCGCCGGCCCTCGCCCATCGGAACAGCAGTGGGCTGCTCAGCGGCGCTGATGCTTGCGCGACAAGCAGGAGTGGTCAGGCGTGCTAGCGGCGGTTCCGCGTCGGAGAGCGGGAGTATGGGCGGTGCCCGGCTCGAACGGGCGAGCTCCTAACGGGCGACCTCGTGCTTGGAAGGCGAGAGCACGTGCTGCGGTCTACTGCCACCTGCCGTTCAATCCGCGTGGTGAGCGA
>JBKPSR010000114.1:0-22957 GCA_046735115.1 Actinomycetota bacterium
TCGCCGGCGGCCTCCTGGCCTTCGGCGGCGACGGCGACGGCGGGCCGGAGGCGAGCCCCGAGCCGAAGCCGGCCGCGCTGCCGCGCGGCGGTCGCACGATCCTCCCCGACTTTCGCGTGGTCGCCTACTACGGCGCGCCGCAGGACGACGAGCTCGGCGCGCTCGGGATCGGCTCCCCGCGCCGCGCGGCGCGGCGGCTCGAGCGCCAGGCGCGCCCGTACGCGCGACCGCGCCGCCCGGTGCTACCGGCGTTCGAGTTGATCGCCGCGATCGTGACGAGCGAGGCGGGCGAGGGCGGCGACCACTCAATGCGCCAGGACGACGCGACGATCGGGCGCTACCTGCGCGTGGCCCGGGCGCACAAGATGCTGCTCGTGCTCGACATCCAGCCCGGCTACGCGCCCTTCCTACAGGAGGCGAAGGCGCTCGAGCGCTGGCTTAAGGAGCCCGACGTGGGTCTGGCGCTCGATCCCGAGTGGAGCGTCAGGCCGCCGGTGCTCCCCGCCCAGCAGATCGGCTCGACGGACGCGGCGACCGTGAACGAGGTGTCGCGCTACCTGGCCGGCATCGTCCGGGAGAACCACCTCCCGCAGAAGCTGCTCGTGGTGCACCGCTTCACCCGCGACATGATCCGGTCAGAGCACGAGCTGAGGCGCGACCCGGGCATCGCGCTGGTCGTGAACGTCGACGGCTTCGGCGACCAGCCGAACAAGATCTCGAAGTACCGCGAGTTCACCCGCGACCTGCGCCGCCGCTTCAATGGCTTCAAGCTCTTCTACCACGAGGACGAGAACCTGATGAGGCCCGCCCAGGTGCTGGGCCTGCGTCCCAAGCCCGACCTCGTCGTCTACGAGTAGCCCACGAGCAGGGGTCAGACCCCTTAAGTCCCTCCCACTCAAGGGGTCTGACCCCTTAAGTCGTTTGCACTCAAGGGGTCTGACCCCTTAAGTCGGGGTGCGCAGGGGGAGGGGAGTGCTCGCTTACGACTTCAACCGGCATGGCACGGCCACTCCGGGAGGAGGTCGAGAACGGGGTCTTTCACGTGTACGCGCGTGGGAACGCGAAGCAGGCGATCTATCTGGACGACCTCGATCGTCAAACGTATCTCCGGCTGTTCGGCCGTGTCGTCGAGAAGCGGCACTGGCGATGCCTTGCCTACTGCCTGATGGCGAACCACGTCCACCTTGTCCTGCAGACGCCGGACGCGAATCTCGCAGTCGGGATGCAGGCGCTCCACGGCCTGTACGCCCAGACCTTCAACGAGCGACACGACCGCGTCGGGCATCTCTTCCAGGGCCGATATGGCGCGGTCCGGATCCGGGGCGATAGTCAGCTCTGGACGGCACTTCGCTACCTGGCTCTGAACCCAGTTGAGGCAGGTCTGTGCACGCGGCCCGCTGAGTGGAGATGGGGAAGCTACGGCGTCGTCCGTGATCACGCGCCAGACTGGCTCGATCGCGTTCGCCTGCTCGAGCTTGTGGGCGGGAATGGGCGCGACCCTTGGCGTCGATACGTCGAGTTCGTCGATGGCAGCGCCCACTAGAGTCGGCGGCATGTCCGGTCCTGTCCTGCTTGCCGTCGACGACGATCCAGACGCCCTCCGGGAGGTTGAGTCGGAGCTCCTGGACCGCTATTCGCGGGATTACACGGTGCTCTCCGAGCGCTCGTGCGCGGACGGGCTGCGCACGCTCGAGAAGCTTGCCGGGGAGGGCCGGGAGGTCGCGCTCGTGCTGGCGCCGCAGTGGCTGTCGGGCATGACCGGCAGTGAGCTGCTCGGGCGCGTGCATCAGATCCATCCGCACGCCAAGCGCGGGCTTCTGATCGAGTGGGCCGCTTGGGGGGACCGCCCGACGGGCGAGGCGATCTTCGATGCGGTGGCGCACGGCCGGATCGACTACTACGTGCTGCGTCCGTCGGGCGCACCCGACGAGGTGTTCCACCACGCCGTCTCGGGCTTCCTGGTCGAGTGGTCGCGCTCGCGGCGGGTGGCGCCGCACACGATCCACGTCGTGGGTGAGTCGTGGTCGGGCCGGGCCTACGAACTGCGCGACATCCTCGAGCGCTGCGCGATGCCGCACGCGTTCTGTCTTGCCGACTCCCCCAAGGGCCGCGAGCTGCTCTCCCAGGTGGATGGCGATTTGGAGCTGCCGGCAATGATCCTCCCGAACGGCGAGGTCCTGTCCAACCCGAGCGACGAACAGGTCGGCGGGGCCGGCGGGGCCGCCGTGGATCCCCTGCAGAGCGACTACGACGTCGTGATCGTCGGCTCCGGGCCCGCGGGCCTGTCCGCGGCCGTGTACGGGGCGTCGGAGGGCTTCAGCACGCTTGTGGTTGACGAGGGCGGCGTCGGAGGCCAGGCGACCTCGAGCTCGCTGATCCGCAACTACCTCGGCTTCCCGCGCGGCGTAAGCGGCGGCCGGCTGGCGGAGCAGGCGTACGAGCAGGCCTGGGTCCTAGGCGCCAAGTTCGCCTTCATGCAGTGCGCCATCGGCCTAGGCCGCGACGGCGACCGGCTTCAGGTCATGCTCTCGCGGCACGGCGCGGTGACGGCCCGCTCGGTAATCCTCGCCACCGGGGCGGCCTACCGCCGCCTCGGCGTCCCCGAGCTCGAGGAGTTCAATGGGGCGGGCGTTTTCTACGGCGGGCCCGCTTCGGAGGCCCACGGCCTGACCGGCTTTGAGGTCTTCGTCGTCGGCGGCGCGAACTCCGCCGGCCAGGCGGCTCTGCATCTCGCGCGCTACGCCCGCCGGGTGACGCTCGTCGCGCGAGCCCAGTCGCTGGCGGCCGGGATGTCGCACTACCTCGTCCGCCAAATCGAGGCCACGGCCAACGTGGACGTGCGCCTCGCCACCGAGGTCGTGGGCGGCGGCGGGGACGGCTGGCTCGAGCGGCTTGTCCTACGCACGGCCGGCGGCGAGGACGAGACGGTGCCCGCCCAGGGCCTGTTCCTGATGATCGGGGCCCGTCCACGCACCGATTGGCTGCCGCCCGAAATCGCCCGCGACTCGCGCGGCTTCGTCCTGACCGGCTCCGATATCGGCGAGGGCTCGGGGTGGCCGCTCGAGCGCGACCCCTTCCTGCTCGAGACCAGCATGCCCGGGGTGTTCGCGGCGGGCGACATGCGGAGCGGGGCCGTCAAGCGGGTCGCCTCGGCCGTCGGCGCCGGATCGATCGCAATTCAGCAGGTGCACAGGCTGCTCGCGACCCAGCGGCTTCAGTCTCCGTCCGACCTCGTCACCCACGAATAACGCCGGCCCGCGCGGGGGCGAGGCGCAATCGGTTCTTGCGCTTCGGCCACGTCCCGGGTACCTTCGGAGTAGCCCTTTGGCCGGCACTGGCCCGCCGGCACTGCAGCACTCGCACCCGCCCCCGGAAGGACTCGCTGGATGTCCATGTCTCGATTCCGCCACTGGCTACGCCGCCTCGAACCGCGCGAGCACCTGGATCAGCCGAGCGAGGCCACCGATCTGCACCAGTGCCGCGAGTGCGGCGAGGGCTTCGTATATCCGGTGACCTGGACCGAGTCCGGGCCGGCGGACTGGTGGCTGCTGCTCCGCTGCGGCGGCTGCGGGGCGTGGAGCGACGTCGTGGCGAGCAACCATGCCGTGGCCACCTTCGACCGCTTTCTCGACGAGTGCCTCGACACGATCCGGCTCGCCGCCGACCGCCTCGGGCGCGAGTCGCTGCTAGCCGAAGCGGAGACCATCGGGACAGCGCTCCGCCTGGACCTCCTGGGCGCCGACGACTTCCGCTGAGCGCCTGACTCAGGCCGCGGTGGCGTACGGCTGCGCCTCGGCGACCCGCGCGATCCGTCCCGCCGCTCCGTCGAGAGCGCCGGCGGTGAGGAGCGAGGTCGCGGCGGTCGCGACGACGCGGCCCGTGATGCCGCGGCCGCGGCGGACCCGGACCGACGCGGTCATCTCTGACCCCTGGTCGGCGTCGGCGAGCTCGTAGACGACCTCCAGCCCGATCGGGCCTTCAGCCGACAGCTCCAGCCGGTCCGGCTCGGCGGTGTGCACCTCGACGTCGAAGCTCACCGGCACGCCGGCGAGCCGGCCGGTCACCTTCGTCCTCGTGCCCGCCGCGAGGCGACGGCTCTCGAGGTCGTCGACGTCGAAGTCGACCGGCGACCAGCGCCGGATCTGGTCGGGATGCGTGAGCACCTCGAGGAGCCGCTCGGGCGCTGCCTTCGCCTGCACTCTCGAGGTCCACCGATCCATGGGCACACCCTCTCGCACCCCGAATCCGTCGTGTGAGCGATAGCGCACACTCCGTTTTGACGACCGGACTGCCACTCTCCCACGCGTGTATTTCGACCTGGACACGTTCGTCCTGGATGCCGCACAGGCATCCTGCGTGGCGCTCCCCGCTGCGGGCGTTCCGGTGTTTCTCGAGCGGTTGAGCGGCCGCGGCTGGGCGTTCGTCGGCCCGGCGTCGGTGGTAGCGACCGTCCTCGCCATCAGCCTCGCCGCGGCGAGCGCCGACGTGCTCACGTGGATCGCCCTGGTGCTCGTGCCGCCCGGCGCGGCGCTCGCGCTCGGCTGGGCCGCGCACGGCGCCCGGCCGTGGCTTGCGCTGGCGATCGTTCCGCTGCTCGCGTGCGCGATAGCCGACCCCGAGGGCCCCCTCGGGCGTGCCAGCCGCCTCCTGATGATCGTCGGCTCGGTTGTGACGCTGGGAAGGCTGCTCGCGGGATCGGCGCCGCTGCTCGTGCTGAAGGTCGGCGTGGTGGCGATGACGGTGATCGACTCCATCTTCATCTTCGGCCACCTCTGGGAGGCGCAGAACGCCACGTTCAACGCGGCCGCGCCCGCCGAGCACCTGCCGCGCCTGCAGGTGGCGGACATCGGGCATACCGCGACCGACTACGGCGACTACTTCATCGCCGGGCTCGTGGGCGGGATCCTCGCCGCGGAGCGGCGCCCCCAGGCCGTGCTCGCGGTGGCGACACTGGTGGCGGCCGAGGCCTGGAACCAGCTCTTCCTGGTCACCGACTCGCTACCCGGGACCGTGCCGCCGTGCGTCGTCCTGCTGGCCTCGGAGCTGTGGCACCGGCGCCGGGAGCGGGCGCCGCGCCGTGTCATCGTACCCACGTGAACTCGAAGGCCAGGGTCGTCGGGCGCCGGGTCGTGGTGCTGGCCGTCGTGGTCGTCCAGCTGTTCTTCGTGGCGCGCGGCTACTGGGCCGATCACAAGGAGTTCGCGTTCCAGATGTTCCCGGAGTCGAGCACCTGGCGTGCGGACGTGGTCCGGGTGACCGCCGACGGCCGCCGCATCCCGGTCGAGCAGCCGTGGTCCGGCTACCGCTGGGATCAGCTCGTGCGGGACCGCGGGCTCAGCTATCCCGTATTCCGCCATCACGCCGACGCCGGGCTCGACAATCAGCTCGCGTTCCTGAGGGCGGCGCTCGACTGGGTCGCCCGCAACACGCCGCGCGACCGTGAGACCCGCTACCTGGAGGCGAGGGTCACCGCGTGGCACAACGCTGACCGGCCCCGGGTCGAGGTGTTCCGCAGCGGCATACGCGAGGAGTCCGGGTGAACGCGGCCGCGATCGGCGCGCCGCGCCGGGTCCGGGCGGCTGTCGCCTCCTTCGACCGGCTGCTCGCGCGCCCGGTCAGCATGCGCTCGCTGGCGCTGCTCCGCGCGCTGGCGGGCCCGGCCGTGCTCCTCCATCTCCAGCCGTTCCTATCGGACGCGCTGGACGGGCGCGTCTACAGCGACGCGTTCTACCAGCCGTACGCCTCCTGGTATCCCGAGCTGCCCGAGGCCGTCTACGTCGGGCTGCTCTGGCTCGCCGTCGTGGCGGCCGTCGCGATGTCGCTCGGCCTCCTCACCCGGCTTGCCACTGCCACCACCTTCTCGATCGTCGCCTACAACCTGTTCCTCTCGACGACGCATTTCCACAACAACCGGGCCTATCTCGTGATCGTGCTCGGAATCCTCGCGGTGGCACCGTGCGGACGCGAGCTGTCGCTGGACGCTTGGATCCGCCGTCGCCGCCGGCTGCCGGCGCTGGCCCTGTCGGCGCCCGCCTGGCCGCTGTGGCTGCTCCGCTTCGAGTGCGCGGCGATCTACGGCGCGTCCGGGCTCAGCAAGCTCCTCGACCCGGACTGGTTCGGAGGCACGGTCACCTGGCAGCGCGTCGTGCGCGGCCGCGCCGACCTCGAGTCGTGGCATCTGCCGGACTGGGCGATCTCGGTCCTGACCGACCGCGACTTCCACACGGGTGCGGCGAAGCTGATCGTGCTCACGGAGCTGTTCATCGCGATCGGCCTGTGGTCGCGGCGGACCCGCTACGCGGCCGTCTGGATCGCCGTCGTGTTCCACCTCACGATCGAGGCCTCGGCGTCGGTGCAGGTCTTCTCCTACCTCGGCGTGGCGGTAATGGTGATCTGGGCGGTTCCTTCGACTCGCGATCGCATCGTGCGCGTCGACCTCGCGGCGCCCGGCGGGCGGATGTGGCGGGCGCTGGTGCGCGCCCTGGACTGGTTGGCTCGCTTCCGGGTGGAGCCCGGCGCAGCCGGCGCCCCGCTCGAGCTGGTGGACCGTGACGGCACGACGGTTCGCGGAGCTCCCGCCGCCGTGGTCGCGTTCAGCCGACTGCCGCTGACCGCCTGGTTCGCCCTCCCGGCGCTGCTTCTTCCGGTGGTCCGCCGGGCGCGATGATCGCGCTCGGGCGGGCCGCGCTCAGCCTGGTGCTGCTGCTCGCCCTCGTATTCGGCGTGGCCGCGCCACCGGAGCGCTGCCCGGCGGTGAACGCGTCCGAGATCACCCGCTCGGCCCAGGCGGCCACCGACTGGCTGGCGAGGAACCAGCACGCGGACGGCACCTGGCTCTATCTCTACGACGCCGACAACGACTCGGCACCGCCCGAGTACAACGTCGTTCGCCACGCCGGCGCCGCGATGGGCCTCTACCAGGCGGCCGCCGCGGGACTGCCGCGAGCGCTCCGGTCCGCCGACCGGGGCACCGCCTGGGCCCTCGACAGGCTGCTCCAGCACGACGGCTGGGCCGCGTTCGCCCCCGTCCCAGGGGAGGTGGATACCGGCGCGACCGCGCTGCTGGTGGCGGGACTCACCATCAGGCGGGAGATGACGGGAGAGACGCGCTACGACGACGTCATGCGCCGCATGGGCCGCTTCCTGGTCGCTCAGACCGAGGCGTCGGGCGCCGTAGACGCGCAGTACGACCGCGCCCGGGAGGCGCCCGTCCGCGGCAAGTACTCCAAGTACTTCACCGGCGAGGCCTACTGGGCTCTCGCGCGCCTGCACCTCGCCTTCCCCGGCGAGGGCTGGGGCGAGACGGCCGACCGGATCGGCGCCTACCTGGCGACGAAGCGCGATAATGAGGAGGGACACTTCCCGCCCATCCCCGATCACTGGGCCGCCTACGGCATGTCGGAGACGGTGCGCTTCCCGGAGCGCGGACGTCCCCCGCTGACGGCGGACGAGCTGCACTACGTGCGCCGGCAGGCCGAGCTGATGGGCGTGCAGGCGCGCTGGCTCGGTCAGCGCTACGGGCCTTGGGGCGCGGTCGTGCGGGCCGGCTATACGCCGCGCGGCGGTTGGTTCGGCGTCGTAGACGAGGCGCTCACCGGGTGGTGGAGGACAGCTCGGCGCGACGCCCGGCTGGCCGACCTCGAGGCACCGATCGCCGAGCGTGCCGCCTGCGTGGCGGGCCTCGCCATACGAACGCAGTCCGACGCCGAGGATGCGGCCCGCTACCCCCGGCCGGCGCGCGTCGAAGGCGCGTGGTTCCGGGACGGCGAGACGCGCATGGACGACCAGCAGCACGCCCTCGCCGGGCTGCTCCGGACGATCCCGATCGCCCGCGCTCAGGCACGGGCCCGCACCGAAAGCTCGCCGGACGAAGAAACGCCATCCGCCCTGCTGTGGGCGGCGGCGCTGCTGCTGGCACTGAACCCTGCGCGTGCAGCGTTCGCCGTGCCGCGGGCGGGCCGCCCGCCACGCACGGCGCTCGAGCTGGCTGCCCTGGGAGGAGCCGTCGGCGCCGGCCTGGTGTGCCTGGCCGCGGCGGCCGGCGACCCGCTGCTCGACGCGCTCGACGTGAGCGACCCGTCCTTCCGCTTCGCCGCCGGAGTGCTGGCGGTGCTCGTCGGAGCCGTGGACGTGTTCCGGCGCCCGCCCGCACCCGAGCCGGCGCTCGCCGGCCGGCGCGCGGCCCTGATCCCGGTCGCAATCCCCGCCGTGGCCCGCCCCGCTCTCCTGGTGCTGGCGCTCGGCGCCGGCGCGGATCGCGGCGTTCTCGTGAGCGTCGCTGCGATGGCGTTGGGCGTGGCGCTTCTGAGCGCGCTCGTGGCGCGCGGCCCCACGGATGGGCCCTGGGGGCGAGCACTCAGGTGGGGGAGCCGCCTGCTGGCCGCGGGCCTCGTGGCCTGCGGAGCTCTCCTCACGATCGACGGAGTGCTGGACGTCTAGCGGACAATCCTGAAGCTGACGCGCTGCGCGGAGGAACGGTTCCCGGCCGCGTCGCGGGCGCGCACGATCAGCGTGTAGCGACCCGGGCGCAGCCTGCGGCCGGCGAGGCGGCCGCGGTACCGCAGCCGGCTCGTCCCGGCGGCGAGCTTGCGGACGATGCGCCCGCGCAGCAGGATTCTGCGGCCGGCCGAGAGCCCCCTGACGCGGAACGTGACCGTCGCGGGCTCGGACAGTGTGAGCGACAAGCGCGTCCCGGTCAGTGCCGCCGCCAGCGCGGGGCCGCTGCGGGCGGCGCGGAAGCGGGTCCGCGACAGCCCCAGGCGCGAGATCCTGGGTGCCACGACGTCGCTTCCGGAGGTGAGAGCGGGCGCCAGGATCGTGAAGCCGCGTGTGGCGGGAGTCTGATCCGCGTTCCCGGCCGCGTCCCGCGCGAATACGGAGAACGCGTGCGCCCCCGCGGACAGCGTGCCCGGGCTGTAGGGCGACCCGCAGGCGATCTCGGGCCCGTCGTCGAGCCGGCAGGTGAACGTCGAGCCGGGCTCGGAGGAAGTGAAGCTGAAGGTGGGCGCGGAGTCGGTCGTCTTGCCGCTCGGGCCGCCGGTGATCGCCGTCTGCGGCGGGCTGGTGTCGGGGATGGAGTCGAAGCTGGCCTGCACGGTGTGGCTCTCGCTCATCGTCACCGTGCAGGGGGCGATCCCGGAGCAGTCTCCGGTCCAGCCCGTGAAGCTCGACCCCGGGGCGGGCGTCGCGCTCAGCGTCACGACGGTCGCGGAGTCGTAGGTCTCCGAGCAAACGTTGCCGCAGTCGATGTGGCCGTCGTTGCTCGTGACGGCTCCGCTCCCGGAGCCGACCCGAGTTACCGACAGGGTGTGCGCGGACGCAGACGAGCCGGCCGTGCTCACCGTGAAGGACCGCGACGTGGAGCTCGTCGGATTGGCGGCGGTCTGCGCCTCGTTGGTCACCACGAGCACCCGCGAATTGCACCCCGAGGGGTTGAAGCCCGCGAGCGTGCTCGACTGGCCGCTCGCCGCCACCGCGGGGAGCGGGCTCAGCTCGAGTCCGCTGCCGGTGTCGCATGCAACGGTGCCGCGAAGCTGGCCGCCCGACGTCGACAGCGTGACGTTGTACTCGCCCGTGCTCGACGGCAGCGCCACCCAGGCGAGCGCGTAGTTGTCCTCGACCGTGGCGGACGTGCTGCCGCCCACGCTCGCGATCGTTCGGTCCACGGGCGTCGGGTCGGCCACCGACAGGTATCCGGCGCCCTCCTCGAAGCAGTATGGATAGACATAGCCGCCACCACAGGTGCGGTTGAACTTCACGGCCACGGCGTAGGCGTGGAAGGCATCGGCCAGCGTCGTGCCGCGTGTGCCGAGCGCCGACCCCATCGCCGTGAGGTTGCTCGCGGTGTTCTTGCTCGTCAGCTCCCAGAAGTCCTGCATCACCTGCTCGGCGCCGCCGGCGACGCCCGTTCCGTAGCGCTCCGTCAGCCCGCGGAACGTGATCCAGTACGCGTACGGCGGGTTGTCGTAGTCGCCCATGCTGTCGCGGAAGACCGGCCAGAGGTAAAAGCGGTTGTCGTTCGCGGAGTCCTGGGCCTCGTCCTCCATCCAGGTCGCGCCGCCTTCGACGAAGTTGTCGTCCGGAGTGTTCGCGCCCAGGAGCGCGCCGTAGCCGAACTGGATGGAGTGGTTGAACTCGTGGCCGGTCGTGGAGTCGAGTGAGGCTTGAGGAGGTGAAGGGAAGCCGCTGTAGTCGCGGTTCAGCACCATGCAGCTCGCTTCGGCGTCGCCCTCGTTCCAGCTGGTGGCGGGGTTGTCTCCGACGCTCCCGGCGTGGTCGCCCTGCGGGCTCACGAACCCGTACAGCCCCGACCCGAGATCGTCGATGCGCACGTGGTAGCGGTTTCCGGAGGCCGGGTTGGGCGTGTAGACGGGAGGCGCTGCCCAGCCGAACGAGTCGACCTCCTTCTGCCACGACTGCTCGAGCGAGGTCGCGTAGCCGGCGGCCGAGAGCCCCGCATCGACGCCGTCGTAGGTGATGTGGAAGTGGGTCGAATCGAGGACGTTCGCCTGACTGGTCGCCTCGGTGTCACAGGCCTCGCCCGACGACGGCGGAGCGAGAAGCGCCTGGATCTCCCGCCGGGCCGCCGGGCGTAGCCGTGGAAGGTCGTAACGCACCTGGAGCAGCGTCAGCGTCCCGTCCCAGGGCGCCGCGCTCCGGAAGGCGGCCGGGAGGCGCTCGGGCGCGGCGATGGCGTATGCCCGGTAGACGTCCGCCCTGGACCGGTCGAGCTGCCCGATCCGCTCGGCCCGCTGGATCAGGTCAGGCGTGGGCGGCTTCGCGTAGGCGAGCGCGGGAATGCCTGCGAGCAGCACGAGCGCGCACAGCAGTAACCCAGCCGTCCGGAGCACGTGTCGAGGGTAGCCCGAGATCCCCGTCGGCGCACATGTTCGCGAGGTTGCGCTTTGGAGGCACGTGATGCACAGTGAGGAAGCCCTCCGGAGTCCCGATGCATCACCGTCGCAAGCCCTCTGTGTTGTTCTGGGCCGCCGTCGCGGCTGCGGCGGCGATGGTCGTCGGCGGCCTCGGCCCCTGGACGACCACGCTCCACTTCTCGACCAACGGGACGGACAGCGACGGCTGGGTGATGATCGCGAGCGGGGCCTTCGTCGGGGCCGACCTGGCCTGGACACACGCGCGTAGCTTCAGCGGCAAGCGGACCGCTGCCGGCCTGCTGATCGCGGGTGGCATCGTCGCCGTGACCGCGGTCTACGACCTGAGCGACATCAGCGCCATCGCCAATCGCTCGGAGCCCGCGTTCCTGCAGGACGTGTCGAGCCCCGGCTGGGGGATCTACGTGTCCCTGGCGGCGGGGGTCGCCCTGTCGATCCTCGCGCTCGCCATTCTCGCCGGCGAGGTCATGTTCGACCGGGTGCCCGACGAGCCCGTCGGCGCCTAGCCCAGCCGAACCGACATCGGTCCCGCTACCGGACCCGATGCAGGTTGTTTGCACCCTGCGTAAGGCTGGAACTACGGTCAGTAACGACTTCGACTTCAAGAGGCCACCTCATGCGCAAGCTCATGCTCCTCGGTACCGCGATCCTTGTGATCCTCGGCGTCGCCGCCCCCACTGCCTCGGCTCAGTCCGAGCCGGTCACCTGCTTCAACGTGGCGAGCTTCAACCCGCCGTCGCCACCGGAATTCCTCGAGGCCACCATCGTCGGCACCGAGGGCAACGACAAGCTGGTCGGGACCGAGGGCCCCGACGTGATCGCCGGCCTCGGCGGCAACGACAAGATCTCGGGCCTCGGCGGCGACGACGTGATCTGCGGCGGCCTCGGCAACGACCACATCAACGGCGGCGCGGGCGCCGACGCGATCGTGGGCGATACGGGCGAATCCTTCGTGCTTGGCCAGGGCGGCGGGATGGACGTGCCCGGTGGCAACGACAAGATCCGCGGTGGCGACGGCGACGACGTGCTCGGCGGCGAGGCCGGCAGGGACCTGCTCCGCGGAGGCGCGGGGAACGACACCGCGACCGGCAACGTGGGACGCGACGTCGTATTCGGTGAGGCTGGCGACGACCAGCTCTTCGGCGGGCCCGGGCGCGACAACGTGAGCGGCGGGCCGGGAGAGGACTTCCTCGTGGGCAACTTCGGCAGCGACCGCCTGCTCGGAGGCAAGGGGGACGACGTCCTCATCGGCAACTCGTTCGGCATCCCGGAGGAAGGCGCCTTCGACGTCTGCAACGGCCAGCAGGGCCACGACCTCGCCCTCCCGGGCAGCTGCAACCGTGCGAACCAGATCGAGGGCGACTTCGTCGAGCAGTAGCGATGCGCCGGGCGATGGGGTGCGGCTCGCGCTCTAGTGCGATGAGCCGCGCCTCAGGCGCTGCCAGTCCGGAATCGATTCGGTCGCCGTGTTGTGCGTGAGCCGGGTGGGCTGCTTCTCGTTCGAGCGCATCGAGAAGATCTCGAAGTCTCCGTCGCGGTTGGAGGCGAAGGCGATCAGGCGGCCGTCTGGCGACCACGCCGCGTTGCGGTCGTCGGTGGGATTGGAGGTGAGGTTCCGCGCCCCGCCTCCGTGCGAGCTGATCTCCCAGATGTCCTGGTTGCCGTCGCGGTCGCTGGTGAAGGCGAGCCGCTGCCCGTCGGGCGAGCAGGACGGGTAGGTCAGCCGCGGGGTTCCGTGCCACGTCGTGCAGGTCGGAGCCATCGGGTCGCATCAAGAACACCTCGGCGTCGCCGGCTGCTCTCGAAGGCAAGCCAGCGTCCGTTCGGCGAGAACGCCGCCACGGAGTCGACGCCGGGCGCGGTCGTAAGCCTGAGCGGCGCACCGCCGGTGGCGGCGACGACGTAGCTCTCGAGGTCGCCGGAGCGGTCGCCGTTGAAAGCCGGGAGCCTTCCGTCCGGCGGCCACGCGGGGTTGAAGTCGTTGCCGGGATCGTTCGTCAGCTGGGTAGTCCACGCGGCCGCGCTTCCCTACCGTCTCACTGATGCCCGCGGCAACGATTCTCCTCGCTCTCATGCTTGCGCTCGCTGGTTGCGGCGGCCACGAGGCGGGCACCGCACGGACCGGCACTGCGCTGGACGGCCCACCCGCGCCCGATGCGGCGCTTCCAAACGACGCGGCCGCGCTCGCGGAGCGTCTGACCGAGACGCAGCGGGCGCTGGGTCGCGCGGTCGAAGCGTGGCAGAGCGAGGGCGATCCGAGCAGCGGGTCGCCACCGGACGACGTCACGCTGTACGCCCTCGATCAGCAGCGGATTCACCTGCGGCTGAGTGCGCGTCCACGCCTGGCGAGGAGCGTGCTCTCGCGGGTGCCCGGGCGGATCGCCGCCCATGCCAGGGCGACCATCCGGGCTCGCCGCGAGCTGGCTGAGCTCGCCACGCCGCAGCCGCGGAGCCGCTTCAAGACCGGGCGAGCGGCTCCCGCCGGGACTCTGCTCGGCTACTACCGCGAGGCACAGCGACGCTTCCGGGTTGCCTGGCCGGTGCTCGCCGCGGTGAACTTCGTGGAGAGCGCGTTCGGCCGGATGCGCAATACGAGCACGGCAGGCGCGCAGGGACCGATGCAGTTCATCCCGTCGACCTGGGCGTCGTACGGCATGGGCGGAGACATCCGCGACCCGCACGACGCGGTCCTCGGTGCCGCCAACTACCTGCACGCGAACGGCGCCCCGCGCGACTACCGCGGCGCGCTCTACAGGTACAACCCGAGCCGCCTGTACGTCGACGCCGTGCTCACCTACGCAAACCGGATTCGCCGCGATCCGGGGAACTTCTTCGCGTACTACGCCTGGCAGGTGTTCGTCAGGACGCCGAGCGGCACACGGCGCATCACCGGGCCCGGAACCTAGACGCGGCAGGGCCTGATCGACGCCAAATTGAGCCCCTACGCCAGGGGCGCCGCGACGGCCGAAGTACTTCACCCTCCAACGGTGGTGGTCACGGGCGACGCTACGCCGGATGCGGGGCGTCTACATCGGGGCAGGCGCGGAGCGTTGCTAAGCGCCAGTACCCGGGCCCGTTGTGCTGTCAAGCAGCTGCAGCAGGTCGTGGGCGGCGAGCTCGATGTCCTTGTGACGCCATTCGGCCGCTCGGTAGTGGCATGCGATCAAGCCCATGCGGTGCACGCGACGGAAGTCTCCGTAGACGAACGCGTACCTGGCCTTGGTCTCCTCTCCGGCCCCGTCCGTGAGCCCGAGATGCCATTCCGCGTAATCGTCCCACGAGTGTGCCTCGAGGAACGCGTTCTCCTCTTTGGCGCGAGGCTGGACGTCCCCCCAGTCACTTTCCAAGACGTATTGGCGGGCTTCGATGAGCTGCCGCCCGCGTGCGACTGCGCGTTCGTTCACCGAGTACGAAGGCATGCGCGACGGTCGACCGGGTGAATCAGCCTCCGCGCGCCTGGCGCGTCGCCGCGGAGATCGTCTTGGCAACGTAGATCACGGACAACACGAAGAAGGCAGCGCCGATGATGGCCCGCACCTGATCTTCCTCGAGGGGGGCACGCTTTGCCACTGGTGGGGAGATTCCGTCTGCCACCTTCTCGCGCCAGCCCTGCAGTGCGGTGTGTCCGAGTTCAGTCACCGTAGCCATGTCCGTCTCCCGTTCTTTGCCGACAGTGTCACAGACCTATACCCCTTGAGCGCTGAGCGCCGCCTCGAGGGCGGGTTCGAACCGCGCCCGAATCGCCCCTGCCGCTGCCCGCTCTTCCCTGACGATGCGCTCGGCGATCCGAGCAGTCTCGTCGTCGCCCGCGCGTCGCGCTACGCGCTGCAGCTGCTCGTAGGCGGCGATCTCGAGGTGCTCGAAGGCGAACGCGAAGCCGGCCAGCTTCGCCGGGGTATCCGGCTGGGCCCCGAAGAAGGCCCCGAGATTCACTCCGCCCAGGCGCAGAAGTACGCTCTTGAAGCGGGACGGGCGTTCCCCCCGCGCTTCGATGCGCGCGCGGATGGCAGCCTGTTGAGCCCGTGTCTCGTCGAGGTGGTCCGCGAAAACCTTCCTCAGTTCTGGCTCTCCTGCGATCGCCTGTCCGTGCTCGAGGAGCTGTAGGGACTGCGATTCGATAGCGAATGCGTCACCAAGGTACTTCCCCAGCTGCCTTCCGACGTCCTCCGGGGCAACCTCTCGCAGGGACGCGTCCACAGCGCGGTCGAAACCCGAGGCGAGCCGCTCCGCCATGCGGGCCTCCTGGTCACGGATCGAGCGGGCGACCGCGGCTGTTTCCGGGTCACCCGCTTTCTCGGCGACGATGGAGAGCAGCTCGTATGCGGCGAACTCCATGTGCTCGTAGGAATACGCGTGAGCGACAAGCTTGCCCGGCGTGTCCGGCTGCGAGCGTGCGAACAGAACCATGCCGATCCCACCGGCACGGGCGGCCGCGTCCTTGAGCCGCGACGGGTCCGCCGCGTGCGCCTCGAGCCGCCCGCGGACGAGCCGCTCCTGCTCCTCGGTCTCGACTATGTGCTCCCTGAAGGCGCGCGCGAGTTCTTGGTCGCGCGCCATGCGGGGTGCGACCAAGAGCTGCTGGAGCGCCTGGACCTCGATCGAATGGACATCCGTAAGGTGTTTGGTGAGCTGTTCCTCGAGCGTGTCGGGCATGCTGCTCGAATACCCGGCATCATGCTTTTCACCGCTCTGCTCGCGTCGAATCCGGATCGGTTTGGATGACGCGCCGCCGGGCACGCGCTGTCGGATCTTGTAAACCAGTTCAGGGAGGAAAGACGGTGGCACGGACTACACAGGGGCGGCACGAGACCGCACCGCTGCGACAGAACCGTTTTGGTCGCAGTTCCACCCGTCAGAGTCAGGCATCGCGGCGTTTCGCGCGAGGTGTTCGTCAGGCCGAGCCGGGAGGGCGCTTCGCACGCGCTTCGGGGCGAGCCGGTGGCGGTGCACCCCGTAGGCGCCGCGGCCAGCCGGAGCAGAGCGGCGCGCAGAAGCTGATGCAGGCGATTCAAGGAGTGTTGCCGGGTGGCCGCGGAAAGGCGTCCGCCAAGCCGAGCAAGCGCTCGTCGGGCAGGTCGATGCCCGGGGTGGCAGGGCTTCTCGGCTCGCTCGGCGGGACGAAGGGGCGAAGCAGGGGGCGCGGTCGCAAGCCGGCGATGTTCGGACTGCTTGGAGCGGGCGCGGCAGGCGCCGCGGCGGCTGTCGCAAAGCGCCGCCATGGCCGTTCTCCCCAGCCCGGCGGCGAGACCAAGGAAATGTCCGAGGCTCAGGCGACGTCGACGGCAGCTACGACGCCGGCTCATCCCACCGACGCACCACCGCCGGGTAACACGGCTCACGGGCCCGATACCACGCCCGACCCCGACACACCGGCGGCGGACGAGGCGCACTAGCCGAGCCCTGGCTCGACCGAGAAGCGGCCGCACCAATGGGCGCGGTCGGGTTCGAACAGCGACTCTGGCGCGCCAGAAGGCGTCGGGATCAGGTGGCTCGCCGCCTTCCCCCCATCCAGTCGGGTCGGCGCCCGGCGTCCTCGTGCTGTCCGCTGCGGGGCTACAGTCGCCTTCATGAGCGTTGACGGCAGCGGCCGCGAGCCGGGCCGGACGAGGTCTCGCTCTCCGGCCGCACGGGTGCTCGGGGCCGGAGCCCGCGGTGCGGAGCGCCTGGCCGGTGTCACCGGCGTCGACAAGGCGATCGAGGACGCCGCCGAGGAGGCCATCGTCCGCGCGCTGCGCAGTCCCGCGGTCGAGCGGGCGATCGTGCGGGTCCTCGTGGAGGAGAACGCGGTGGGGCGCGCCTTCGAGGAGGCGTTGACCAGCGACCAGGTGGTTGAGGCGATCGTCACGGCACTCGATACAGAGGCGGCCGATCGCGTCTGGGAGGAGATCCTCGCCAGTCCCAAGGCACAGATGCTGGTGGAGCGGATCGCCGAGGCGCCGGAGGTGCGCGCCGCCATCGCGCAGCAGGGAGTCGGTCTCATCACCGATGTGGGCAGGCGGCTCACGGTGCTCACCGAGGCGCTCGATGACGCGGCAGAGCGCCTGGTCCACGGCGTGTTCAACCGGCCTGGACACGAGGCAGAGACCAATCAGGTCGGCCTAGTGACGCGGGCACTCGCCGCGGTCGTCGACCTCGCCCTGATCGGGGTGCTGTTCACGATCGCATCCGGGCTGCTGGCATCGATAGTGCCGGCGGCCACCGGCGGCGGCGACGGCCTCTCCATCTGGGGCGTGCTCGCCTTCGGGGTGGTTGGCTTCCTCATCGGCGGCGCGATCTTCGTCGCATTCTGGGCGCTTGTCGGACAGACACCCGGCATGCGCTTCCTGAGCATCCATCTCGACGCCGGCGGGGCTCAGGAGATCGGCCTTCGGCGCGCGGTCAGGCGGCTGGTGGCGATCCCGTTCTCGCTCCTCCCAGCCGGCCTCGGCTTCTTCGCCATCTTCCTGTCACCCGAGCGGCGTGGCTGGCACGACCGGTTCGCCGGCACCACGGTTCTCTATGACGAAGACGCCGCCCGCGCGCCCTGGTCGCAGCTCGCCCGCAAGCCGGATGCGGCTCCGCCTTCCGTCTGAGCCATATTGCCGAGCCGATTGCTCACGCGCGAGCGAGACGTGCTGACCGCGAGCCGAGTCAGCGCCCGCAGGATGCGGCCCGTACCCGGGGGCTGCTGACGCGCAGATAGCGAAGGAAGGCGCGCATCGCGGGCTTCCAGCGGCCGTCGGTGGCAATCAGGCCGTTGTGGTTGCCCCAGTAGTCGCCGCTGCCGGCGGGGACGGGATGGTCGCGGTGGGAGAACCAGTACACCCGTCCGAGATTCCAGCGCCGATGGCAGGCCAGCAGCAGGTCGTACGCGGCCCGTAGGCGGCGGGCTTGACCGCGCTCGCTCGTGACGAACGGGTGGGTCCCGCCGCCCGTGGACCAGCTCATCTCCGTGATCCAGACAGGCTTGGCCTGATCCCCATAGCGCCTCATCGAGCGCCTCGTGGTACGGAGGATGCGGCGCAGGTCACGCGGGCGCGGAGCGTACCCCTCCACGGCCATGACATCGAAGTCGGCGGCGAATCCGGGCTGCCGGTAGAGCGCAGGCAGGTAGTCCCGCAGCCAAACGGGCATTTTCTCGCCGAGCCCAGCGAGCACGACCTTCGCGTTCGGGTCCGTGCCGCGGATGGCCGAAGCGGTGAGCTTGAGGAAGTCCGCGTAGGCGGCGGCGCTCGGGGGGCCTCCCCACTGGTCGGGCCCGTTCACCTCATTCAGGACCTGCCAGTGGATCACCGGCTTGGCCCGCAGCCCGGGATGCTCCCGCCAGAGGGCGCCGCCGACGCCGTAGCGACGCACCGCTGCTCGAACGAAGTCGACCCAAGCCGAGCGCCCCGCCTGGCTGCGGGGTGGGCCACCTTGGTCGCACGCCCAGCGCGGGCAGGCGGTGAGAGTGAAGATCGCCTGCACGTTGCGCGCGGCGAGGTTTTGGACGAGCCGGTCGTAGCCCGACCAGAGCCGCTGGCCGCGGTGCGGCTCGATGTCCGCCCACGACATGGTGACCCGCCACGAGCGCAGCCCCTTTGCAGAGAGTGCGGCTATCTCGCCCGGGTTGGGCCATGTCCATCCGCCGAGGCCGAACATCTCCTGGCGCTGCTCGCGGCTCGCGCTCGCCGCCCCCGCGGAAGCGGGGAGGATCGCGAGCAATACGAGTAGAGCCGCGACAGGAGGTGCGAGACACCGCACGGCCGGCATCGGCTTCTGAGTTCCCTTCATCACTGGTTTTGAACCGTCGCGCGCCCCACGTCACCTGCATCGGACGGTCGGGGCGGATGCTGAAGCCGCGCTGCCGCGACGAAGCATCGGTTAGGTGGCGCTACACCGCCGACGCGGCGCTCGCGAGTGGGCCTGCGACCGCTTCGTCCCGGGATCTGTGCAGCGCGACCAGCGCCTTGACCTCTTTTGGACCGCTGGATAGGCTCGTGGGTACGGCCGCTGTATTACTTTGGTTACCTGATCGAATCGGCTTCTCGGCCGGTTGCGGGCTGAGAGAGCGCGGTTCTACCTCGCAGACAGCGAGGCTCACGCGAAGCGCGTCGACGGTCGCCGTGGCGCACCGCTCGGACCGGAAGGACGGTTAGACATGCAGGCGGACTCCTTGCGAATCCATGCACGACGTGCGGCGGCGCTCGCCGCGGCCCTGACGATCACGGTGGCGGCGGCCTCGCCAGCGATGGCCGCCAATCGCTCCAAGAAGCTCGGGAAGGTCAGCCACATAGTCGTCATCTACCAGGAGAACCACAGCTTCGACAACCTCTACGGGAGCTGGGAGGGGGTCAACGGCCTCGCGAACGCCGACACCGTCCACACCACCCAGGTGGGCCAGGCCGGGGTCGCTTACACCTGCCTGAAGCAGAACGACGTAAAGCTGACCTCGCCGCCGCTAACGCCTACTTGCACCGACACCACGACGGGCTCCACTTTCCAGAGCGCATTCCGGAACGAGCCCTTCGCGATCGACGACTACATCTTCCCGACCGACACGAGCTGCCCGGCACCCGGGAACCCGTCGGGGCCTCCCGGGGTCGCCAAGGGCCGCGGCCTGCCCGGGGGATGCACGGAAGACCTGGTGCACCGGTTCTACCAGGAGCAGTACCAGCTGGACGGCGGAAAACAGGACCGCTATACGACCGGCAGCGACGCGATCGGGCTGACGCAGGGCTATTACCACACCCGGAACCTCCCGATCTACAAGTACCTGCACAAGCCGGCGCACCCCCGCTACGTGATTGCGGACAACTTCTTCCAGAGTGCATTCGGCGGCTCGTTCCTGAACCACCAGTGGCTGATCGCGGCGGCCACACCGACGTTCCAGAACCCGCCCTCGGGCCTGCGCTCGATGATCGACACGAACGGGATGCCGACGAGCTACCCGCTCTACACCGCGACCGGCCCGGTGGCGGACAAGTCTGTGACCGCGACATGCCCCCAGGCCGCAGCGGTGGGCAGGCCGGACCTCGCATGCGGTGACTACGCCGTGAACACAACGCAGCCGCCTTATCAGCCGTTCTCGCCGGGTACTCCCGCCGCCAACCTGCTGCCGCCTCAGAGCGCGCCCACGATTGGTGATGAGCTGTCCGCCAAGGGCATCAACTGGGCCTGGTACGCGGGTGGCTGGTCGAACGCCAACGGCGACGTCGGCGGCCCGGGCTGGACCAACGGCAACGGGCCGACCTGCTCCGACCCGAACGCGTTCGCGACGGCGGTCTACCCGAACTGCCCGGACAAGCTGTTCCAGTTCCATCATCAGCCGTTCAACTACTTCTCGAGCTACGCGCCGGGCACGGCCGCCCGTGCCGCGCACCTGCGCGACGAGCAGGAGTTCGCAGACGCCGCGAGCTCCTCGTCCCAGCGCGAGTGCAACCTGAGGCCCGTCAGCTTCGTGAAGCCGATCGGCGAGGAGAACGAGCACCCCGGGTACGCCAGCGAAGCGGGGGGAAGCAGCCATCTGGTCGACTTGCTGAAGGCGATCGAGAACGGCGGCTGCCGCAAGAACACGATGGTCATCGCCACATACGACGAGTTCGGCGGCCAGTGGGATCACGTGACGCCGCCTGGCCAGGGAGGAGTGGCCGGCCCGCACGACATCTGGGGGCCGGGAACGCGGATTCCCGCCCTCGTGATCTCACCTTTCGTCCGTGGCCGGCGTGCGATCGACCACACCCAACACGACACCACCTCGATCCTGGCAACGATCGAGCATCGCTTCGGACTGCCCGCGCTCGGCAGCCGCGACGCAGCCGTCGCCGACCTATCGAGCGTGTTCAGCGCACACCCGTAGCGGGCCTGGCACCGACACCGTGGTCATGGCGGGGACCGGCAGAGGGGCGGCCTCACTGCGCCGCCGCTTCTCCGGGTCCGCCACCGCCCGGTAGAGCTGGCCGACGGCTTCGGAGACGATGTCCTCTGCCGCGTGGAGTCCGAGCTGCCAATTCGGCTCAGAAGCGGCTCTTCACGCCTCGCACTCGTGACACCTCCGCAACGCGATGTGGTGATGACCAGCACCTTGATCAGGGACGGGCACTTCACCGAGGTGGGAGGCCACCTCTCCTTTCACGGCACGAACGTGATCGACTACAGCGTCGACTACCCGGACGGCCGCCATGCAGCCGGTCAGGTGATCGACCACTTCAGCTTCACGTTCAACCAGACGCGCAGCCTCGTGACGAGCGCCCAGCAGGAAGAGGCGACGCTCTACTCAGCCGATGACCAGCCGATCGGAACGATCATCGTCCACGTGACCCACCACGTGATGTGGGCGGATCTAAACGGCAACTTCGAGGCCGACCCCGACGAGATCACGGCGGACGTGGACAACTCCAAGGTCACCTGCCGGTGAGCGCTGTGGGGCAGTAGGGCTCCGGAGAAAGCAGAAAGGCCCGCGCAAGCGGGCCTTTTCCAGTAGCGGGGCCCGATATGTCCGTGGGAGCGACGCTCGGATCGCGCAGCAGGACCGGCTAGCGCCCTGAACTACCGCGCTGTCGCTTCGCGCGCATTTGCGACACTGAACCGAAGTAGCAGCCTCGCCCCGGGGACGGTCCCTATGCCTGGACCGTGCGCTGCCTCTTCCGGAACAGCCTGGTGACCAGCGGGGGCAGGAGCCGCGGAAGCAGTCGCGGACCCGGGACGACGCGCAGGCCGAGCTGCTCGAAGAGCGTCACCGCGTCCAGCTGGAACCAATGCTCGGCGACCTTCCCGTCGACCATCCGGTTGATCTCCAGACCGGAAAAGCGGACCTGCCGGTTAGTGGGTGGAAGGCCCCGGAAGGAGCCGGTATGGGTGCCGGTGAACAAGATGCGCTGCGCGACCATCGCCTCGTCGGCCGAGGAGTCCAGAACCTCGAGGTGGAGGTCGGGGAAGCCTTCGAGGAAGACGCCGAGGAACTCAACCCAGGCGTCGCTGTCGAGCGCTGCGCTCTGGATGCTGTCGGGCGCGTGCGCGATGTAGTCAGCGGTTCGGGCCGCGGCTTCCGCGGCGTCGTCGCGGGCGTTGAACGCATCGATCCATCGACGCGCCGCCGTTCTGTTGTGCTCGGCCACTGCGGCGGTGCTCGTCGTCTCGGTGGTCATGTTCGGTCCCTTCCGAGTCTCCGATGGTCAGGCGGGGATGCCGGGAGTGCCGCGGATCTCGAGCCCGTAGTCCGCGGCAGCCCGAAGCTACCCGATTGGGCACAAAGACGCGAGTGGCGCTACTCGCGCGAAGCGGGGAGTCGCACGCCGCCCAGGCGAGCTGCCGCCTCGCATGGAAAGCGGCGTTCGCGAGAGACTGCATGGGGGATGTCGCAGGAGAACGTCGAGATCGTGCACCACCTCTACGAATCGGGACTGTTCGATCGAGATCCTGAGGAGCTCCTGAAGCTCGCCACCTCGGACGTTGAGTACGTCAATCCGCCCTACGCGGTCGAACCGGGTGTGCGCCGCGGGCTCGTCGAGGTAGCCCAGGCCATGCGCCGATTCGCCGAAGTCTGGGAGGAATCACGCCACGAGCTACGGGAGCTGTACGACTGCGGAGACGCCGTCGTGGCAGCCGTCAACTGGCACATACGCGGGCGGGGAAGCGAGCGCGAGCTCGTCAACAAGGAGGCCCACACCTGGACCCTGCGCGAGGGCAGGATCGCTCGGTTCGAATGGGGGCAGGATCTCGATTCGGCTCTCGAGGCCGCGGGCTTTCGGGGTTGAGGAAGCCGCTAGCCCGACGTCTCGTCACGCCGCCACCACAAGACTTCAACTCGAATCCCGTCTGGATCGAAGACGAAGAATGCGTAGTAGTCCTCGATGTCGCGATCCTCCTCGGGGGGGAAGTGAATGTTCGCGTCGCGTGCGAGGCATCGCTTGTACGCGGCCTCGACCTGATCCCGCTCGTCGACCTCGAACGCAAGGTGTTCGATTCCCGCGGAGTAGTAGCGGTACTCACCTTCGTCGGCCGGTCGTAGCCCAAGCCCCGTGCGGGTCGTCGGTTCCTGCAGGTACACGACTTCCTCCGTTCCTCGATAGGTCGGGTATCGGAGCTCCTTTGTCCAACCGAGCGGC
>JBKPSR010000115.1:0-38726 GCA_046735115.1 Actinomycetota bacterium
AGCGGTGCCGCCCCGGTCGGCCGCGCCGCGGCCCTCCGGGCGCAGCGGCGGCACCTCGGAGGCGGCCGCGGTGGAGCGCTCGGCTCGCGCCGGCCGTGACCGGCCACAGTCAGCCGGCTGATGGACCGCACGCTCATCCTCGTGAAGCCCGACGCGTTCGAGCGGGGCCTCACTGGCGAGATCGTCGCCCGCTTCGAGCGCAAGGGCCTCCGGATCGTCGCGATGAAGCACATGACGGTCGAGCCGGACCTGGCCGAGGAGCACTACGCCGAGCACCGCGAGCGGCCCTTCTTCGGCGACCTCGTTGAGTTCATCACCGGCGGCCCGCTCGTCGCCCTGGTGCTGGAGGGCTACGAGGCCGTCATCGCCGCCCGCCAGGTGATCGGCGCCACGAACCCGCTCGAGGCGGCGCCCGGCTCGATCCGCGGCGACTTCGGGCTCGAGGTCCAGACGAACCTGGTGCACGGCTCCGACTCGCCCGAGTCCGCCGCCCGCGAAACCGGCCTCTTCTTCCCCGAACTGGGTGGCTGAAGGCCTCATCCTGGCCTCTAGCTCGCCGCGCAGGCGGGCGATCCTCGAGCAGCTGGGCGTCGACTTCCGCGTCGTGGCGCCCGAGGTCGAGGAGCTCGCCGACGGGGAGCCGCGCGAGCTCGTGGTGGAGAACGCGCTGCTGAAGCTGCGCGCGGTGCCGGGCGAGCGCGTTCTGGCGGCCGACAGCATGGTCGTATGGGACGGCCGGGCGCACGGCAAGCCGGCCGACCGCGCCGAGGCCGAGCGCTGGCTGCGGCAGCTGTCCGGGCGCTGGCACGAGGTGATGGGCGGCCTCGCCCTGCGCGAGGACGGCGAGGAGCGCACCGCCGTGGCCGTCACCCGGGTGCGATTTCGCGACCTGAGCGACGCCGACATCGAGCTCTACCTGCGGAGCGGGGAGTGGACTGACCGCGCCGGCGGCTATGCGATCCAGGAGCTCGGGGCGATGCTGGTAGAGGAGATCCAGGGCGACTGGTTCAACGTCGTGGGCCTGCCGGTGCCCGCGCTGCTTAGCCTGGCGCCTCACCTTTTGCGCCGATAGTTGGGGTCCTGGCAGTGCTCTAGACTGCGGGCGCGTCCCATGGGCTTCTTCTCCTATCTCACCGGGATGGGCGGTCGCGACATGGCCGTCGACCTCGGGACCGCCAACACGCTCGTGTACGTGCGCGGGCGCGGCATCGTCCTGTCGGAGCCATCGGTGGTCGCGATCGACTCGCGCACGACCGAGGTTCACGCCGTGGGCATCGAGGCGAAGCGCATGCTGGGCCGGACGCCCGGAACGATCCAGGCGATCCGCCCGCTCAAGGACGGCGTGATCGCCGACTTCGACGTGACCGAGCAGATGCTCCGCCACTTCATCCAGAAGGTGCACCAGAACCGCTGGGCGCACCCGCGCGTGGTCGTCTGCGTGCCCTCCGGGGTCACCGGGGTGGAGAAGCGCGCGGTCGAGGAGGCCTGCCTCTCGGCGGGCGCGCGCCAGGCCTATCTCATCGAGGAGCCCATGGCAGCCGCGATCGGCGCCGGGCTGCCGGTGGGAGAGCCGACCGGCAACATGGTCGTCGACATCGGCGGCGGCACGAGCGAGGTGGCGGTGATCTCGCTTGGCGGAATCGTCGTGTCGCAGTCGATCCGCATCGGCGGTGACGAGCTGGATGAGGCCATCATCAACTACGTCAAGCGCGAGTACAAGCTGATGATCGGGCAGCAGACCGCCGAGGAGGTCAAGCTCGAGATCGGCTCAGCGTTCCCGCTCGCCGAGGAGGTGCAGGCCGAGATCCGCGGCCGCGACCTCGTCTCCGGCCTGCCGAAGACGATCGTCCTCACGAGCGAGGAGGTCCGGATGGCGCTCGAGGAGCCGCTGCAGGCGATCATCGACGCCGTCAAGGAGACGCTCGACCGCACTCCGCCCGAGCTTGCCTCGGACATCATGGACCGCGGGATCATGCTCGCGGGCGGCGGGGCGCTCCTCCAGGGACTCGACGACCGGCTCCGCGACGAGACGCAGATGCCGGCTCACCTGGCCGAGTCGCCGCTCACGTGCGTGGCCGTCGGGTCGGGCCGCAGCCTCGAGGAGTTCGAGGCGATCCACCGCAGCAACAAGAATTCCCGATCGGCCCGACGGCGGTAGTCGCGCCGCGCGAGGAGCGCCGAGCGTGTACGACAGGAAGGTGGTCCGCAGGCGGCGGGCGGCGCTCGCCGCCTTCCTCGCCCTGTCGATCGCGCTTCTGACCGCGTACTTCGGCGAGTCCGGCGGCGGCTTCTTCCACGCGCTGCAGCGCGGCGCGCAGGAGGCGTTCGCGCCGATCGAGACCGGGGCGAGCCGCGCGCTCAAGCCCGTGCGCGACCTGTTCGGCTGGGCCGGCGACACCGTCGACGCCAAGAAGGAGAACAAGGACCTGAAGCGCGAGGTCGAGCGCCTGCGTTCCGCGCTCGCCGAGGCCCAGACCGCGCAGCGCGACGCCGCTCAGCTCAAGGGGCTGGTCGGGCTGACCGACTCGACCAGCTTCCCGCGCGGCACGAAGCCGATCGCGGCGCGCGTGATCGCCCGCTCGCCCACCGTCTGGTACTCGAGCATCAAGATCGACAAGGGCGAGAGCGACGGCATCCGCGTGAACCAGCCGGTGATCGCCGCGGGCAGCGATCCCGAGCACGGTGAGACCGGCGGGCTCGTCGGCAAGGTCACGAACGTGACCGGCGGCACCGCCGAGGTCACGCTCATCACGGACGCCTCGATCGCGGTGGGTGCGCAGGTGATGCCGTCCGGCGCCACGGGAGTGGTCCGGCCGGCCGTGGGCAATCCGCGCGACCTGCTCATGGAGTTCGTCGAGGGCGGCCGCGTGACGAAGGACACCACGGTCGCAACGTCGGGCTTCACGATCTCGAAGGGCGAATCCCTGTTCCCCCGCGGGATACCGATCGGGCGCGTCTCGAAGGCCGACCTCGAGGAGGTCGACATCTACCAGCGCGTGCACCTGAAGCCGTATGCGGACCTCAAGTCGATCGACATCGTCCAGGTTCTGACGCGCCGTCTGCGCGGCCGGCAGACGGCCGGGGTGGGGCTGCCGTGATCCTGGCTCCCGGCACGCTGCTGCGGGTGGGGCTCCTGCTCCTCCTCGCCGTGGTGCTGCAGCTCTCCTTCCTCAGCCAGCTGGGCATCCTCGGCGGCCACATCGACGTGGTCGTGCTCGTCGTCGCCGCGGTCTCCTATTACGGCGGCTCGATCGCCGGCTGCGCCACCGGCTTCTTCGCGGGCTTCCTGCTCGACCTCGCGAGCGGGGCGACCATGGGCGTGTCCTCGCTCGTGCTGACGGCGGTCGGCTACGGCGTCGGGCGCTTCCGAGAGGTGCGCGATCCGAGCCACGGTCTGCTGCCGCTCGCGGTCGGAGCGGCCGCGACGGGCGGCTTCATGGTCGCGTTCGCCGCCGTGTCGTTCATGCTCGACGTGGGCGCCAGCGTGAGCGCGCTGGTGATCCGCGACGCGATCGTGACCACGCTGTTGAACGTCCTGCTCGCCCTGCCGGTCTTCGCCGGGACCCGCCGGCTGCTGCGCCCGGTGCTCAAGGTCGACCCGCGCGAGGTGCGGAGGCGCCGCAGGCCGCCGCGCGAGACCGGGCCGCTGGGGCTCAGGGGCCTGGAGGTCTAGCCGGTCGTGTACCTCGACAACGAGCGGCGGCCCACGCTCACCCCTCAGCTCGCGTTCCGCGTCGCGGTGATCGGCGGCGTGGCGCTCGTGATGTTCGCGATCATCTTCTTCCGGCTCTGGTACCTCCAGGTGCTGTCGGGCGACAACTACGTGGCGGCCGCCCGCGAGAACCGCGTCCGCGAGATCACGGTCCAGGCGCCCCGCGGGGAGATCGTCGACCGCCACGGGCAGGCGCTCGTCGAGAACCGCCACTCGCTGTCGATCAAGCTGTCGCCGGACAAGCTGCCGCAGAACCGGGCCGATCGCGTGAGGCTCTACCGGAGGCTCGCGAAGCTGGTCGGCGCGAACCCGCGCCGCCTCACGAGGCGGGTGGAGCGCGAGCTGAAGGCGCTGCCGTACTCGAAGCCGACCATCAAGCAGGACGTCGGCCTCAACCTGGTGGCCTACCTGCTCGAGCGCCAGGACGAGTTCCCCGGCGTGGAGCCGGAGAGCGAGTTTCTGCGCGAGTACCCCTACGGGCAGATCGCCGCGCACCTCGTGGGGCAGGTGGGCGAGGTGAGCCCGCAGGAGCTGAAGGATCAGCGCTTCAGCGGCGTCGAGCCGGGCGACCGCGTCGGCAAGTCGGGGATCGAGGCGGAGTACGACCGCTTCCTGCGCGGCCGGAACGGCGCCGCGCGCGTCGAGGTGGACGCGCTCGGCAAGCTCACGAAGACGCTGAAGCGCGAACAGCCGATCCAGGGCAAGCAGCTGCGGCTCTCACTCGACCTGGGCGTCCAGCGCGTGGCCCAGCAGGCGCTCGCGAGCGGCACCGGCAAGGGCGCGTTCGCTGTCATGAACGTGCAGAACGGCGAGGTGCTCGCGCTCGGCTCCCAGCCGTCGTTCGACCCGAACGTGTTCACGAAGCCGCTCACTAAGAAGCAGCTGAACGCGCTCACCTCGAAGGAGCTGGGCGAGCCGCTCCTGAACCGCGCCATCCAGGCCGGCTATCCCACCGGCTCCACCTTCAAGCTGATCACCGCCACGGCGGCTCTGGAGAGCGGCCACATCACGCCCTCGACACCGCTCAGCGACCCCGGCTCCCTGACCGTCGGCGGGATCAAGTTCCAGAACGCGGGCGGGGTGGCGCACGGCACGCTGTCGCTGATCCCGGCGCTGACCGTCTCGAGCGACGTGTTCTTCTACCAGCTCGGCCGGGACATGGACGAGAGGAGCATGCCGCTCCAGCTGTGGGCGCACCGGCTCGGCATCGGCCGCAAGACCGGCATCGACCTGCCCGCGGAGACGACGGGCCTCCTGCCGACGCCGCGCTGGCGCGACAACCTGTTCAAGAAGAAGCTGACCGACCGTCCCTGGTCGGTGGGCGACAACATCAACCTGTCGGTCGGCCAGGGCGATCTCCAGGCCGACCCGCTCCAGATGGCCGTGGCCTACGGCGCGATCGCGAACGGCGGGCGCGTGCTCAGGCCGCGGCTCGGCCTGCGGATCGAGGACGCGGCGGGCCGGGCGCTCCAGCAGCTGGACGCACCGACCGCGCGGAGGATCCACGTCAAGAAGGAGTACCGCGACGCGATCCTCGAAGGCCTGCATGGCGCGGCCAGCGCACCGGGCGGCACGTCGACGCCCGTCTTCGTGGGCTTCCCGATCCCGATCGCCGGCAAGACCGGCACGGCCGAGCACGTCGGCAAGGCGGACCAGTCGTGGTACGTCGCGCTCGCGCCGTATCCGAATCCGAAGTACGTGGTCGCGGTGACCGACGAGGCTGGTGGCTTCGGCGCCGAGACCGCCGCGCCCATGGCGCGCCGGATCCTCGCCGAGCTGCTCGACGTCAAGGAGACGGGCGTCGTGCAAGGCGGAGGAGCGCCCGACTGATGCAGGCCGCCACGACCACCGCCGTCAAGGACTTCCGCGAGTCGAGCGGGCACATGCTCCGCATCGACCCGCTGATGCTGCTGGCGACGATCGGGCTGATCGCCGCCAGCATCTACATCGTCGGGACCGCCACGCAGGACGACATCAAGGGCGATCCCAACTACTACGTCTATCGCCAGGCCGGCTACGCGGGCGTCGGGTTCGTCCTGATGCTGCTGATGACTCGGTTCGACTACTCGCGCCTGCGCGAGTGGAAGCTCGGCATCTACGCGTTCCTGATCGGCTCGATCCTGCTCGTGTACGCGGTGGGCGTCTCCGCGCGCGGGTCACGGCGCGCGATCGCGCTGCCGTTCTTCAGCTTCCAGCCGTCGGAGCTCGGCAAGGTGCTCTTGGTGGTATCGCTGGCGGCCTTCATGGTCGACCGCATCAGGCGCCTTGGCGAACGCGAGACGACCAGTCGCATCGTGCTGCTCGCGGTGATACCGGCGATGCTCGTCATCGGTCAGCCGGACCTCGGCTCCGGACTCGTCTACCTCGGGATCCTGGGTGCGATCCTGTTCGTCGCAGGCACGCCGTGGACGCACTTCGCGGCGCTGGGGGCGCTCGCGGCGGCGGCGATCGCCATCGTGCTGATCGCGGCCCCGGCGGCGGGCGTCGAGGTTCTCAAGCCCTACCAGAAGGACAGGCTCACGGCCTTCCTCAGCCCCGGGGAGAACCAGGGCAAGGAGGCCTACCAGATCAACCAGTCGCTGACGGCGATCGGCTCCGGGGGGAAGACCGGCCGCGGCGACGAAGCAACACAGACGAAGCTCGACTTCCTGCCCGAGCACCACACGGATTTCGTGTTCTCGGTGGTGGGTGAGGAGTTCGGCTTCGTGGGCGCGGCGCTCGTCCTGTCGCTATTCGCCCTGTTGATCTGGAGAGCATTGCGTACCCTTACGATTGCGAAGAACTTCTACGGAGCACTTGTGGCAGGGGGCATCACCGCGATGCTGATGTTCCAAGTCTTCGTAAACGTGGGCATGACGATCGGAATCATGCCCATCACCGGCATCCCCCTGCCGCTCGTTAGCTACGGCGGCTCGTCGGTAATCACAACACTTATGGCAATAGGCCTCCTGCAATCGATCCACGCGCAAGCGCGCGAGACGGCCGCGGTGAAGCGCCTATGAGTCTTATGAAGGGAAATCTTCTTGAAGAAGCAGTTGCTCGTCTCGGTGGACCGAGGCGAAACCAGAGTCGCGATCCTCGAATCGGAGGGCCGCCCCTCCGGAGGTAAGCGGCAGAAGCAGGCCGACGATTGGCGCGTTGCCGAGCTCTACATAGAGCGCAAGGGCAGCCGCTCGATCGTCGGAAACGTCTACAAGGGCAAGGTCGACAACGTCCTTCCCGGCCTCGAGGCCGCGTTCGTGGACATCGGCCTCGAGAAGAACGGCTTCCTCCACGCCGACGACGTGGTCTTCCCGGGGGTCGAGGTGGCGCGCCGTGGGCGCACCGGCCGCGGCGGCGGCAAGGGCAAGCGCATCACCGAGCTGTTGAAGCCCGGCCAGGAGATCCTGGTTCAGGCGATCAAGGACCCGCTGAAGACGAAGGGCCCGCGCCTGTCGATGCAGCTCTCGATCGCGGGGCGCTACCTCGTGTACGTGCCGCAGGGCGAGGGCGTCGGCGTGTCGCGCCGGCTGGAGGACAAGGAGCGCGACCGGCTGCGCCGGGCCGCGCAGAAGATCGACATGGGCGAGGGCGGCGTGATCGTCCGCACGGCGGCGCAGGGCGCGACGCGCGAGGACTTCGAGCGCGAGATCAAGTATCTCCACAAGCTCCACGAGGTGCTTCAGCAGCGCGGCAAGGAGACCCAGGCGCCGGCGATGGCCTTTCAGGAGGCGGACCTGTCGGTGCGAGTGGCGCGCGACATCTTCTCGGGCGAGTTCGAGAAGGCGATCGTCGACGACCCGAAGCAGCACCACCGGCTCGAATCATTCTTCAATCGGACGGCGCCGGAGCTGGTCGAGCGGCTCGAGTTCTACGACGACAAGGACGAGCCTCTGTTCGACAAGTACGGCGTGGAGGACGCGATCCAGTCGGTCCTGAAGCGCCGCGTCGACCTGCCGAGCGGCGGCTACCTGATGATCGACTACGCCGAGGCGATGACGGTCATCGACGTGAACTCGGGCTCGTTCACCGGCCGCGGGAAGGGCGCCAAGCTCGAGGACACGATCACGAAGACGAACCTCGAGGCCGCCGAGGAGGTCGTCCGCCAGCTGAGGCTGCGCGACATCGGCGGCATCATCGTCATCGACTTCATCGACATGGCGCGGGCGCGGAACCGCGACACGGTGCTGAAGACGCTGCGAAAGTCGCTCGACGAGGACCGCACGAAGACCTACGTGGTCGAGATCTCGCCGCTCGGGCTCGTCGAGATGACGCGCCAGAACGTCACGGACGGCGTGCGCGAGATCATGACCAAGCCCTGCCCGGTATGCGACGGCGAGGGCGTGGTGCTCTCCGAGGAGACGGTGGCGATCGAGGTCGAGCGCTGGCTGCGCGACCTCGCTGCCGAGCGCCCGCGGGCGCCCGCCTTCCTGGTGCGGCTGCACCCGAAGGTCGCGTCGATCCTGGTGGGCGGGCACGGAGTGGAGGGCCCGATCCACGAGCTCGAGCAGGAGACGGGCAGGCACTTCCACTTCGAGGGCACCGAGGCGCTCCCGATCGACCACTTCGAGGTGGTGCTCGAGGGCACGGCCGACGAGATCGAGGAGCGCGCGCTGCCGTTCCGCGAGGGCGAGGAGGTCCTCGTCCATATCGAGGAGCCGCACATGTACAACGAGGACGACGCGGTCGCGAAGCTCGACGGCTACGTCGTCTCGGTGCTGGGAGCGGCGAGCCTGGTAGGTGAGAAGACGCTCGTCCGGATCGACAAGGTGGGGCGAAGCGCAGCCGAGGCGACGCTGGTGAACCCGCCCGAGGGCGTGACCTCGTCCCGTGGCTCCGCCAGCGCGGTCGGATCCGCGGACGGCGGATCGAACGGGCGTCGCCGCCGGCGCGGCCGCCGCGGCGGCCGTGGCCGGCGCAAGAAGGCGGAGTCAGGCAGTTCGTCTTCGTAGCCCCGCCTCGTCGTAGGCCGCGTCGATGAGCGGGTCGTAGTGGCCCGCGGCGAGGTCGCCGAGCGGATCCCTGGTGTGGCGCGCCAGCTCGCGCGCGGGGAGCGAGAAGGCGGCTCTCATCGCGACCAGGCGGCGGCGGTCCTCGGAGGTCAGATCGAGGAGCCGGTCCGTGGCGTTCAGGTCGCGGAACTGACTGATCCGGCCGGGCAGCGTCGCGATCAGCAGGATCGAGGCCGGTATGGCGAAGAACAGGAAGCCGAGCAGGTTCGCCAGGTCGTGGATCCGGTCCTCGCCGTCGCTCCCGGCTTGGGCCACCTCGCCGCCGGTGCCGGAGCCGGCATCGCTCAGCGCGTTCTCGACATCGCCTCCGACGACCGGGATGCCCGAGGCGGCCTCGCCCGCCTCCTCGAAGCCCTTCTGGACGACCTCTCCGCTGTCGCGCACGCCGGTGCCAAGGACGGCGAGCTTGTCGACGGTGTCGTGGACCTTCAGGGCGGTCCAGGCGAGCACGATCAGCGTGAGGAGGACGAGGGCGTCCTTTGCGACCGCGCGGCCGCGGTCATCGGCGGTGTCGGGATAGATGCGCATATCGCCGGATTACCCGGTGCGGGCGTTGCGCGGCGCTCTCCCGCTGGGGTACGTTCGCCCTCACCCGAGCAAAGGCAGGCCTCCATGGCGGATTTCGTCCGTAGGGACATCTGGGCGCTCGAGGAAGAGGCGGGCAAGTGGCATCCGATCACCGAGGCGTACGCCCGCGCGGTCGGGGTCATGCAGGGCCGCGACGACGACCACCCGACCAGCTGGGCCTACCAGGCCGCGGTGCACGGCGCGCCCCCGGGCGTGCCGCGCGACGAGTTCCTGGATCAGTGCCAGCACAACACCTGGTTCTTCCTGCCGTGGCATCGCATGTACCTGCACTTCTTCGAGGAGATCGTTCGCGCCGCGCTTGCGGAGGTCGACGAGGTCGCGGACGACGTCAAGTCCACCTGGGCGCTGCCGTACTGGAACTACGATCGCGGCGGCGGAACCGCGGCTCTCCCTCCGGCGTTCCTCGAGCCGACGCTCGCGGACGGCCAGACGCCGAACCCTCTCTTCACCGAGCTGCGCGACCCGAACATCGCGGCGGGCGGGGAGCTGAATCCGTTCGCGACCTCGGCCGCCGGCGCGCTGCGGGAGCGCTTCTTCGCACACGACCCGGTACCGGGTGGGACGGTCGGCTTCGGCGGCCCGAGGACCGGATGGAACCACTTCAACGAGAGCGCCGACGCGGCGCCGGGAGCGCTCGAGCAGACGCCGCATAACCTGGTGCACGGCGGCGTCGGGGGGCCGAACGGGCTGATGAGCGCCTTCGACACGGCGCCGCTCGACCCGGTCTTCTGGCTTCACCATGCGAACATCGACCGGCTGTGGGAGGCGTGGTTCAACCAGGGCGGTCGAAAGAACCCGAGCCGGGCGGCTTGGCGGGACGAGCCGTTCGACTTCCACCAGGCCGACGGGACGCCCGTTCGGATGACGTCAACCGAGGTCGTCCACCCAGGCTCGCTCGGCTACGAGTACGAGGAACTCGCGGTGCCCGAGCTCGTTGCCGGGGGAGGAGGCGGCGTGCCGCCCGAGCCGCCGCCTGACCGTCCGTCCGAGCTGGTCGGCGCGACCGAGGCGCCGCTCACGCTCACCGGCCAGTCCGAGCAGGTGACGATCCCGCTCTCCGAGCCCGCCGGGCCGGCCGCGCTGACGGAGTCGACCGAGCGACCGCGCGTGTACGTGAACGTCGAGGGCATCCAGGGAGAGCGGAATCCCGGGCTCTCCTACGCCGTCTACGTGAACCTTCCCGAGGACGAGGAGCCCGGCACGGCGCAGCGCCACCACGTCGGCAACGTCTCCTTCTTCGGCATCGAGCGCGCCCGCGACGTCGAGGCCGACCACCGCGGCGGCCCCGGGCTCCGCTACGCCTTCGACATCACGGACCTCGCGAACACGCTGGAGTCCGAGGGCCGCTGGGATCCGGCCCAGGTGAAGGTGAGCTTCGAGCCGATCCGGTCGCTGCCGCCGGCCGGCGAGGAGGCGGTGCCCGCACTGGTCGACCTGCCGCCGGTGACCATCGGCCGGGTGGGGATCTACTACCAGTGACGGCGCTCGCGCTCAGGCGCAGCACGTGGAGCCATCCCGAGCTGGGCGCCGCGGCGGGCGCGGCCGCGGCGTGGGGACTGCTCGTCGCCCACGCGCTCCACCCGCACGCGGGGACCGAGCCGTACGTCCTGGCGCTGTCCGGCTGGGTCCTGATGGTGGCGGCGATGATGGTGCCCGGCACCCTGGCGGACGTGCGCCGCCTCGCGCTGGCCAGCATGTGGGAGCGCCGACAGCGGACGATCGCCGTCTTCCTCGGGGCGTACATCACCACCTGGACCGGCTTCGGGGCGCTGGCGCTCGCTGCCCTGCCGACCCTGGGCTTGGGTGTGGGCGTCCTGGTGGCAGCGGCATCGGCCTGGGAGCTCAGCCCGTTCAAGTGGCGCGCGGTCCGCCGCTGCCACCTGATCGACCCGCTGCCGCCGCGCGGCTCGCGCGCCGACGCGGCGTGCGCCCGCGCGGGGTTTCGCTACGCCCGGCGCTGCGTGGCGAGCTGCTGGCCGCTGATGCTCGCCATGGCCGCTGCGGGGCACCTCGCGCTCGGGCTGATGGCGCTCGCGACGGTCGTGGTCACCGCCGAGAAGACCGTCTCGCGGAGCGCGCGCCTGCGCGGGCCCGCTGCCGCCCTGCTGGCCGGCGCCGCCGTCGTCGTACTGCTCTAGCCGGCCGGCGCCGTGGCCGTGACGATCCAGGTCGAGGCCAGGCTCCAGATCGAGCCGTCGTCGCGGCGGTACTCCGCCAGGCCCTCGCGCAGAGCGGCCTCGACCTGGGGCACGAGATGCGCCGCGCGGTCGCCCTGGAGGCGAAGGATCTCTCCGGCGGGCCCGATCGACATCACCAGGTCGAGCGCCTCCTCGAGGTCCTTGCCGCCCAGGATCTCGAGATCGCAGCGCCGGAGCGAGATGTCCTCGTAGCCGGCATGCACCAGCATGTCGGTAACGGTGTCGGCGTTGGCCATCGAGAACGGCCCCGGGCCGCAGGTGGGCTCGTCGTACTCCTCGGGCCTCTGCACGATGGCCTCGACGATCTGCTGCGCACGATACAGCCAGACGTTGTCCTCGCGCCGGCGCCACACGACCATCGTCAGTGGCCCGCCCGGCACAAGCGACTTCCGCACGTTCCGCAGCGCCGCGACGGGGCTGATGAAGAACATGGTGCCCATGCGCGAGAACGCGGCGTCGTAGGGCCCCTGAAGCGGGTCGGTCTGGACGTCGGCCACGAAGAAGCGCGCGTTCCGGGCGCCGGCCTCCTCCGCCTCGCGCGTGGCGGCGTCAATGAAGTTCTGAGCCGCGTCGACCCCGACCGCCTCGCCGCTCGGGCCGACGAGCGCGGCGATCTGCTGAGTCGTGTCGCCGAAGCCGCAGCCGATGTCGAGCACGCGCTGTCCCTCCTGCGGCGGGGTCAGCCGGAGCGCCTCGTCACCGTGCGCGCCGAGGCCGGCCGTGACGATGTGGCGGAACTTGACGAACCTGTCGAAGAGCGGTCCGTCCCAGGCCTGGATCGCCTCGGCGTTCGCGCCGGAACCCCAGCGCGTCTCGGTGCTGCTCACGAGTCATCATCCTTGGTCATGCGCCAGACCTCAGGATAGGCGCTGCTTCAGCGCTGCGGGCGGCGGCAGCGGGTTGCCGATCGGCTGGAGCATGACGCGCTCGTTCACTCCGCCACGACCAGGGCCTGCGGAGCCGCCTCCATCAGGCGCGACTTCAGCCACTTCAGCTGCGTCGCCGTCTCGCCCTCGCACGCCTGGACGACCTCGAGCAGATCGGTGTCGCGGGCCCCCTGCGCCGCCTGGCCCACGAGCGTCCAGGCCATGTCGCACTCGGAGGCCATCAGGTACAGGTCGTGCAGGTCGCGCAGCAGGCCGAGCGGGCCCTCGCGCGTGCCCTCGAAGAGCGTGGCATGGAGCCGGTCCGGCTCCGCCGGAGCGTCCTCCCCGTAGTGCTCCGCGAACGGCGCGAGCGACTCCGCGTGCCGGTCGCACTGGCGCGCGAGCCGCCGGCACTGGTGGAACACGTCGTGCTCGTCGCGATGCGCCTCGCCGACCTCGCGGAACGCCTGGCCGAGCGTCTCCTGGGAGCGGTGCAGCAGGCCGAGGTAGTGAGCGAGCTGCACGTCAGCCCTCCCCTTTGGCCGTGGCGCGCACCGCGGCGACCTTGAAGAGCGGCTGCTTCGAGACCGGGTCCCAGGCGGTGATGGTCAGCTCGTTGGCGGCTCGCGGCGGCGCGCCGTCCGGCCCGGCCGCGTCGCGGTCCCAGTAGCCGTAGTGGAAGGGGACGAACACCGTGCCCGCCCGGACTCCCGTCACTCGCACCGGCGCCTCGACCGCTCCGCGAGCGCTCTCGAGGCGCAGCACGTCTCCCTCTCCAACGCCGAGGCGGTTGGCGTCCTCGGCGTTCACCTCCACCCACACGTCGGGCGCCGCGGCGACCAGCTCGGGCGTGCGGCCCGTTCGAGTGCGGGTGTGGAAGTGGTAGACGGTGCGCCCCGTGGTGAGGAGCAGCGGCCGCTCGTCGTCCGGCACCTCGGGCGAGGGCTCGTACTCCGTGGTCCACAGGAACGCCCTGCCGTTCGGCTGCTTCGCCCGGTACTCCACCTCGGTGTTGGTCGCTCCGGTCCCGAGGTCCTGGCCGAACGTCTCGGCGTAGTCAGGGTTGGTGTTGAAGCGCCCGTCCGTGTAGAGCCGCTCGCCGCCCCACTGGATTCCGGGGGAGTCGCGCAGCAGGTCGTAGGTGATGTGCGTGTAGTCGCAGGGCCGGCCGCGCGAGCACTCCTTCCAGGCCTCGAAGGTGGACTCCGGGTCGTGCCATTCGATCAGCGGCTCGCCGTCCCTGTCCCGGAAGTCCATCCGGCGCGCGTAGTCGAGGAAGATGTCGAGGTCGGCACGCGCCTCGCCGGGCGGGTCGACCGCGCGCTCGCAGAGGTGCACCGTGCGGTCCGCGTTCGTGAGCGTTCCGGTCTTCTCCGCGGAGCTCGCGCAGGCCAGGACGACGTCGGCGAGCATCGCGGTCTCGGTGAGAAAGAGGTCCTGCACCACGACGAGCAGCTCCTCGCTCTCCAGGATCGAGCGCACGCGCGCGAGCTCGGGCAGCGAGACGGCCGGGTTCGTCGCGGAGATCCAGAGCAGCTTGATCGAGCCGAGCTCGGCCTGGCGGAAGACCTGCATCGCGTGGCTCGGCGGCGCCCAGTGCGGGATCGTCATGGGATCGACTTTCCAGAGCTCGGCGAGCTGCCGGATGTGCTCCTGGTTGTCCCAGTTCCGGAACCCGGGCAGGTCGCCGTCAGCGCCGGTCTCGCGCGTGTTCTGCGCGCTCGGCTGCCCGTTCATCTGGTAGAGCCCGGCGCCCGGGCGCCCGATCATGCCGCGCAGGAGGTGCAGGTTGTTCACCTGGCACGCGGCGGCCGTGGCCTGGTTCGACTGGTAGAAGCCCTGGAGCACCGTCGAGAGCAGGCGTTCCGCCGTGCCGAGGATCCGGGCGGCCTCGCGAACGGCGCCCGCGTCCACCCCGCAGATCTCCTCCACCCGCTCGGGCGTATACGCCTCCACGGTGGAGCGCAGCTCGTCGAAGCCGAGCGTGTGCTCGCCGACGTAGTCCTCGTCCACCCAGCCGTTCGCGATCAGCTCGCGCAGCACGCCGTTCATGAGGGCGAGATTGGTGCCGGGCCGGACGGGCAGGTGCACGTCGGCCTCGCGCGCCACAGGCGTGAGCCGCGGGTCGGCCACCACGAGCCGCGGCCTGTCCGGCCCGGCGAGGCGATCCAGCATCCGCATCCAGAGCACGGTCTGCGTCTCGGCGACGTTGTGCCCCCAGAGCGCGATCGTGTCGCAATGGTCCACGTCCGCGTACGAGCCGGGCTGGCCGTCGGTGCCGAAGCTCTGCTTGAGTGCTGCCCCGGCGGTGGCCGTGCAGAGGCGCGTGTTGCCGTCCATGTGCGGCGTGCCGATGCCGGCCTTCCCGATCACGGCGAGCGTGTAGTACTCCTCGAGAAAGAGCTGGCCGGTCGTGTAGAAGCCGAAGCGGCCCCAGCCGCCCGGCCCCTGGAGCAGCTCCTTCGAGCGATCCACGATCAGTCCCATCGCGGTGTCCCAGTCGGTCTCGACGAGCTCCCCGCCACGCCGTACGAGCGGGCGCGTGAGCCGGTCGGGGGAGGCCAGTCCCTCCCACCCGTACACGTCCTTCGGGTCGAGCCGCCCGCGGTTCACGCGGTCCACCACGCGGCCGCGGACGCCCACGAGCCGCCCGTCCTTGACTGCGAGGTCGAAGCCGTCCCCGTTGGAATGAAGGGTCGACGCCGACTGGACCCAGCGCTCGACGTCCGCCTCGTCCACGCCCTCCGCCAGGTGCATGTCGGCGCGCACCGGCCATTCCTGACCGCTCCCGTAGGGCGTACGGGCTCCCCAGGGGTCTGCGATCCGATCCGGCACTGCGCCATACCGATACCCCCGAGACGGCGCGCAAAAAACGCTGCCGGCGAGGCTTAACGTTCTGGAGGCTGCTCCACCTCGACGGTCGCACGGAGGCTCTGTTGTCTGGGATTCCGCGAGCGCCGGCTGCACCCGAATCCCGCGATGAAGGAGCAAACCTTCGATCGGGGCTGTCGTTGCCGATGGCCCATGCTCCAGCTGATCCGCGTTTCGGGACAGGCGCCCTAGGTGTAGGCGTTCGCACCGATCGCATGGCCTCGCGATCAGTGATAGGGATTGCCCAACAACGCGTACGGGTCTTGTGACTTTTGCGACTCGCGGGGCCCCGAACTGAAGGTTCGAAGATGCGCTTCAAGTCATTGCTCGGGGTTGCGGTCTGCACAGCCGCGCTCACGAGTGTAGGCGCCAGCGCCGCTCTCGCTGGTGAGGTCAAGGGTCCGCCCAACACCCAGGACAACACCAACTTCACGCCCGTGCACTTTCACGTCGCCGCCTCTATCTGTTCGTTCAACGGCCTGAATGACTTCACGCAGGGCCAGGAGGATTTCCAGGTTCAGAACTTCGGGGTCGGCGTCGCGGGCCTGACGCCATCGGAGCCTCAGGATCCGCACGAGTTCAACCCCGGCAGCCCGGAGGACGGGTGCAGGGGCGTGCCGCCTAGTTGACATCGGCGCGGCGGCCACGCCGCCGACACATCCGCGCTTTGTGTGACATGTGACGGCCCGGGAGCCGTCGGTAGCCTCGATCGGCGTGAGTCGTTCGCTGGTCTTCGGCCTGTACGGAATGCTCGTGGTCATCTGGTCGAGCACCTGGGTGGCCATCAAGATCGGCCTCGAGGACTGCCCGCCGCTGCTCGGCGCGGGGGTGAGGTTCGCGGTCGCGGGGCTCGTGCTGCTGGCCGTCGCGGCCGCGCAGCGGCGTTCGCTACGCACGGACAGGAGTCTCGCCGTCGTGCTGGCGCTGGCGCCGTTCGCGTTCGCCTACGGGCTCGTCTACTGGGGCGAGCAGTACGTGCCGTCCGGCCTCGCGGCGGTCCTGTTCGGGATCCTGCCGTTGTACGTGGCGCTGCTCGGCAGCGTGGCGCTCCGTGACGAGCCGCTGCGCGCTCCGCTGCTCCTGGGCGTCCTGATCGGGATCGGCGGCCTGTCGCTCGCGTTCCTCGAGAGCGTCGAGCTGGGGTCGGCCGAGAGGGCCGCGCTGGGCGCCACCGCGCTGGCGCTATCGCCGCTCGGCGCAGCGGTGGGGAGCATCGCCCAGAAGCGCCGGGCCGCCGGGCTCGACGCGGTAGTGCTGAACGGCTGGGCGATGCTGGGCGGCGGCCTCGTGCTGCTGGCGGTGTCGCCGCTCTCCGACGACTGGGGCGACTTCGTCTGGAGCGCCGAGTCGATCGGCTCGATCGCGTACCTCGCGCTCTTCGGTTCGGCGATCGCCTTCGTCACGCTGACCGTGCTCCTGCGTCACATCAGCGCGCTCGCCGTCGGCTTCCTCGCGATGCTGCTTCCTTTCGGCGCTCTGATCTTCGGCGCGGTGCTCTACGACGAGCCGATCACGGTGCGGGCGGTGGGAGGGGCGGCGCTTGTGGCGACCGGGCTGGCGATCGCGCAGTGGTCGCGGCGCTCGCGGGCGGAGCCGGCGGCGGCGGCGGCGTAGGGCTGGCGGCGCCTTAGTCCGGCCCGAACGACGAGCATTGAGGGGGAGCCCGCGGCGCTCACCGGTGACGACAGTCCTGGATTCGGTCCCGTATAGGGACCCTGGGCAGGATTGTCGCCTCGCCGGTTTGACACTTAGAGCAAGTCGTTTTACATTCGCTCAAATGAATTGGTTACCGAGCAAATGAAAACGCAGCGACCCTACAGCATGGAGCTCCGCGCCGCCGCGGCCGAGGCCACTCGCGAGCGCATCCTCGAAGCCGCAGCGGACGCCTTCCTCGAGCACTGGTACGACGACGTGACGATCGCGTCGGTCGCCGAGCGCGCACACGTCTCGGGTCAGACCGTGCTCAATCACTTCGGCGGCAAGGGGCCGTTGGCGGCCGCCGCCTACGACCGGCTCGCCGAGCAAATCATCGCGAAGCGCTATTCGCCGGCCCCCGGCGATGTCCGCGCGCTCGTCGAGGCGCTCCTCGACGACTACGAGACCACCGGCGACGCCGTCGTCCGTCTGCTGGCGCTTGAGGAGAAGGTGGCCTCGCTGCAGCCGCTGCTCGCGCGCGGCCGCGCCAGTCACCGCCGCTGGGTCGAGGAGATGTTCCAGGTGTCCGAACTCGTGCCCGAGCTCGTGGTCGCAACAGACGTCTACACCTGGAAGCTGCTGCGCCGCGACCAGGGACTCAGCCGCGACGAGACGGTCGCGTCGATTCTGAAGATCATCCAAGCTCTACTCGAACGGAGGACCCGATGACCACGCCCAAGCGCTACCTGTTCGCGATCATCGATGGCGGCGGGACCGTGCCGGCCGACACCTCGGTCATCCGCGCCATGGTCGAGCGCGGCCACGACGTCCGCGTGCTCGCGGACCGCGTCCTCGCGCCCGACATCGAGCCGACCGGCGCCGAGCATGTGCCATGGAAGCGGGCGCCGCAGCGGCCGAACCTCGAGCCGCAGAGCGTGATCATCAACGACTGGGACACGAAGACCCCGTTCCAGGCGTTCGCGCGGGTGCGCGACGGCGCGATGGTCGGGCCGGCCGACCTGTTCGCCGCCGACGTGCGGGCGGAGCTCCGGGGCCGACCCGCGGACGTCGTCGTGGGCAACTTCTTCGTCTTCGGCGCGCAGATCGCCGCCGAGGCCGAGGGCGTGCCGTTCGCGTTTCTCGTCTCCAACCTGCTGTCCTTCCGGGACTCGGGCACCCCTCCGCTCGGACCGGGCCTGAAGCCCGCCTGCGGCCCGCTCGGCCGTGCGCGCGACGCGGCGCTCAACCGCGTGATGGCCCGTCTGTTCGACAAGGGGCTCGACCGCCTGAACGAGGTGAGGCGTGCCAACGGCCTAGACCCGATCGCCTCGGTGCTCGAGAACTTCGAGCGCGCGGACCGCCTGCTCCTGATGACGAGCCGCGCTTTCGAGTACGAGCAGTACTCACCGCCGGCGAACGTGCGGGTCGTCGGCCCGCGACTCGACGACCCGGCCTGGGCGGGCGACTGGACGCCCCCGGCCGGCGCCGACCCGCTGGTGCTCGTCGGCATGAGCTCCACGTACATGAACCACGCCGAGGTGCTCCAGCGCGCGGCAACTGCGCTCGGCGACCTGCCGGTGCGCGGACTCGTCACGACCGGCCCGGCCGTCCCCGTCGACTCGATCGACGCGCCCGCGAACGTGACGGTCGTGGAGCGAGCTCCCCACAGCGAGGTGCTCCGCCACGCGGCGGCCGTCGTCACGCACGCGGGCCACGGCACGGTGATCAAGGCGCTGGCTGCCGGGGTTCCGGTGGTGGCGCTGCCGCTCGGCCGCGACCAGCTCGACAACGCCGCGCGGGTCGCGCATCACGGGGCGGGGCTCCGGCTGAAGCCAAAGTCCTCGAATGACGCGATAGCGCAGGCGGTGCGCCGGGTGCTGGATGAGCCCTCGTTCGCGACGAACGCCGAGCGCCTGGCCGCCGCCATCGCGGTGGAGACAGCGGAGGACCGGGCGGTGGCGGAGTTGGAGGAACTGGCACCGAAGAACGCAAGCAATCCTGCCCTGGGGTTGGTATCCAACCCTTAGGCAGGATCGTCGACCTCCTCGATGCCCGGGGAGGCGGGCGCGTCGCTACAGTTGTCCGCTGCCGTGAGCTACGCGATCGTGAAAGTGGGCGGAAAGCAGTACCGCGTCGAGGAGGGCGATTCGATCCTCGTCGACCGGCTGCGCGCGGACGAGGGCGACAAGGTCGACCTCGAGCCGCTGCTGTTCGCCGACGGCGACAAGTCGGTGCTGGACAGCGGCGACCTCGGGCGGGTGAAGATCCAGGCGGTCGTCACCGGCCACGAGAAGGGCAAGAAGATCCACGGGCTGAAGTTCAAGCCGAAGCGGGGCTACAAGCGCCGCTACGGCGCCCGAGCCCATCTGACCCGCCTCGAGATCAGGTCGGTCAAGGCGGGCGCTCGGAAGGCGCCGGCGAAGTCGAAGGCCGCCAAGGAGGAGGACTCTGATGGCTCATAAGAAGGGCCTCGGATCGAGCCGGAACGGCCGCGACTCGAACGCAAAGCGGCTCGGCGTCAAGGTGTTCGCGGGCCAGGCCGTCAGCGGCGGCGAGATAATCGTGCGCCAGCGGGGCACCCGGTTTCACCCGGGAGAGGGCGTCGGCATCGGCAAGGACGACACCATCTTCGCCACCCGGCCCGGAACGGTTCAGTTCTCCGCCGGCCGCCGTGGCCGCGTGATCTCGGTCGAGCCGGCCCAGGCCGAGTAGCCTCCCCGGTCTGACCTACTCGATCGTCGCCAGAGACCCGTCGAGCGGGGAGCTCGGCGTGGCAGTGCAGTCGCATTTCTTCGGGGTTGGCTCGATCGTGAGCTGGGCCGAGCCGGGCGTTGGGGCCGTGGCCACGCAGTCCATCGCCGAGCCGGCCTATGGCCCGCGCGGCCTCGGCCTGATGCGCGACGGCAGCAGCGCGCCCGCGGCGCTCCAGCAGCTCGTCGCCGACGACGGGGAGGAGGCCGTCCGCCAGGTCGCGATGGTCGATCGCGGCGGCCGGGTGGCCGTGCACACCGGCCTGCGCTGCATCCCGCACGCCGGGCACGCCGTCGGCGACCAGGCGAGCGTCCAGGCGAACATGATGGAGCGCGACACCGTGCCCGCGGCCATGCTCAGCGCCTACGTGGAGTCGAGGGACGAAGGCCTCGCCGAGCGGATGCTCGTGGCGCTGGAGGCGGCCGAGGCGGAGGGAGGGGACATACGCGGGCGGCAGTCGGCCGCGATGATCGTGGTCACGGCGCGCGCGACGGATCGGCCGGTCCAGGACCGCCCGGTGGACCTCCGGGTGGACGACCACACCGATCCGCTTGGAGAGCTCCGAAGGCTGCTCGGCCTCCGTCGGGCGTACACGCGCGCGAGCGTGGGCGACGACCTCGCGTCCGCCGGCGACCTGGAGGGCGCGCTGAGCGAGTACGAGGCCGCCCACCGCCTTCAGCCCGACAACCACGAGCTTATGTTCTGGCACGGCCTGGCCCTGGCGGGGAACGGCCGTGAGGACGAGGCCGTGGCGATGCTGCGGCCGGTGTTCGAGGCCCACGCGGGCTGGGTCGAGCTGCTCAAGCGGCTCCCGGCATCGGGCCTCTTCCCGGACGACGCCGAGCTGATCGCCCGCCTGTCCGGCACGAGAGCCGTCTCCGAGCCGGCGCCCGGACCGCCTGCGCGCTAACCATGTTCCACGACCGCGCGCGTATACACGTGCGGGGCGGCGCCGGGGGCAATGGCGTGGTCTCGTTCCGCCGCGAGGCGCACGTGCCGAAAGGCGGTCCCGACGGCGGCGACGGCGGCCGCGGCGGAGACGTGGCCGTGGTCGTGGACCCGTCGCTCCGCGACCTCTCCGGCTTTCGCCGCGGCGCGCAGTTCAAGGCGGAGCGCGGCGGGCACGGCGAGGGCGCGAACCGACACGGCGCCACGCCCGAGGCATTGGAGATCCGCGTGCCGTCGGGCACGGTGGTCGAGGACCCCGACTCGGGCGACCGCTGGGAGCTACTCGCGCCGGGCGAGCGCGCGGTCGTAGCGCGCGGCGGCAGCGGCGGCCGCGGGAACAGGCAGTTCACGACCGCCACGCGTCAGAGCCCGCGCTTCGCCGAGCGCGGCCTGCCAGGGGAGGAGCGCACGCTCGAGCTGCACCTGAAGCTCACCGCGGACGCCGGCCTCGTGGGATTGCCGAACGCGGGCAAGTCGTCGCTGTTGGCGCGCCTCACGCGCGCGCAGCCGAAGGTCGCCGGCTACCCGTTCACCACCATCGAGCCCGTGCTCGGCACGCTCGAGCGGGACGACCGCCAGCTCGTGATCGCGGACATCCCCGGACTGGTCGAGGGCGCGAGCGCCGGCGCCGGGCTCGGGCACGAGTTCTTGGCACACGTCGAGCGCTGCCGGCTGCTCGTGCACGTGCTCGACCTGAAGCCGCTGGACGGCTCCGACCCCGAGCGGAACTTCGAGACGGTCGAGGCCGAGCTGCGCGAGCACGGCCACGGGCTCGCGGAGCTGCCCCGCCTCCTCGCCCTCTCGAAGGCGGACCTCGTTCCACCGGAGGAGGCCCAGGGGGCCGTCGAGCGCTGGCGCGAGCGGCTCGGGGTCGAGGTGTTCGCCACCTCCGCCGCCACGGGGGAGGGCCTCGACGAGCTGAAGAATGCGATCTTCCGGCACGTCCCGCCACAGGAGCGCCTGGAGGAGCGCGCCCACACGCCGGCCGCACACCGCGTCTACCGGCCAGGCCGCGGCGAGGCGTACAGCGTCAAGCGCACCGGGCCGGGCGCCTTCCGGGTCGAAGGCGAGCGCATCGAGCGGCTTGTCGCCCGCCACGACGTCGACAACGACGAGGCGCTGCGCTACGTGGAGGAGCGGCTGCGGGCGCTCGGAGTGATCAAGGCGCTCGAGTCCGCCGGCTTCGAACCCGGCGACGACGTGGAGATAGCCGGGATCGTCTTCGAGCTCGATCCCGGCTGATACAAGTCCGATCGTGGCCCGATTCGGAGCGCTCATCTGCCTGCTCGCGGTCCTGGCGGCCTGCGGCGGCGGCGACGACAAGAAGGACGCCGAGCAGACCGTCCGCGACTTCGTGACGGCGCTGCGCGAACGCGACGCCGAGACATTCTGCGACGAGCTCGTGACGAAGGACTTCCTCGGGCAGTTCAGCGGCGCGACAGGCGACCAGGCGAAGACCTCCTGCAAGCGCGAGCTGAAGAACCTGACCGGCATCCAGCAGATCCGGCTCGTCAAGGTCGAGCGCACCAAGGTCGACGGCGACAACGCGTCCGTGACCGCCGAGATCGATCGCGACGGACAGCGGTTCACGCAGGTCTACCGGCTGAAGAAGGAAGACGGCGACTGGAAGCTCGCCGGCGGGGCGTAGATGGCGACCGTCGTGGTCAAGCTCGGCTCGAGCATCGTCGCGGGCGACACCGGGGAGCCGCGGATCGACGTGCTGAGCGAGCTGTGCGACGAGGTCGCGGTGCGTCACCAGGCGGGCGACCGGATCGTGATCGTGACCTCGGGCGCGATCGCCTGCGGAATGCGACTGATGGAGCTGCCCATGCGCCCGAGCACCATGGAGGAGCTCCAGGCCGCCTCCGCGGTCGGGCAGGGAAAGCTCTACCGCATCTACGACGAGCTGCTTCAGGAGCGCGGCGTGCCGTCGGCGCAGGTGTTGCTCACGTTCTTCGACATGTCCGCGCGCACGCACTACCTGAACGCGCGCCACACGCTCCAGACGCTGCTCGACTGGCGCGTGCTGCCGGTCATCAACGAGAACGACACGACCACGACGGACGAGATCTCGTTCGGCGACAACGACTTCCTCGCGGCGCAGGTGGCGATCCTGATCGGCGCCGACCGGCTCGTGCTGCTCACCGACACCGGCGGGCTCTACAGCTCCGACCCGCGCCGCGACCCCGAGGCGCGCCTCGTCGAGGAGGTGAGCGCGGTCGAGGAGCTCGAGGGCTACGAGATCGGGCTGTCGCGTTCGCCGCTCGGGTCAGGTGGGATGCGCTCGAAGGTCGTGGCCGCCGAGATGGCCACCGCCGCCGGGATACCCGTGACGATCACGAGCGGGGTGGAGCGCCCGGCGGTCGCGGACGCTCTCGCCGGGGCGGCGGGCGGCACGCTGTTCAGGCCCCAGGAGGGGCGCGTGTCGAGCTTCAAGCTGTGGCTGAAGTACGCGAAGCCGACGCACGGCCGGCTCCTGATAGACGAGGGTGCCGAGCTCGCGCTGCGCGAGCGCGGCACGAGCCTCCTGCCGGTCGGGGTCGTGGAGGTGGAGGGAGAGTTCGAGGCCGGCGACGCGGTCGAGGTGCGCTGCAACGGGCGCGCGGTGGGCAAGGGGATCGTCAACTACTCCGCCGCGGAGCTGCGCCGGATCAAGGGGTTGAAGACGGAGGCGGTGCGCGAGGTCCTGCCGCGCGCCACTGAGGAGGCCGTCCACAGGGACTATTTCGTGCTCGAATGACGGGGGCTCGCGCGCACCGCGCGCTCGCGTGTCCGTGACGCTCCACTCGCCCTACGACAGGGAGATCCTCGGCCTGGCCGTGCCCGCGCTCGGCGCGCTCGCGGCCGAGCCGCTCTACCTGCTGGCGGACACCGCGATGGTGGGGCACCTCGGAACGGACGAGCTGGCCGCGCTCGCCATCGCCGCAACGCTGCTCGCCGGCACGTTCACGCTCTTCAACTTCCTCACCTACGGCACGACGGCTCAGGTGGCGCGCTTCCACGGCGCCGGGGACGAGCTGGCCGCCGGCCGGCTCGCGGCGCAAGCGCTGTGGCTGTCGGCCGGGATCGGCGTGACGCTGACGGCGCTGCTCGCCGGGCTCGCGGCACCGCTCGTGGACCTGATGGGCGGCGACGGGCGCGTCGGCGCGCTGGCGGTCGACTACCTGCGGATCGGCTCGCTCGGGCTGCCGTTCGCGCTGATCGCGCTGGCAGGCCAGGGCTACCTGCGCGGCGTCTCGGACCTGCGGACGCCGCTCGTGATCGTCGTGGTCGCGAACGCGGCCAACGTCGTGCTGAACGTGCTGTTCATCTACCGCCTCGACTGGGGCCTGAACGGCTCGGCCGCCGCGACTGTCGTCGCGCAGGCCGGGATGGGAGCGGCGTTCGTCCGCGTCCTGCTGGCGGCGCCGGCCGACTCGCGCCGCCCGTCGCCGGCGCGGATTCGGCCGCTTGCGCGCATCGGCCGGGAGATCTTCGTGCGGACCGCGGCGCTGTACGCGTCGTTCATCGTCGCGAGCGCGGTGCTGGCGCGCATCGGGTCCGATTCGCTCGGCGCCCACCAGATCGCCTTCCAGCTGTTCGTCTTCCTCGCGCTCGTGCTCGACGCGATCGCGATCGCGGGCCAGGTGATCGTGGGGCGCACGCTGGGCGCGGGCGACGCCGAGGCGGCCCACGCAGCCGCGCGGCGGATGATCGAGTGGGCGGTGGTCGCCGGCGCGGTGTTCGGGCTTGTGATGCTCGCTCTGATCGACGTCCTGCCGCGCGCGTTCACGAGCGATTCCGACGTGATCGACCGCGCGAAGGAGATCTGGCCGCTGTTCGCGCTCATGCAGCCGGCCAACGGCGCGGTCTTCGCGCTCGACGGGATCCTGATCGGAGCGGGTGACACCCGCTTCCTCATGTACGGGATGCTCGCCGCCTCGCTCGGCGTGTTCGTGCCGATCGCGCTGCTGTCGCTCGCACTCGACCTGGGCATCGTCGGCGTCTGGGTGGGGCTGGTCGGCCTGATCGCCGCGCGGCTGGCGACGTGCGCCTGGCGCTTCTCCAGCCGGCGCTGGGCACTCGTGGGCGCGCCTCGGAGCTGAGCCGGACGGGGCCCGCGGCATCTGGAGGCTCGGGCGTAGCGACCGATACCCTGTCTACATGGCGACCACCGCCCAGTCGGTAGTGGAGCTCTGCGCGCAGGCAAAGGCTGCGTCGCGTGAGCTCGCCACGCTCGACAGCGCGACCAAGAACGCGGCGCTCGCGGCGATGGCGGATGCGCTGCTCCAGCGCTCGCACGAGATCCTCGAGGCGAACGCCCGGGACATGGAGGCGGGGCAGGAAGCCGGACTGCACTCCGGGCTGCTCGACAGGCTCAAGCTGACGGACGAGCGCGTGGCCGGGATCGCCTCCGACGTGCGGGCGATCGCCGCGCTCCCCGATCCGGTCGGTGAGACGATCGACGGCCACCGGCTCGAGAACGGGCTGGACGTGCGCCGAGTGCGCGTGCCGCTTGGCGTGGTGGCGGTGGTGTACGAGGCGCGGCCGAACGTCACCGTCGACTGCTCGGCGCTGTGCCTGAAGTCAGGGAACGCGATCGTGCTGCGGGGATCGTCGACCGCGGCGCACTCGAACGCCGTGCTGGCGCAGGTCGCGTCCGGCGCGGTGCAGTGGGCGGGCCTGCCGGACGGCGTCATCTCGATCGTGACGGGCGGCGACCGCGACGAGCTGAGGCAGCTCGCTACCCAGGACGGAGTCGTCGACCTGATCATCCCGCGCGGCGGCGAGGGCCTGAAGAACGCGCTGAAGGAGCACGCGACGGTGCCCGTGCTGTACGCGTCGGCGGGCGTCTGCCACGTGCTGGTGGACGCGTCGGCGGCCGTCGACGACGCGGTCGCGATCAGCGTGAACGCGAAGGTGCAGCGCCCGTCTGTCTGCAACGCCATCGAAACCCTGCTGGTGCACTCCGACATCGCGTCCGAGTTCCTGCCGCGCGCGCTCGGCGAGCTGCGCGAGTCGGGCGTGGAGCTGCGCGTGGACGGACGCACCCGAGCGCTGGCCGGCCCGATCGGCGACTCGCTGGCCGAGGCGACCGAGGAGGACTGGTCCACCGAGTATCACGCGCTGATCCTGTCCGTGAAGGTGGTCGACTCGCTCGAGGAGGGCATCGAGCACGTGAACCGGTACGGGACCGGGCACTCGGAGGCGATCGTGACGGGGTCGGTCCAATCGGCGCAGGCATTCACGAGCGGAGTCGACGCCGCGGCGGTGTACGTCAACGCTTCGACCCGGTTCACCGACGGAGCCGTGTTCGGCATGGGCGCCGAGATCGGCAACTCCACCCAGAAGCTGCACGCGCGCGGCCCGATCGGGCTGCGCGAGCTAACCACCTACAAGTTCGTGGTCGAAGGCTCCGGGCAGGTCCGCGAGTAGCCGGTTTGCGCGTAGGGATCCTCGGAGGAGCTTTCAACCCGCCGCACATCGGCCACCTCGTGTGCGCGCAGGAGGCGCTGGTGCAGCTCGAGCTGGAGCGGGTGGCGTTCATGCCGGTCGGCGTGCCGCCGCACCGCGAGATCGAGCAGGACCCGGGGGCGGAGGTGCGGCTCGAGCTGGTCGAGCTGGCGGTGGCGGACGACGAGCGCTTCGAGGCGTCGCGGCTCGAGCTCGACCGCGAGGGGCCGTCGTACACCGCGGACACGCTGGAGCAGCTGCGAGGCGATTCGCCCAAGGACGAGCTGTTCTTGATCCTGGGTGGCGACCAGGCCGCCTCCCTCGGCAGGTGGCACGAGCCCGAGCGGGTGCTGGAGCGCGCGACGGTCGCGGTGTTCGAGCGCGTCTCCTGGGGCCGAAACGCGATCATTATCAAGATCGGCAGGCTGCCCGGGGCGGAGCGCGTCCGCTACCTCGACATGCCGCTGATCCAGGTGTCGTCGTCGTCCATCAGGCGACGCGTGCGTGAGGGGCAGCCGATCCGGTACCTGGTGCCGGACAAGGTGGCGAGCTACATCGAGGACAACGGGCTGTACAGCAGCGGGAAGGGGAGCGCGAAGGAGGCCGTGGCCACTTGACCACGCCTGCACCGAGCGCACCCGACTCCGCCGCGCTGGCGGAGCGGATCGCCGGGATCGCCTCAGACAAGAAGGCGATCGACATCCGCGTGATCGACCTGCGCGGAATCGTCTCCTACACGGACTTCTTCGTGATCTGCTCCGGCAACTCGGAGCGCCAGGCGAAGGCGATCCACGACGGCATCCACGAGGAGCTGAAGAACGGCGGCGACGAGCGCATCCTGCCCCGCCGCACCGAGGGCGACCGCGAAGCCCGCTGGATCCTGCTCGACTACTGGGACGTGGTGGTGCACATCTTCACGCCCGAGGCACGCGAGTACTACAGGCTGGAAAACCTCTGGGGCGAAGCTCCTGCACGGTCAGTTGGCTGAGCCGGGCTAGAATGCGCCTCCTCGGGGCTGTAGCTCAGCTGGAAGAGCGACGCGCTGGCAGCGCGTAGGTCAGGGGTTCGAGTCCCCTCAGCTCCACTGGCTCGCGCGACCGGGGCGGCCGCCCGGCGAGGCGGCACACTTCACGCCGTGACCGGCAGCCGGCTTGCGGGAACTGCGGTGCTGCTGTGCGTGCTCGCCCTTGGCGTGTCGGCGTGCGGTGGCTCCGACGGTCCTTCCCACGAGGCGGGCGGGGGGCTTGCGGTCAATCGCTTCGACTCCGACCGCGCCTGGCGGCTCGTCCGGCAGCAGGTCGAGGTCGGGCAGCGGCCGGCCGGGTCGCGGCAGCTGCGACGGCTCGCCGAGCGGCTCCGGACGACTCTTCCGGACGGGCGCTTCGAGGCCGTGCCGGGCGAGCCGGGCCTCCGGAACGTCGTCGGGACGCTCGAGGGACGGCGGCCCGGGATCGTCGTCGGGGCCCACTACGACACGCTCGTCAAGCCCAGGGGGTTCGTCGGCGCCAACAACGGCGCCGCCGGCACGGCCGTCGTGATCGAGGCCGCGCGTGCTCTGGCCAGGGCGGACGTCGCCGCGGGGTCTCGGGAGGTTCGCTTCGTCCTGTTCGACGGCGAGGAGCCGGCGGCCGGCCTGCCAGAGGAGAGCGCCGACTTCTACCACCACGGCCTGCGCGGCTCGCGCGCCTACGCGGCGCAGCACCCCGGCGGGACCGCGGCGATGGTGCTGCTGGACTATGTGGGCAACAAGGGGCTGCGGCTGCCGCGCGAGGGCAGTTCCTCCATCGAGCTGTGGGCGCGGCTGCGCTCCGCGGCCAAGCGGGTGGGAGCCGCGCGGATCTTCCCGCCCTACTCGGGCGACACGATCGTCGACGACCACACGCCGTTCCTCCGCTCCGGTGTGCCGGCGGTCGACCTGATCGACTGGAGCTATCCCGGCCACGACCTCACCGACGGGCTCGACAAGCTCTCCCGGGCCAGCCTGGACGCCGTCGGAGAGACCGTGGTCGAGCTCGTGCAGAGGCTGCGGGCGGCCGAGTCGCAGTCCTGACGGCGGCCGCACCGGACAAACGTCCAGTCAAGCGGGCTGGGCAGCGGCCCGACACTGCTCTGTATGAGCCCCGGTGCCGCCCCAGCGTCGTGACGGATCGCCGGCACCTTGCCGCGCTCGGCGCCGTCGCGCTCGCCGCCTGTGCCATCGGGCTCGCCGCGCGCGAGTCGGGAGCGCTCGAGCCGCTGGAGCGCGAGGCGCTCAAGGCGCGCTTCGACGTCCGGGGCCCGGAGCCGGCCGACGGGCTGCTCGTTGTCGGGATCGATGCCGACAGCTTCGGCGACCTGCCGCAGCAGAGCTGGCCCTTCAGGCGCTCGCTCCACGGCCGCGTCGTCAGGTCCCTGCACGCCGCGGGGGCGCGCCTGATCGTCTACGACGTCCAGTTCACCGAGCCGACCGTTCCGCGCGAGGACCTCGCGCTCTACGACGCGCTCGGCGACGCCGGTGGCGCAGTGCTCGCAACCAGCGAGAGCGACCACGGCCGCACACGTGTGCTCGGCGGCGACGAGAACCTCAGGAGGATCAACTCCCGCGCCGCGGCGTCCGACCTCGAGAACGACTCGAGCGGCGCCATCGCCAGCTTCCCGAAGGAGATCGCAGGCCTCGACAGCATCGCCGTGGCCGCCACCGAGCGCCTCACCGGTCACGTACCCGACCCGTCCGGCTTCCGCGACGGCAGGGCCTGGATCGACTACAGGGGCCCGCCCGGGACGATCCCGACGGTCTCGTTCTCCGACGTCCTGCAGGGCCGGGTGCCGGACGACCAGATCCGCGGCCGCATCGTCGTGGTGGGCGGGACCGCGCCCACGCTCCGCGACGTGCACCCCACACCGGTCGGCGGCGAGCAGCTCATGCCCGGTGCCGAGGTCCAGGCGAACGCGATCTGGAGCGCGCTCAACGGTCTCCCGCTCCACTCGGCCCCGCCTGCCGTGGATCTACTCATCCTCGTGCTGCTCGCGATGCTCGCTCCGCTCGCTCGCTGGCGGCTTCCGCTCGGCGTCGTCGGCGCCGTCACGCTCCTCGCCGGCGCCGGCTTCCTCGTCGGCGCCCAGCTCGCCTTCGAACGCGGCACGATCGTCGACGTCGCCGCGCCGCTGTTGGCGCTCATCCTCGGCGCCTTCGGCGCGATCGCCTGGAGCGAGTTCGCCGAGCGCCGCGTCCGCACGCGCGTCAGCCGCGACAACGAGCTGCTCGAGCGGCGCGTGCGCGAACGCACGGCCGACCTCGCCGACGCCGAGCGCGAGATCGCCCACCGGCTGGGCGTGGCGGTGGAATGGCGCGACGCCGAGACGGGCGTGCACATCGAGCGAATGGGGCGCCTATGCGAACGCCTCGCGCGCGAGGTGGGCCTGAGCGTCGTCGAGGCCGAGCTGCTCCGCCACGCGAGCGCGCTCCACGACGTGGGCAAGGTCGGCATCCCCGACGAGATCCTGCTGAAGCCGGGCAAGCTCGACGACGCGGAGTGGGCCCAGATGAAGACCCACACGACGATCGGCGCGAGCATCCTGTCGGGCTCGAAGTCGGCACTCGTGCAGATGGCCGAGCAGATCGCGCGGAGCCACCACGAGCGCTGGGACGGCAGCGGCTACCCCGACGGCCTGGAGGGCGACGAGATCCCGCTTCCCGCCCGGATCTGCGCGGTCTGCGATGTCTTCGACGCGCTTCTCTCCCCACGTCCCTACAAGGACGCGTGGCCGCTCCCCGAGGTCGTCGAGGAGCTGGCGAGCCTGCGCGGGACGCACCTGGATCCGACCCTGGTGGACGCCTTCCTGCCGCTTGCCCCGGAGCTCCACGAGGAGTGCTTCGCCCAGAATGCTCCGGGCGAGTCTCCGGCTTCGCCGGGCGCGGCGGCCGCCTGACGCTGGCGGCTCAGGTCTCGTGGCGGACCCGCTGCCGCGCGTCCGCGTAGCGCAGCGCCTCGTAGGCGATCAGCGACGAGGTGACGAGCGCGGCCAGCGCCAGGGCCACGATCGCGTCGACCTCCCTCCCAACCGGTATCAGCGCGAGGCACAGAACCAGCGCCACCAGCCGCTGGCGGTTGAGCGTCCCCACGTTCCGCAGCCGGAAGCCCACGTGCCCGGCGTAGTAGAAGGCGATACCGCCGAACAGCGCCACGGCCGGAATCGTCTCTAGCGGCTCCTCCACGTCCCCGAGTGTCTTCTTGACGCCCAGCGCCACCAGGACGATGCCCGCGATCATCGGCAGGTGCAGGTAGCTGTAGGAGTCGCGCGCGATGCGCAGGCGCGCGTACCCCTCCGACTCTCGGAAGCGTCGCTCCGCCACGATCGCGACGACGTCGAAATAGGCCCACCACAGGCCGAACGCGAGCACGAGGCCGAGCAGGGCCGCCCCGATCGTGCCGACGTCGAGCTCGCCGTGGAGCCCGGTCCCGATCGCGACGATCGACTCGCCCAGGGCGATGATCACGATCAGCGAGAAGCGCTCCGCGAAGTGCCCGGGCGAGACGCGAAAGCCGCGCACGCCGAAGACGAACGGGCCGGCGAAGTCCAGCGAGAGGGCGAGGAGCCAGACGAGCGTTTGCGCCGTCCCGTCGAGGAACGCGGCCAGGATCAGAAGCGCGGGAGCCGGCAGCGCGGTCCGGGAGAGCCGGCGGATCGCGGTGCTCGCGTCCACGTCCTCGTTCGCCTCGGCGAAGATGAAGATGTGGAGCCAGCGCGCGGTCGCGTATGCGAGCGCGAACACGAGCGCGTCGTCGCCGAAGGCCTCCGGAACGGCGAGCGCGGAGACCAGGAAGCCGCCCATAACGGCGAGGATCAGGAGCCGCTCGACGTCCTCCTCGGCGGCCACGTAGTTGGTGAGCCAGGCGTAGGCGGCCCACGCCCACCAGAGCGCCGAGAGCACGAGCATTCCGCGTCCCAGGGCGCCCCAGCTCGGATCCTTCGACATCACCCCGGTGACCTGCGTCAGCGCGAAGACGAAGACCAGGTCGAAGAACAGCTCTAGCGGCGCTACCCGTTTTTCCTCTGCGGCTGCCATATGGAGCGGACGAACGTTGCATCAAGTGCCGGACGGCCCGCTCGAAAGGGGGTCTGTGCGCACGCGCGCCCGTATCGGCGATCGCAGCCACCCGACCCGTACGCGGCACTCGCCGGCTGACGCTCGACAGCTGTGACGGCACACTCACGCGCGTGACGGGCGGCGCGGTGGTGGTCCGCGACGAGGTGCTCCATCGGACCGTGATCGTGCGGCCCGGCCGCTCCTACCTCGCGAAGTCGCGCCGGGCGCTCCGGCTCGAGCACCGCCGCCACCGCCACCGCTAGCGCTCGCTCGCGGCGGGTACCCTTGCCCACCGTGGAGCGCTACGACCCGCAGGCGATCGAGCCCAAGTGGCAGAGGATCTGGGAGGACGAGGGGACCTGGGAGGTCTCGAACGACCTCTCGGACAAGCCGAAGTCGTACGTGCTCGAGATGCTGCCGTACACGAGCGGCGAGCCGCACATCGGCCACCTGAAGAACTATTCGGTGGGTGACGCCGTGGCTCATTTCCACCGCCGGCACGGCTTCTACGTCCTGCATCCGATGGGCTACGACGCATTCGGGCTGCCCGCCGAGAACCACGCGATCAAGACCGGCCAGCACCCGCGCAGGTCCACCGACGAGTCGATAGTCGCCTTCGGACGGCAGCTCCGCAGGCTCGGGGTCTCGATCGACTGGACGCGCGAGTTCGGCACCCATCAGCCCGAGTACTACCGCTGGACGCAGTGGATCTTCCTGCGCATGTACGAGCGCGGGCTCGCCTACCGCAAGGAGGCGGCCGTCAAATGGTGCCCCTTCGACCAGACCGTCCTCGCGAACGAGCAGGTGATCGACGGACGCTGCGAGCGCTGCGGGAACCTCGTGGAGGTCAAGCAGCTCGAGCAGTGGTTCTTCAAGATCACCGACTACGCCGACCGTCTGCTCGACGACATGGAGACGATCGAGTGGCCGCCGCACGTCGTGACGATGCAGCGGAACTGGATCGGCCGCTCGGAGGGCGCCGAGGTGATCTTCCGCTGCGAGGAGCTCGGGATCGACTATCCCGTCTTCACCACGCGGCCGGACACGCTCTTCGGCGCCACCTTCTTCGTGCTGGCCCCGGAGCATCCGGACGTCCTGCGCCTGAACGACTCGCAGGAGGTGCACGACTACATCAACCACGCGCTCACCGAGTCAGCCGAGGAGCGCGGTGACGAGCACCGGAAGAAGACGGGCGTTGCCCTCGGGCGCACCGTGACGAATCCCGCGACCGGCGAGGAGATCCCGATGTACGTCGCCGACTACGTGCTCCTCGAGTACGGCACCGGCGCCGTCATGGGCGTGCCCGCGCACGACGAGCGCGACTTCGAGTTCGCGACCGAGTACGACCTCGAGATCCGCCGCGTGATCGACTGCGGGGAGCTGCCCTGCACCGACGACGGGCCGATGGTGAACTCGGGCCGCTTCGACGGGCTGCACAACCGCGAGGCCTACGAGCAGATCGTCGACTGGCTCGACTCGGAGGGGAAGGGCAGGCGCTCGATCAGCTACCGGCTGCGCGACTGGCTCCTGTCGCGCCAGCGGTACTGGGGCTGCCCGATCCCGATGGTCTACTGCGAGACCGACGGCCTCGTTCCGGTCCCCGACGACCAGCTGCCGGTTGAGCTGCCCGACGTAGAGGACTATGCGCCGAAGGGGAAGTCGCCGCTTGCGGCCGCGGAGGATTGGGTCAACACCACCTGTCCGAGGTGCGGCGGTCCGGCGCGGCGCGAGACCGACACGATGGACACGTTCGTCGACTCGTCCTGGTACTTCCTGCGCTACTGCGACCCGCACAACGACCAGGCGCCCTGGGATCGCGAGGTGGTGGGGCGCTGGATGCCGGTGGACCAGTACATCGGCGGCGTCGAGCACGCGATCCTGCACCTGCTGTATGCGCGCTTCTTCGTCAAGGCGCTCGCGGACATGGACCTCCTCGACGTGCAGGAGCCGTTCGCGCGGCTCTTCACGCAGGGGATGATCACGCGCGACGGCGCGAAGATGTCCAAGTCCAAGGGCAACACCGTCTCCCCGATGGAGTACGTCGAGCGCTTCGGGGCGGACACCGCGCGCTGCTACATCCTCTTCATCGGCCCGCCGTCGGACGACGCCGACTGGCAGGACGCGGGCGCGGGCGGCGTACACCGCTTTTTGTCGCGGCTGTGGACGGCGGCCTCGGAGGCGGCGGTCGCCACCTCGCCGGAGGAAGCGCCGGGCGCCGACGGGGCGGGCCGACTGCTCCGCAAGGCGCACTGGGCCATCGACAAGGTCACGCGCGACATGCAGGCCGACTTCGCGTTCAACACCGCGATCGCGGCCGTCATGGAGCTGACCAACGAGATCTACAAGGAGCGGGAGTCCGCGCCGCCCGGCGACCTGCGCTTCGCGGTCGCGACGGCAGGCTCGCTGATCTTCCCGTTCGCGCCGCACCTCGGTGCCGAGGTGTACGAGATGATGACCGGCCGCCGGGTGTGGGAGGAGCCGTGGCCGGAGGCCGACCCCGCGCTGCTGGCGCGCGACGAGATCCAGCTCGTCGTCCAGGTGAACGGCAAGCTGATCGACCGCCTCCCGGCGCCGTCCACGGCGTCCCAGGAGGAGCTCGAGCAACTCGCCCGCGGATCGGACAAGCTCGCGGCGCGCCTGGACGGAGGCGAAATCGTCAAGACTGTGGTCGTGCCCGGCAAGCTCGTGAACTTCGTGGTGCGATGAGCGCGCACCCGCGCGAGACGCAGATTCCGATCGGGGCGCTACTCGCGGCGATCGGCGGGGTGCTGCTGATCGTGAGTCTCGGGCTCGACTGGTACGGGCCCTTCTCCGGCTTCACGAGCTTCGAGTTCCTCGACCTCCTGCTCGTCCTGCTCGCCCTCCTCACGCTGGCCGCCCTCGCCACCGAGCTGCGGCTGCTCCACACCCCGCTGAGGCCCGGGACATCGCTGGTAGTGGGCGCGACTGCGCTGATCGTCGTCCTCAGCCAGCTGATCAACCATCCTCCGATCGGCACCCACCGGGACGTCGAGACCGGCCTCTGGCTCGGACTGGGAGGCGCGGGACTGATGGTCGCGGGGGCGGTGCTGTCGACGGCGCGCATCGCCATCGCGGTCGAGCCGCGCGAGCGCGGGGCGGCCGCGCCGACGGTCACGCGCACGGACGAGACGCCCACGGTCGCTGACGAGCCGCCCTCCGCGAGGCCCTGATCCAGATCGCCGTAGCCGGCCCGGGCCAGGGCGTGGACGCGGACGAGGAAGCCGTCGCCGAGCTGGTCGGCAAGGAACTCGGTGCGCGCGGAGTGGTGCTCGTCTGCGGCGGCCTCGGCGGCGTGATGGAGGCGGTCTGCCGGGGCGCCCAGGGGGCCGGCGGGCTCACGGTCGGCATCCTCCCGGGCCTGGATCGCTCGGACGCGAACCCGTTTGTGGACGTGGTGATCGCCACCGGTATGGGGGAGGCACGCAACGCGCTCGTCGTGAACGCGGCGGACGCGGTGATCGCGGTCGGCGGCGGGTACGGCACGCTCACGGAGATCGGGCTGGCGCTGCGGGCCGGCAAGCGCGTGGTCGGGCTCGAAACCTGGGAGGTCGAGGGCGTGGAGGTTGCCGGCTCGCCGGAGGCCGCCGTCGAGACCGTTCTCAGCGACCTCAACACCTAGACTCGTCGCCCTCTTGGCCGGCCAGTCGGACACCCCCTATCTCGACGCCCTGCGCGCATACGCGGCTCGCAAGCCGGGCCGCTATCACGTGCCGGGGCACAAGGGCGGCCCGGGCGCCGACCCCGGCCTCCTGGATGAGTACGGCGAGCGCGTCTTCGCGCTGGACATCCCCGCCCTGACCTACGGCATCGACGTCGGCGAGGAGCACACGCCGTTCCTCGAGGCGCAGAGGCTGGCGGCCGAGGCGTGGGGCGCGCGGCGCACGTGGTGGCTCGTGAACGGCGCCTCGCAGGGGAACCACGTGGCGCTCCTGACGCTTGGGCACCGCGGACACTGCGTGGTAGCCCAGCGGAACGCGCACTCGAGCACGATCGACGCGCTGATCGTGTCCGGCCTCCGGCCCACGTTCGTATCGCCGGAGCTCGACCCCGAGCTGCACATCGCCCACTGCATGACGCCCGAGGCGCTCGAGCGCGCGCTTTCGGAGACGCCCGACGCGGTCGGCGCGACGGTCGTGTCGCCGACCTACTTCGGCGCGGTGGCCGACGTGGCCGGCCTGTGCGAGGTGGCGCACGCGCACGGCGTCCCGATGGTGGTCGACGAGGCCTGGGGCGCCCATCTCGCCTTCCACGACGACCTGCCCGCGCCGGCACTGAGCCTGGGCGCGGACCTCGTGATCTCGAGCACGCACAAGGTTGTGGGGAGCCTCACGCAGTCGGCGATGATCCACCTCGGCCACGGCGACCTGATCGACGAGGAAGTGGTGGGTCGCTGTGTGACGCTCGTCGAGTCGACCAGCCCGAACAGCCTGCTGTTCGGCTCGCTCGACGCTGCCCGCCGCAGCGCCGCGACGCGCGGCCGCGAGCTCGTCGACGAGACGCTGCGAGCGCTCGACCGGACGCGCGACGCCATCCGCGACATCCCCGGTCTGGACGTGCTCGACGAGCGGCTTGCCGGAGCTCCGGGGGTGTTCGACTACGACCCGCTGCGGCTCGCCATCGACGTGCGCGGCACGCGCATGAGCGGCTACGAGCTAGCGCGCAGGCTGCGCGAGGAGCATGACGTGCTCATGGAGCTGGCGGGGGAGAACGTGATGGTGGCCGTCTACGGGATGGGCGAGGACGCGGGCCAGGCGAGCGAGCGGCTGCTCGACGGGCTCCGCGCGGTCGTCGAGGCGAACGAGCGCACCGAGGACAGGGAGGGCGGCGAGTTCGCGCCACCGCCGCCGTGGGGCGAGCTCGTGATGACGCCCCGCGAGGCCTTCCTCGGGCCACAGGAGGTCGTGAAGGCGCGTGACGCCGTCGGCCGTGTGGCCGCGGAATCGCTCGCGACCTACCCGCCCGGAATCCCGAACGTGCTCCCGGGCGAGCGCCTCACCGCGGAGACGCTCGACTACATCGAGCAGACGATCGCGCACGGCGGAAGCCTGCGGGGCGCGAGCGACCGCGCGCTGAAGACGCTGCGCGTGGCCGTCGAGAGCTAGCCGGCCCGCTCGCGGCGGATCGCCTGCATCAAACAGTGCGCCCCCCCGCCACCGAGCGTGAACGCGGCCAGCTCGGGGTCGTAGACCGTCAGCCCGAGCGCGCGAAGTCGCTCGTTCAGGTCCTTCGACTCGGCGCTCGTGAGCACGCGGTCGCCGCCCAGGCACACGCCGTTCACGCCGAGCTTCAGCGAGTCGGCGAGCGAGACGGGCATGATCTCGACCTTCTTCGACTCGAGCCAGCGTACGAATCCGGTGCCCACCTGCTCGACGCAGACCGCCGCGAGCCGCTCGCCGAGCATCGCGGCGAGCACGTCTATGTGGAGGAAGTGGGGCGGGATGCGCTCGATTCGCACCTCCCAGCCGTCCGCCTCGAGCCAGCTCGCCAGCTGCCTCGCCGCGGGCTCCTGAGTGCGCTCCTCGCCGTTGCCGATTACGGCCACGCCCGGCTCGACGATCATGAAGTCGCCGCCCTCGAGCGCCGCCGCCGTGATCATCCGGTGGATCCGGATGTCGTTCTCGTGGTAGAACCGGATCACCGGTGCGTACTCGCCTCGGCGCCACCACTGGTGGCACTGCGTGACGATCGGCCCCTGGGGGACGTTGATGCTCGAGTCGCGCGCGAAGACCTGGTAGGGGAGAGCCGGATCGGGCTCGAGGAGGTGCACGCGCACGCCCGCCTCCTCGTACACGCTCACCATCTCGGCGTGCTGGCGCCTGGCGTCCTCGGCGCTGAAGGACAGCCCGCTCTCGAGCGTCGCGCGCGAGATCGCGCTGCTCGGCAGCCAGCGGAAGTTGTCCGGGGGGCAGAGCAGGACGTCCAGGAGCAGGCCATACTCCGAGTCCACACCCCAGGCAGTCGTTGTTGCGGCTCGTCCCTCCAATGCGCGCACGATTCTATGAGTGATGCGATTCGCCGCCACGTCGTGGTGCACGGCAGCGTCCAAGGCGTCTTCTTCCGCGACACATGCCGTCGCCAGGCGAGCGCTCGCGGGGTGGCCGGCTGGGTGACCAACCGTCCGGACGGGGCGGTTGAGGCCGTCTTCGAGGGCGAGCCCGATGCGGTGAGCTCGATGGTCGAGTGGTGCTCCCAGGGACCGAGGGGCGCGGACGTGGACTCGGTCGACGAGACAACCGAGGAACCGGAGGGCCTCTCGGGCTTCCAGATCCGCTGAGGAGTCACGCACTCGTCACCTTTCGTGCTCATCGGTGAGGAAGCGGCTCCTACGTTCGGCGGGTGCCTGACAGCTTTCGCTCGACGATCGTCATCTGGCTGGCGGCGGCGGCCATCGCAGTGGTCGCGGGCATGCGGCTGCTGGGTGGCTGCGACGCGGCGGCACCGCCGGTCAGCGTCGACGGAGCGCGCCGGGGAAGTATCGACGGAGCCCCGGGGAGCGGTGCGGCGGCCGCGACCACGGCGGGCGGCGGCGACGAGCTGTACGTGCACGTCGCCGGATCCGTCCGGAAGCCGGGGCTGATCCGCCTCCAACCCGGAACGCGTGTGGCGACGGCGCTGGAACGAGCCGGCGGTCCCACCCGCCGAGCGGACCTGACGCTCGTGAACCTGGCGGCACGCGTCCAGGACGGCCAGCAGATCTTGGTGCCGCGGGCGGGTGCCGGCGGAGCCGCTGGGGCGGCGGGTGTCATGGGCCTCGGAGGAGCGGTCGGCGGTGCGGCCGTCGGGCCGGGCGGGGCCTACGGCGCGAAGCTCCACCTGTCGAGCGCCACGCCGGAGCAGCTCGACCAGGTCGACGGAATCGGCCCGACCCTCGCCGAGCGAATCGTCCAGTACCGCACCGAGCACGGCGGCTTCCGCTCCATCGAGGAGCTGGCTGAGGTGGAGGGCATCGGAGAACAGCGCCTGGCGACGCTGCGCGACGCGCTGCAGCCGTGACGGTGCCGCAGGGCTGGCCGGCGCGGCGGGCCGGGCCGGCGTTCGCGCGAAGCCTGCTTGCCAGGCCGTTCCACATCGGAGCCGGCTGCCTGACAGCCGGCCTTGCGCTCTCGCAGCTGCCGCCACAAGCGACCCTGGCGGTGGCGACGGCGGCCGGCCTGACCCTCTGGCTGATCATGCTTTCGGCGGCCCGTCGCCCGCTGGCCGCCGGTCGCGGTGCAGCAGGCGCCGCACCGGCCCTGGCGGCACTCGCAGCGGTCCTGGTACTCGCCGGCGCGGCCCTCGGGAATGCGCGACTCGAGGCACTCGATGCCTCGGCCGCGCGCGTTCGTGACGGTCCGGTGAGGCTGCGCGGCTATCTCGTCACGCGGCCGCGGTCGTCTGTGTTCGGCTCGTCCACGGAAATCGAGGTGACGGCTGGGCCGCTCGACGGTGCTCGGCTGCTGCTGCGCGTCCCGCGCTGGGGGCGACTGCCGCCGGGGATCGGGATCGGGCACGAGCTCTCGGTCGCCGGACGACTGCGCGTCCTCCGCGGCACGCCCGGCTCGGGCTTCGACTTCGCGGCCTACCTGCGCCGCCGCGGAATTGCCGGCGAGCTCCTCGTCGACCGAGCCCGGGCGACCGGTCGCCGCCGCGGCGGCGCCGCCGGCC
>JBKPSR010000116.1:0-13478 GCA_046735115.1 Actinomycetota bacterium
CGCTCGATGCCCGCGAGCAGCTCGTCGGCGCGCCGGTGGAGCGTCTGCGGCGGCAGCCCGCGTATCTGCTCGAGGCCGTGCTTGTCGCGCGGCGTCCGGCGCGCGAGCTCAACCAGGGCCTGGTCGGGCAGGACGGAGCCGGGGGCGCGGTCGGCCGCCCGCGCCTCCTCCTCGCGCCACTCGGCGAGCTCCAGCGCGACCGCGCGGGCGGCCTCGCTCAGCCGCCCGAGCCTAGGTAGCCGCTCGTAGGAGCGCTGCGCGCCGCGCTCGTCGCTCACGTCCTCCAGCGAGCGCGACTCCTCGCGCGCCCACTCGAGCCGCCCGCGCTCCTCGAGGCGTCCCTCCAGCTCATGGCCGAGCGCCAGCAGCAAGCGCGCGTCATCCGCGGCGTACTCGAGCTGCTGCGGGGTGAGCGGCCGGCGGTCCCAGCGCGTGAACCCCTCACTCCCCTTGAGCTTGACCTTCAGCACCTTGCGCACCAGCGACTCGTAGCCCTCCTGGTTGCCGAACCCGAGGAATCCGGCCGCGATCTGGGTGTCGAAGATGTTGCTGATCTCGGTGTCGAGGGTCCGCCGGAGGATCGCCACGTCCTGGCGCCCGGCGTGCATGACCACCTCCACCTCTGGATCGGCGAGCACGCCGGCCAGCGGCGAGAAGTCGGCGGCGCCCTCGAGCGGGTCAAGGACCTCGGTGCGCACCCCGCCCCCCGCCGCGGGGTCCGGAACCGCCACCTGCACGAGGCAGAGGAGCGCCTGGTAGCGGCGCTCCGACACGAACTCCGTGTCGATTGCAATCCGCCCTCCAACGGCGGCGCGGTCCGCGAGCTCAGCGATCACCCAGGGCTGACCCTAGCGCGGCCGCCATACTCGGACGGGTGCTGCTCTCCGCTCTCGTAGCCGGGTTCGCAGCCGCGGCCACCGCGGCGGGCCCGGCGCCCGCGGCCGAGACCAACTCGGAGCTGATCGGCCGCTCCGAGCAGGGCCGGCCGATCCGGGCGCTTCGCGTGGGTAGCCCTCGCGCGCGCGTGAAGCTGCTGGTGGTGGGCCTGATCCACGGCGACGAGCAGGCCGGGCGGGCCGTCGTCGCGCGGCTGCGCCGTGCGCGCCCTCCGCGGGGGACCGCGCTCTGGCTCGTGGACAGCGCGAACCCCGACGGGATGGCCGCGAACGCGCGCTGGAACGCGAACGGCGTGGACCTCAACCGCAACTTCCCCTACCGCTGGCAGGCGCAGGACGGCGTCTACGAGTCAGGCGCGGGGCCGGCATCCGAGGTCGAGACTCAATACATGCAGCGCTTCATCGAGCGCGAGCGCCCGCGCGTCACGCTCTGGTACCACCAGGCGCTCCGGATGGTCGTGCAGAGCGGCGGCGACCCGAAGCTCGAGCGCCTCTACTCGGCGCGCAGCGGCCTCCCGCGCAGGCGACTCCCGCGCTATCACGGCACGGCCGTCTCCTGGCAGAACCACGAGTTCCCGGGCGACACCGCCTTCGTGGTCGAGCTGCCCGGCGGCGCGCTGCCGGCCGCGGGCGTGCGGCGGCACGCGAACGCCGTCCTCGCGCTCGCCCGCGCCGTGGCCCCGCCGCGCGAGATCCGGAAGCCGATCCCCTTCGGGCCGGAGCGCAGGGCCGATATGGCCGACTACGCCGAGCGCCACTACGGCATCCACGACCACCGGCTCCGCGATCCGAAGGTGATCGTCGAGCACTACACCGTGACGTCGAGCTTCGCGCCGGTGTTCGCGACCTTCTCGCGGAACGAGCCCGACCCCGAGCTGAACGAGCTGCCGGGCGTCTGCTCGCACTACGTGATCGACCGCGACGGGACCATCTACCGGCTCGTGCCGACCTCGATCATGTGCCGCCACACAGTCGGCCTCAACTGGACGGCTATCGGGATCGAGCACGTGGGGCTGAGCGACGCGCAGGTGATGGGAAACCGGCGCCAGCTCGCGTCCTCGCTGCGGCTCACGCGCGCGCTTCAGGGCCGCTACGGGATCGCCACGCGCAACGTGATCGGGCACAACGAGAGCCTCACTAGCCCCTACCACCGGGAGCTGGTCGCGCGGCTCCGCACGCAGACTCACGCCGACTTCCCGAAGACCGTGATGGATGGCTACAGGCGGCGGCTCGAGCGCCTCCCGGCCCCGGCGAGCCTGCGGTAACTTCGGATCGTGGAGAAGCGGCAGATCGCCGTGCTCGTGTTGGCCGCCCTTGGCGGCGTGTTCGCCGCGCTCAACCTGGACGAAGTCGGCGTCAACTGGATCCTCGGCACCTGGCAGACGCCGCTGATCGTCGTCATCGCCCTCTCGATGCTGGTGGGCGCCGCGCTTTCCTGGCTCGTGCTGCGGCGGCGCGGCTAGGAGAGCGACAGCCCCGCGGCCACCGCGAAGCCGAGCGTCGTCACGAGGCCGGTCGTCCTGCCGGCCTGCTCGGTCGCCTCGGGGATCATCGAGTCCACGAGCATTACGATCAGCGCGCCCGCGGCGAAGCCGTTGATGCCGGCCTGGAGCTCGTCCGAGGTGTTGTCGGCCACCACGTAGCCGACCACGGTGGCGGCGGCGCAGAACGCCGCGATCCAGATCCAGTTCCTCCTCACATGGCGGCCCGTCATGTGCCCGCGCATGTCACTCGCGCCGCCGATCGCCTCGGGCAGATTCGAGACGAAGATCGCGGCGAGGAGGCTGGCACTCACAGGCTCGCCGCCCGCGAGCCCGATGCCCAGCACGAGCTGCTCCGGGATCCCGTCGAGGAACGCGCCGAGTGCGAGCGCCGCGCCGCCGCCCATCGCGGCCACTCTGCCGGAAGCCACGAAGTAGGTCATGGCGCCCACGCCGAGCCCCAGCGCGACCGGCAGGCCGCCGGCCTGCTTCACGCCCTCCTCGAACAGCTCGAAGCTCACGGCGCTGATGAGCGCCCCGGCGCCGAACCCGAGGACGAGCCCGATGACCTGTCGGGGCCACGGCCGCGCGAGCCCCAGGAGCGCCCCGATTACGAGCGACGATGCCGCCAAAGCGCCCCACCCGATCGCCGCGCCCATGCCTAGGCGCGGCCGCGCGCGCGGTGGGCCAGGTAGCGCGCCCAGATCAGGATCATGTCGGCCAGCGCGCTCCACAGATGGCCGAGCGGCCCGGTCACGATCCAGGCCTCGAGCTTCTCGGCGGCCCGGCGCACGGCACCAAGCTAACGCCGCTAATGTCACCCGTCCAATGGCGAGCGCCGTCAAGACGAACATCACCGAGCTCCCCGACTCGCGCGTGCGCGTCGACGTCGAGGTGCCGACGGAGGCACTCGAGCGCGAGCTGAAGAGCGCGGCGGCGGACCTCGGACGCGAGATGCGGGTGCCCGGCTTCCGCAGCGGCAGGGTCCCGCCCGAGGTCGTGCTCCGCCAGGTCGGCCGCGAGGCGGTGCTCGACGAGGCGGTGCGCCGCGGGCTGCCCAGCTGGTACGAGCAGGCGCTCTCGGACACCGGGATACAGACCGTCGGCGACCCGCAGGTCGACCTTGCAGACCTGCCGGAGAAGGGCGCGCCGCTCGCGTTCACGATCGAGATCGGCGTGGTGCCGCCGGCGCGGCTCGGCGACTACAGGGGCCTGGAGGTCGGCCGCCGCGAGCCCAAGGTCGACGACCAGGAGATCCAGGCGGAGCTCGAGCGGCTGCGCGAGTCGCACGCCTCGCTCGAGAACGTCGACCGTGCCGCCGGCGAGGGCGACTATGTGGTCATGGACTACGTCGGCTCGCTGGAGGGCGAGCCGTTCGAGGGCGGCGAGGGCCGCGGCCAGGTCGTGGAGCTCGGCTCCGGCCGGCTGATCCCCGGCTTCGAGGAGCAGCTCGTCGGCGCCTCGGCGGGGGACGAGCGGACGGTCGAGCTGACCTTTCCCGGGGACTACCCCGCCGAGCAGCTCGCCGGCCGGGACGCCTCCTTCGCGGTCCAGGTGAAGGAGGTCAAGGAGAAGCGCCTCCCAGAGCTCGACGACGACTTCGCGGTCGAGGCCGGCGGCTACGACTCCCTCGACGAGCTGCGCGACGAGATCGAGTCGCGCATCGCCCAGGCCGAGGAGCGCGCCATCGACGGGGAGTTCCGCGAGGCGGCGGTCGACGCCGCTGTAGCGAACGCGCAGGTCGAGGTGCCCCACGAGCTCGTCCACTCGAAGTCGCACGAGATGTGGCAGCGGACGGCGCGGCGGCTCGCGGCCCAGGGCGTCAACCCCGAGCAGTACCTCACGATGATGGGCAAGTCGGAGGAGGAGCTGGTCGTCGAGGCCGAGGCCGAGGCCGAGACGGCGCTGAAGCGCGAGGCCGTCCTCGCGGCGATCGTCGAGGCCGAGGGAATCGAGGTCTCGGATGGGGAGATCGAGCAGGCCCTGCGGGCCTCCGCGCCGCCCGACGCCAGCGACAAGCAGCTGAAGCGAGCCCTCAAGCGCGCACGCGCCCAGGGTGCCGAGGAGGCCCTCCGGGAGGACATCGCCATGCGCAAGGCGGTGGACCTCGTCGTCGAGAGCGCGAAGCCGATCGAGGCGGAGCGAGCGGCGGCGAGGGAGAAGCTGTGGACGCCGGAGAGCGCCCGCTAGAGTAGCCGCTCCTATGAGTCCTTTGGTTCCAATGGTGGTCGAGCAGACCTCGCGCGGCGAGCGCGCCTTCGACATCTACTCGCGCCTGCTGAACGAGCGGATCGTCTTCCTCGGCACGCCGGTCACCGACGACATCGCCAACCTGATCGTGGCCCAGCTCCTCCACCTCGAGTCGGAGGACCCGGACAAGGACATCTCGCTCTACATCAACTCGCCCGGCGGGTCGGTGTACTCGGGCCTTGCGATCTACGACACGATGCAGTTCATCAAGCCCGACGTGCAGACGATCTGCGTCGGGATCGCGATGTCGATGGGCGCGCTGCTCCTGGCGGGCGGCGCGGACGGCAAGCGGATGTCGCTGCCGAACTCGAAGATCCTGATCCACCAGGTGAGCTCGGCCTTCCAGGGCCAGGCCACGGACATCGAGATCCACGCCAAGGAGATCATCGACGTCCGCCGCCGCCTGGACGAGATCCTGGCAAAGCACACCAAGCAGGACTTGGAGAAGGTCGCGAAGGACACCGAGCGCGACTACTTCATGAGCGCGGATGAGGCGAAGGACTACAACCTCATCGACCGCGTGATCGCGAAGCACTAGACCTGGACACCGGCAGTGCCGGAACGAATGTGTCCAGAAGGGACTTTGACCCTCGCCGCGTATCTTGAGGTGCGCTACCCTCGCGCCGAGGGAGAAGAGAGTGGCTCGGCCAACGGACTCGAACGAACAACTCCTGTGCAGCTTCTGCGGCAAGTCCCAGCGACAGGTCAAGAAGCTGATCGCCGGTCCCGGCGTCTACATCTGCGACGAGTGCATCGATCTCTGTAACGAGATCATCGACGAGGAGCTCACGGGCGCTCCGACGTTCGACCTCGAGAACCTGCCGAAGCCGAAGGAGATCTACTCCGTCCTCCAGGAGTACGTCGTCGGCCAGGAGCCCGCGAAGCGGACGCTCTCGGTCGCGGTCTACAACCACTACAAGCGCGTCCAGATGATGCAGTCGGACGCCGAGCAGGACCTCGAGCTCCAGAAGTCCAACATCCTGCTCCTTGGCCCGACGGGCTGCGGCAAGACGCTGCTCGCCCAGACGCTCGCGAAGATCCTGAACGTCCCCTTCGCCATCGCGGACGCCACGGCGCTCACCGAGGCCGGGTACGTGGGCGAGGACGTCGAGAACATCCTCCTCAAGCTGATCCAGGCAGCGGACTTCGACGTGAAGAAGGCGGAGACGGGGATCATCTATATCGACGAGGTCGACAAGATCGCGCGCAAGGCGGACAACCCGTCGATCACGCGCGACGTGTCGGGCGAGGGCGTGCAGCAGGCGCTCCTGAAGATCCTCGAGGGCACGGTGGCCTCGGTGCCGCCGCAGGGCGGGCGCAAGCACCCGCACCAGGAGTTCCTCACCATCGACACGACGAACATCCTGTTCATCTGCGGCGGGGCGTTCGCGGACCTCGACCGCGTCGTCGAGCGGCGCATCGGCCACAAGGGCGTGGGCTTCGGCGCGACCGTGTCCTCGAAGCACAACAAGGACACCGGCGACCTTTTCGAGCAGGTGCTGCCCGAGGACCTGGTCGAGTACGGGTTGATCCCCGAGTTCATCGGCCGCCTGCCGGTGTGCTCCGTGATCCACCAGCTCACGCGTGACGACCTCGTCACGATCCTCACCGAGCCGCGCAACGCGCTCGTCAAGCAGTTCCAGCGCTTCTTCCAGTTCGACGGGATCGAGCTGGTCTTCGCGGACGACTCGCTCCAGGCGATCGCCGACCGCGCGCTCGACCGCGAGACCGGCGCGCGCGGCCTGCGCTCGATCCTGGAAGAGACGCTCCTCGACGTCCAGTTCGAGCTCCCCTCACGGCGGGACGTCAAGAAGTGCGTCGTGACCAAGGAGACGATCGAGAAGGGCCTGAAGCCCACGCTCGTCACGGAGGCGGCGCCCGAAGAGGACACCGGCGAGGCCCACGCCGAGTCGGCCTAGCCGGCCGCGGCCGCCTCGAGCTGCGCGACGACGTCCGGTCCGCTGAGCGGGCCCACGTGGCCGGGGAACGCAATGGCGGGCTCCATGGCGGCGAGCTTGGCGATCGACCGCCTGGCCTGCGCGGTGTCGAGGTTGTAGGGGTCGAGCGGCACCGCCGGCGGCTGCGGCCTGCCGTGCATGTCGTTCATGTAGAAGCAGTCGGATGTCAGCGCGACGCGGTCACGTTCGCGCCACAGGCCGATCAGCCCCGGGGCGTGGCCGGGCAGGTCGACGACCTCGAAACCGGCGATGACGTCGCCCTCCTCGACCGTGCCGTCGATGTGGACGGGCCCGCCGTCCCACACGAAGCGGTGGGTGAAGCCGTGTAGCAGGCGCACGTCGAGCGGCAGCTCGTCCATGCGCCAGTAGTCGCGGCCGCCGGAGCCCTCGGCCTGCCCGACGGCGTCGGGGTGGCAGAGGACGTCGGCGTAGGCGCGCAGCGCCGGTGCGGCGCCGCGGTGGTCGGTGTCGCCGTGGCCGAGGACGACCCGCGTGATGCCGCCGAGCCGCTGGGCGGCCGCGACGATCGCGGCCGCCATGCCCTTCTCGCCGGCGTCATAGACGGTGACTCCCGAGCCGTCCGGCTCCTCGAGGAGATAGACGTTCATTACCCGGGTCAGGCCACCGCGCAGGAGCCAAACGCCGTCGGCGACGCGCTCCGGCGGAGCACAGGAGATCCTGCGCAGGCGCGGGCGGGACCGGACGGGGTTCGGCCGTGCGGCCGCCGGGATGGTCATGGCCACAGCTTCGCCGAATCGGCCTCGGCAGGCCCGACGAGCGTCGCTCATCTCGCGTGCCAGACTTGTCGCTCCGATGGCCGACGACCGTCTGCGCACGCTCGAGGAGCGCACCCGCTACGAGCCCGCCGAGGTGGAGAGGCGGGTGTTCGCGCGCTGGGAGGAGGCCGGGATCTTCCACCCGGAGCCCGAGGGGACCCCGGACGAGAATTACTCGATCGCGGTCCCGCCGCCGAACGTCACGGGCAATCTCCACATGGGCCATGCGCTCAACGCCTCGATCCAGGACCTGAACGTGCGCGTGGCCCGGATGCGCGGGCAGCGGACGAAGTGGATCTACGGCAAGGACCACGCCGGCATCGCGACGCAGCGCGTGGTGGAGAAGCAACTCGAGGCCGAGGGGATGTCGCGCGAGCAGATCGGGCGCGAGGCGTTCGTCGAGCGCGTCTGGGAGTGGGTCCAGCAGTACGGCGACAACATCACGCGCCAGTTCCGCGAGCTCGGGGCCTCGCTCGACTACCAGGACGAGCGCTTCACGATGGACCCTGACTACGTGCGCGCGGTGACGAGGGTGTTCGTCCACCTCTACGAGAAGGGGCTGGTCTACCGCGACAACTACATGGTCAACTGGGACCCGGGGCTTCGCACCGCGATCTCGGACCTGGAGGTCGAGCAGCGCAGCGTGGAGGACACTCTGTACGAGATCGACTATCCGCTGGCGTCGGGCTCGGGCTCGCTGACGATCGCCACGGTCCGCCCGGAGACGATGCTCGCCGACACCGCGATCGCTGTGAACCCATCCGACGCGCGCTACTCGCGGCTCGTCGGGGAGAGCGCGATCCTGCCGCTCGTCGGCCGCCGGCTGCCGATCATCGCGGACGAGTACGTGGACCCCGAGTTCGGCACGGGCGCGCTCAAGATCACGCCGGGGCACGACCAGAACGACTTCGAGATCGGCCGCCGTCACAGGCTCAACGAGGTCAGCGTGATCGGCGAGGACGGCCGCATCACGGACGCCGCGCCCGAGCGCTTTCGCGGGATGGAGACGGAAGAGGCCGCGGAGGCCGTGGTCGCCGAGCTCCGCGAGCAGGAGCTCATATCCGGGAGGCAGCAGTACGTGCACGACGTCCCACACTCGCACCGCTCCGGCCGGCGCGTGGAGCCGCTCATCTCGCTCCAGTGGTTCTGCAACATGGACCGGCTCGCGAGAGCGGCGATCGACGTGGTGGAGGATGGCCAGATCCGGTTCCACCCTGAGAAGCCGTGGACCGGCGTCTACCTGAACTGGCTCGAGAACATCCGCCCCTGGTGCATCTCGCGGCAGCTGTGGTGGGGCCACCAGCTGCCGGTCTGGTACCGCGGCGAGGAGACCTACGTGGGCGAGGAGCCGCCGTCGGGGGAGGGCTGGGAGCGCGACCCGGACGTCCTCGACACCTGGTTCTCGTCCGGGCTATGGCCATTCGCGACGCTCGGCTGGCCGCAGGGGACGCCGGAGCTGCGTGCCTTCCACCCGACGGACGTGCTCTCGACGGCCCGCGACATTATCTTCCTCTGGGTCGCCCGCATGGTGATGTTCGGGAAGGAGCTCACCGAGCAGGTGCCGTTCACCGACGTGAACATCCACTCGGTGATCCAGGCCCCGGACGGGCGGCGCATGTCGAAGTCGCTCGGCACGGGGATCGACCCGTCGGACCTGATCCACGGCGGGCCGCGGCCGCCGGTGTATGAGGAGGGCGGCGACTTCCCGGCCTACGGGGCCGACGCCCTGCGCTTCGGGCTGCTCGCCATGTCGTCCTCGCAGGACGTGCGGTTCAACGAGGAGCGCGTGAAGCAGGGGCGCGACCTCGCCAACAAGCTCTGGAACGCCGCGCGGCTCGTGCTGCTGCGGGTGGCCGACGTCGAGCCGGACGCGACCGCGGGCAGCCGCGTCGAGGACCGCTGGATCGTCTCGCGGCTGGAGCGCCTGACCGAGCGGGTCACCGAGCTGTACGACGACTTCCGCTTCTCGTTCGCGGCGCTCGAGCTGTACGGGGGCTTCTGGTCGGAGCTCGCCGACTGGTACCTGGAGCTCGCGAAGCCGCGCCTCTACGAGGAGGACAACGAAGAGGTCTCGGCGGTGCTCCTGTGGTCGCTCGAGCGCATCCTGCGACTGCTGCACCCGGTGATGCCGTTCGTGACGGAGGAGATCTGGTCGCTCATGCCGGGCGACGGGCGCGGGCTGCTCGCGGCGGCGGACTTCCCGGCCGCGGACCGCTCGCGCTTCGACGAGGGCGCCGAGGCCGAGGTCGCGCGGATGATCGAAGCGGTGACCGCGCTCCGCCGCTACCGCGACGAGGTCGGGGCGAAGCCGAGCGCGCCGGTCCGTGGCCATCTCGTCACGGAGGGTCAGGACGCGCTGCGCGACCAGGTCGCGCGGCTTGCGCGCTTCGAGTGGGTGGACGGAGCCGGCGCCGACGGCGACGTTGTGGCGACCGTGCCGATCCCCGGCGGCGCCGTGCAGGTGCTGCCCTCGGAGGCGTTCGATCCCGCCGAGGCGCGCGAGCGGATCGAGAAGAAGCGCGCCGGGCTGGTCGCGGAGATCGAGCGCGCGGAGCGGAAGCTGGCCAACGAGCAGTTCGTGGCGAAGGCCCCGGCGGCCGTCGTGGACGAGGAGCGCCGCAAGCTGGAGGAGTACCGGGAAGCCCTGGCGCGCATAGGGGGTCAGACCCCTTGAGTGCCCACGACTTAAGGGGTCTGACCCCTTCACAGGCCGAGGAGTACCTGCTCTCGCTCGAGCTGTTCGGCATGCGGTTCGGGCTGGACCGCATGCATCGCCTCATGACGGTCCTCGGGCTGCCGCAGCGGCGCTTCGCGTCCATTCACGTGGTGGGCTCGAATGGGAAGTCGTCCACGGTCCGTTTCTGCGCGGCCATTCTCGAGCGGCACGGGCTCCGCACCGGCAGCTACACCTCGCCACACCTGCGCTCGTTCCGCGAGCGGATCGAGGTGGGGGAGGAGCCGGTGGCGGAGGCCGACTTCGCGGCCGCGGTGACGAGGGCGGCTCAGGCCGCCGAGCTCGTGAACCGGACGGCGGAGCCCGACGACCATGTGACGCAGTTCGAGGCGCTCACCGCCGCCGCATACCACGAGCTGGCCCGGCGCGGCGTGGAGGTGGCCGTGATCGAGGCGGGCCTGGGCGGCCGCTTCGACGCGACCAACGTCATCCCCTCGAAGGTGCAGGTGTTTACCTCCGTGAGCCTCGAGCACACGCGGTGGCTGGGCCCGACGCTGACGGACATCGCCTCCGAGAAGCTCGCCGTGGTCCGCGACTACGGGACGCTCGTGGTCGGTCCGCTCCCGCATCGCGTCTTCGCGGTCGCGCAGGGGACCGCCGCCGATCGCCACGCCCGGCTCGTCGCCGGATCCCCGACGGACCTGCCGCTCCGCGCCGCCGGCCGCTTCCAGCAGATGAACTTCGGGCTCGCCGCCACGGCGGCGGAAGCGTTCCTCGGGCGACCGCTCGACGAGCGGGCGACCAGGGTCGCCGCGGCCGAGACCGTGGTGCCCGGCCGGCTCGAAGCCGTTGGCGAGCGGCCGCTCACGCTCCTCGACGGCGCGCACAACCCGTCGGGCGCGCATGCGCTGGCCGCGTCGCTGCCCGACGTGTTCGGCTCGCGTCGCCCGCGCGTCGCGGTCGTGGGGGTGCTGGAGGACAAGGACGCGGCCGGGATGCTCGAGACGCTGCTGCCCCAGCTCGACCACGTGGTCTTCACCCGGCCCGCGAACCCGCGCGCGCTGTCGCCGGCGACGCTCGTCAGTCTCGCCGAGAAGCTCGGCGACGCGTCCGTCGAGACGGTCGCCGGCCCGCAGGCCGCGCTGGCGCGGGCACGCGAGCTCGCCGGCCCGGACGGGGCCGTGCTCGCCACCGGCTCCATCTATTTGATCGCGGACCTCGTCCGCGAGGACGCGGACGCGCGGGCCTCGACGCTGTAGTGCGCAGGATTGCCGCCGTTCTCTTCGACCTGGACGGCGTACTCGTCGAGTCGCGCGAGGCGACCGAGCGGGTGTGGCTCGAGTGGGCGGCCAGGAACGGGATCGACGAGGAGGCGCTTCGCTCGGCGATGCACGGGGTGCGGTCGGTCGAGGTCGTGCGTGCGCTGCGGCCGGAGCTCGACTCGGTTGCGGAGTCGGACGCCATCGAACGGCTTCAGGCGGAGGATGTCCGCGGCCTTCGCGCCGTTCCCGGAGCCGCCCCGGCGCTCGGGGCGCTGAGGGGAAACCGCGTGGCCGTGGTGACCTCGGCGACGCGGGCACTAGCGGCTGCTCGGCTGGGTGCCGTCGGGATCGAGCCGCCCGCGGTGATGGTCAACGCCGAGGACGTTTCGCGTGGGAAGCCGGACCCGGAGGGCTACCTGACCGCGGCGCAGCGGCTGGGAGTCGACCCGGCGGAGGCGCTGGTCGTCGAGGATTCGCCGCCCGGCATCGAGGCGGGGCGGGCGGCCGGCGCGGCGACGATTGCCGTGACCAGCACGCACGACGCGGCGGAGCTGGCCGCCGCGGATGTGGTGATCCCGTCGCTGGTCGAGTTGCCGGACGTGTTGGCGCATCGCTTCGATGCAGCGGCCGTCTTGAGCGCCGACGACGGGCATTGAGGGGGGAACCTCGGTCGGTTCTTGTCAATACGACGAATAAGTGACGCAACCCCCCCCCGGGTCAGTGCTCGTCGTTCAGTGCCCGTCGTTCGTCGGTGTCGTCACGCGCGCACGTCCTCCGCGCGGTTCGTGCCCTCCACGCGCCGCACCGAGCCCCAGCCGTACTTCGTCCAGGCCACGAGCAGCAGGCCCCCGGTCGCGGCGCCCAGGGAGTCCGCGATCAGGTCGCCCACCGTGTCGTCGTTGCTCATCGAGAGGTTGGAGCCGAACAGGTTGTCCGAGCTCCACTCGAGGATCTCCCACAGGCCGCCGATCGCGACCCCGAGCGCGAACGTGACCAGCCAGATCCCGGTGTAGTGCCTCGGCACGAAGTCCTCGCGCATGTCGGGCAGCACCTCCAGGCGCGCCAGGCAGATGTACGCCACCTGCGAGGTGAGCATCGGCACGATGAAATGGACGATGTTGTCGTATGACTTCCAGGCGTCGTAGAGGCCGAGCGCCTCGCCCCAGCCGGTCAGGATCATCGCGACGGTGAAGCCGAGGTCGTAGAGCCGCGGGAGGTCGGCCGCGCGGGCGGCGAGCAGGGCGAATCCGGCGATCAGCAGGTTCGCGACCCCGCCCAGCTCGCCGAGCACGGCGAACACGGCCGCGCCGGCGAAGAATGCCGCGCGCAGGAGATCGATCGGGTCGCGGACCACGCGGCCCCAGTCGCCGAGGATGAGCGTCCGTGCCTCCATCGAAGGGCGCGATACCCGCTCCGACGTGCCACGATGCACCGGGCATGGATGGCGACGGACCACGCTTCGGCGCGATGATCGGCCTGGTCGCCGTGGTGGTCGCCACGGTGATTCTGGTCTTCTTCGGCATCGGCTACGCGCTCGGACGGCTCTTTCTGTAGACGGCGCCAGTACACTCGCGCGTTTCATGGGCCTGTTTGCCTTGTTCGGCATCGAAAACAGCGGGCTTGCCCTGGCCGTCAACCTGCTGCTGCTGTTCCTCGTCGTGATCTGGCTTGCGCTGGTCTACTGGACCTACAGCGACGCGCACCGCCGGATCGCCGACCCGATGCTCGTGGCGTGCGCGACGGCGGCGTCCCTGTTTCCGTTCGTGGGCACGATCGTCTACCTGATCGTTCGGCCGCCCGAGTACCTCGACGACGTACGCGAGCGCGAGCTCGAGATCGCGGCCGCCCAGGCCCGGCTCGCCAACCTCGAGCACCAACACTGCCAGTACTGCGGCTTCGAGATCGAGAAGACGTTCCTGCGCTGCCCGAGCTGCCTGCGCCGGCTGAAGGAGCCCTGCGCCGTATGCGGCAAGCCGCTCGATCCGCGCTGGAAGATCTGCCCCTACTGCGAGGCGGAGGTGGGCCAGCCCGGCGAGGCTCCGAGACGGCGACCGCGGCGCACAGCCGCAGCGGCGGCCGGAGCGGTGCCTCCGCGCCAGTCGCGGCTCTCGGCGCGCAGCGGCGACACGTCCGAGCGCACCGCCGTCGAGCGCCCGGCTCGCGAGGGCCGTGACCGTCCCC
>JBKPSR010000117.1:0-15966 GCA_046735115.1 Actinomycetota bacterium
GGCGGCGCCCGCCCCCGCCCGTGAGCGCGGCCGCGGCGCGCTCGAGCGGCACGCCGTCGTACGGCTCGAACGGCGCCGCCTCGCCGTAGCCGACGGTGCCGTCGCGCGCCTCCAGCCGGAGCAGGAGCAGCTCGCGCGCGGAGACCACGCCCGCCGAAGTCACGAAAGGCTCCTTCAGCGGGATCGACAGCCGCAGGACGGACCGCTCGACGCGCGCGCTCACGAGAGCAGGACGCCCCCGGCGAGGAGCAGGGTGAACACGGCGAGCAGCCGCCCCGTTGCGGCAAGCGCCCCGTTCAGCGCCGGCCCGTCCGTGCGCGTCCTCACGGTCCGGACGAGCGGCGGGACGAGCGGCAGGGCGGCGAGCGTGAGGAGCAGCCACGCCGAGAGGGCTGGAATCAGCAGAATCGGCACCGCGAACGCGAGCAGAACCATTCCAGCGAACAGCAGGCGCGCCCGGTCGCGGCCCAGCTTCACCGCCAGCGTCCGCTTGCCCGCCCGGCGGTCGGTGTCGATGTCGCGGATGTTGTTCACCACCAGAATCGCCGCGGCCAGCAGCCCGACAGGCACCCCCAGCGCCACCGCCTCCCAGCGCAGCTCCTCGACCTGCACGAAGTAGGACCCGGCCACCGCCACCAGCCCGAAGAAGGCGAACACGAACAGCTCGCCGAGCCCCTCATACCCGTACGGCCGCGGTCCACCCGTGTAGAGCACGCCCGCGAGGATCGAGGCGGCGCCGACCACCAGCAGCTGCCAGCCCGCGACGGCCGCGAGATACAACCCGGCGGCCACGGCTACGCCGAATGCCAGGTACGTGCCCACCAGGACCCGCCGCGGCGGCATCAGGCCGCCCGCCGTGACCCGCACCGGGCCGAGCCGGTCCTCGGTGTCGGCTCCGCGGCGGGCGTCGGAGTAGTCGTTCGACAGGTTCGTCCCGATCTGGATGAAGACGCTGCCGATCAGCGCGGCGACGAACGGCCCGGCCCTGAATGTCCCCTCCGAGCCCGCGAGCGCCGTGCCGACCAGAACCGGCGCGATCGCGGCGGGCAGGGTGCGCGGCCGGGCCGCCAGCAGCCAGAGGCGAAGGTGGCTCAAGGCCGCTTGGGGAACTTCCCGAAGTCCGGCCTGCGCTTCTCGCGGTAGGCGTCGCGGCCCTCCTGCGCCTCCTCGCTCCCGTAGAAGAGCAGGTTCGTGTCGTGCGCGAGCTGCTGGATGCCGGCCAGCCCGTCCTCCGCCGCGTTGAAGCTGGCCTTCAGGAGCCTCAGCGAGAACGGCGAGAGCTCGAGCATCTCGCGGCACCACGCGACAGTCTCCTCCTCGAGCTCCTCCAGCGGGACCACGCGGTTCACGAGCCCCATCTCGAGCGCCTCCTCGGCCGAGTACTGGCGGCACAGGAACCAGATCTCCTTGGCCCTCTTGGGGCCCACGAGGCTCGCGAGGAGCGAGGCGCCGTACCCGCCATCGAAGCTACCCACCTTCGGCCCGGTCTGACCGAAGCGGGCGTTGTCGGCGGCGATCGTGAGGTCGCACACCACGTGCAGGACGTGGCCTCCGCCGATCGCGTAGCCCGCCACCATCGCGACTACCGGCTTGGGCAACCGCCGCATCTGGATATGGAGGTCCGTCACGTGGAAGCGTCCGACGCTCGCGCCGCTCGCCACGTAGCCGGTGTCGCCGCGCACGTTCTGGTCGCCGCCGGAGCAGAAGGCGAGCGGCCCCTCGCCGGTCAGGACGATCACGCCCACCGAGGTGTCCTCGCGCGCACGCTCGAGCGCGTTCGAGATTTCGATCAGCGTCTCGGGCCGGAACGCGTTGCGCACCTCGGGCCGGTCGATCGTGATCTTGGCGATCCCGTCCGCGGTCTCGTAGCGGATGTCCTCGTACTCGCCCGCCGGCTGCCAGTCGGCGGCGGGGCGGATGGTGCGCGTTATCGCCATGCGGAGCGAAGGTTATTCGCCTGGGTAGAGTCTCCCGACTCATGATTTACGACAAGGACGCGGACCTCGGCAAGCTTGACGGCAAGACGGTCGCCATCCTCGGCTACGGCTCCCAGGGGCACGCGCACGCGCTAAACCTGAACGACTCGGGGGTCGATGTGGTCGTGGGACTTCGCGAGGCGTCCTCGTCCGTCGAGAAGGCGAAGGGCGAGGGGCTCCGCGTCACCTCCATCGCGGACGCCGCCAGCGAGGGCGACGTCGTGATGGTGCTGCTGCCGGACGAGAAGCAGGCCGAGGTCTGGGACGGGGAGATCAGCGACGGGATCGCGCCCGGCAACCTCGTGATGTTCGCGCACGGTTTCTCGGTCCACTTCGGCCAGATCGACCCCGGCCCAGAGGTGGACGTGGGCATGGCGGCGCCGAAGGGCCCCGGCCACCTGGTGCGCCGGCAGTTCGTCGAGGGAAACGGGGTGCCGGGCCTCGTCGCGATCCACCAGGACGCGACCGGCGGCGCCCGCGACCTCGTTCTCGCCTACGCCCGCGGCATCGGCTGCACGCGCGCGGGCGTGATCGAGACGACCTTCAAGGACGAGACGGAAACCGACCTGTTCGGCGAGCAGGCCGTTCTCTGCGGCGGCGTCACGGAGCTCGTGCGGGCCGGGTACGAGACGCTCGTGGACGCCGGCTACGACCCGCGACTCGCGTACTTCGAGTGCCTCCACGAGTTGAAGCTGATCGTGGACCTGATGTATGAAAAGGGCATCACGGGGATGCGCTACTCGATCTCCAACACGGCCGAGTACGGCGACCTGACGCGGGGGAAACGGATCATCGGCGAGCCGACACGCGAGGCGATGAAGCAGATCCTCGCCGACATCCAGTCAGGCGACTTCGCCCGCGAGTGGATCGCCGAGAACAAGGCCGGGCAGGAGAACTTCAAGCGCATGCGCGAGGAGCAGAAGGACCACCAGATCGAGCGCGAGGGCAGGGAGCTGCGCTCGATGATGGACTGGATCGACACGGAGTTCTGAAGTGGAGGGCCACGAGGGCGAGATCGATGCCACGGGCGCGACGCGGTTCCTGCCGCCCGAGCCGCCCGGTCCGGAGCCGGACCTAGGGACCCCGCCGCCGCAGCCCGCACCCGCGCAGCAGCCGCCTCCGCCACCACCCCCGCCGCCGCAGCAGACCTACGGCTACCCGCCGCCCCCCGGCTACGGCTATCAGGCGCCGGGGCCGCCTCCGGGCTACTCGTATCCCCAGCCGTATCCCCCGCAGTGGGGATACGCGGCGCCCCCCGTCCCCGACAACGGGCAGGCCGTTGCCGGCTTCGTGTTCTCGCTCGTGGCCGTGGGGCTGCTCGTCATCTCCTTCGGCCTCTCCACGATCATCTCGCTCGGCTGCGCGATCACCGGCGTGGTCCTGTCGCGGAACGGCAAGCGCAGGGTCGCCACGGGCCAAACCCCGAAGCACCGCGGCCTGGCCCAGGCCGGCTTCATCATCGGGTGGGTGGGAGTGGGCCTGTCGATCCTCGCGACCGCCGGCTGGATCCTCGCGATCGCGCTCGGGGCCGTCGACGAGAGCTCCAACGGGGGCGACCCCGGGGACATCCAGCTCTCGCTCGCGCTTTTGGTCGGGAGCTGACGCTATTCTCGCCCGTTCGTGGCGAACCCGTACGTCAAGCGGTATCTGATGACCGCCGGCCCCACGCCGCTGCCACCGGCGGTGTCGCAGATGATGGCCGAGCCGATGCTCTACCACCGCGCCCCGGCCTTCATCGAGGTGTACGCGCGCGTGCTCCGGCGCCTCAAGGATGTGTTCCAAACGGCGAACGAGGTGCAGGTCTTCACGAGTTCCGGCACCGGCGCCATGGAGTCGGCGGTGGCCAACCTCGTGCGCCCGGGCGAGCCCGCCCTGGTGGCCTCGTGCGGCAAGTTCGGCGAGCGCTGGTTCGAGCTCTGCGAGGCCTACGGGGCGGAGACGACCCACTGGGAGACCGAGTGGGGTCGCAGGATCGATCCGGCGGGGCTGGACGAGCAGCTCGCCGCAAGCCCGGGCATCGAGCTCGTCTTCACGACCTTCTCGGAGACCTCCACCGGCGTCGTGAACGACATCCGCGAGTTGACCGAGGTCGCCCATCGCCACGGCGCTCTGATCGCCGTCGATGCCGTATCCGGCCTCGGCGCCGTGCCGTTGCCGCAGGACACGTGGGGGGTCGACGTCGTCGTCGGGGGCTCCCAGAAGGCGCTGATGGCACCGCCCGGGCTCGCGTTCACGAGCGCGAATGCCGCCGCGCTCGAACGCGCCGCGGCCAGTCCGGCCCGCCGTTACTACTTCGACTGGGCCCGCACCGTGGCGGGCCAGCGCCAGGACCCCCCCGACAGCCCGTTCACGCCCGCGGTCGGCCTCGTCAAGGCGCTCGACGTGGCGCTCGGGATGATCGAGGCGGAGGGCTTGGAGCAGGTCTTCGAGCGCCACGCGCTGCTGGGGCGCGCCACGCGCGAGGCGGCGAAGGCTCTCGACCTCGAGCTGCTCGGCGGCGCGGCGGATGAGAACGCGAACGTCGTGACAGCGATTGCCCTGCCCGAGTCGATCGACGGCGGCAACGTTCCGAAGCTCATGCGCGACCGCTTCGGGGTCACCATCGCCGGCGGGCAGGGCAAGCTCAAGGGCCGGATCGCCCGCATCGCCCACTGCGGCTACTTCGGCGCCTTCGACATCATCGTCACCGTCTCGGCGCTCGAGATGACGCTGCGCGAGCTCGGGCACGAGGCCGAGCCCGGCGCCGGCGTCGCGGCGGCCCAGCGCGTCTTCGCCGACGCGGGCGTGGCGCTCCACGCGTGAAGGTCCTTGTCAGGGAGAAGATCGGCGACTCCGGCGTCCAGCTCCTTCGCGACGCCGGGCTCGAGGTCGAGCTCGGCCTCGACTGGGACCAGGACCAGCTCGAGCAGCGCATCGGCGAGTTCGACGGCATCCTGATCCGGTCCGCGACGCAGCTCGACTCGGCCCTGCTCGAGCGGGCGGAGCGGCTCAAGGCCGTGGGCCGCGCCGGGGTGGGGGTGGACAACGTGGACGTGGATGCGGCCACGAAGCGCGGCGTGATCGTCGCGAACGCGCCGCAGTCCAACGTGATCACGGCGGCGGAGCACACCCTCGCGCTGCTGCTGGCGCTGGCGCGGAAGGTGCCGCAGGCGCACGAGTCGCTCACCCACGGCGCCTGGGAGCGGTCGCAGTTCAGCGGCGTCGAGCTGTACGACAAGACGCTGGGCGTGATCGGCTTCGGGCGGATCGGCCAGCTGGTCGCCCAGCGCGCGCTCGGCTTCGGCATGCGCGTGGTCGCGTTCGACGCCTACGTGTCCGAGGAGCGCTTCCGCGAGCTCGGCGTCGAGCGCGCCGAGTCGTCGGAGGACGTCTATGCGCGGGCCGACTTCGTGACGGTCCACCTCCCGGTCACGCCCGAGACGGAGAACTGGCTCGATGCCGAGGCGTTCGCCGCCATGCGGGACGGCGTCCGCGTGATCAACGTGGCGCGCGGGAAGCTCCTCGACGAGGCCGCGCTCCGCGAGGCGCTCGACGCGGGCAAGGTCGCCGGCGCCGCGCTGGACGTGTTTCGCGAGGAGCCGGTGACAGAGCACCCGCTGTTCGGCTACCCGAACGTGGTCGTGACGCCTCACCTGGGCGCCTCGACGGCGGAGGCCACGGACCGTGCCGGCTATCAGGCCGCCGAGCAGATCGTGGCCGCGCTGACGGGCGGCGTGGTCACGAGCGCGGTGAACGTGCCGGCGATCGCGCTCGAGGACCTCGAGGCGCTCGGCCCGTTCCTGCCCCTGGCGCGTGACCTCGGCCGGATCGCGAGCTCGATCGCGGAGCGGGCCTCCGTCGACGCCGTGGAGGTGGAGTACCTCGGGCGCATCGCAGAGCGCGACACTCGCTTGCTGACGGTCCAGGTGCTGCGTGGCGTGCTCGGGGGCCACACCGAGGAGGAGGTGAACGAGGTGAACGCGCCGGCGATCGCGCAGGAGCGGGGGATAGGCGTGACCGAGACGAGCAGCGCGCACGCACGCGACTTCACCGACCTCGTGCGCGTGGCGGTCGTGAGCGGAGGCGAGCGCACGCGCGTGACCGGCACGACGCTCGGGCAGCTCCACCGCCCCCACCTGCTGGAGGCATGGGGGTCGCGCTTCAACCTCCAGCTGGAGGGCCATCTCGCGATATTCAGCTACGAGGACCGCCCCGGCATGCTGGGCCGGGTGGGGACCGAGCTCGGGAACCGCGGCATCAACATCATCTCTGCGGCCGTGGGCCGCCAGCCTGAGGATCGGCCGGGCGCGGGCGCGGTCATGATCGTCACCGCCGACAGCCCGGTGCCGCGCGAGGTCGTGGACGGCATAGTCGCGACCGACGGCTTCCACGCCGGCCGGACCGTGAGCCTCTAGGGGTTAGTTCCTCGAGGTCGGGGACCGTCGGGTTCACGCGAATGCAGAAGCCCGATGACCCTTTTCGACGGGGCGGCTCAGGTCGCCATTGCCTCGGGGGAAACCGCGCGGAGATAGTGGGCGAGCGATGTCGCAGGAGAACGTCGAGATCGTGAGGACCATGATCGACACCTGGGAGGCGGACGGCTTCGACGCGACCATCAGGGCCTTCGATCCTGACGTCGAATTGGTGGACCTTCAGAGCGCAATGGGCATGCAGGACCGCGGACGCGGACCGGAGGAGCTGCGCCGCATCGCTGAGCAGTGGACCGAGAACTTCGACGACTGGAGGGTCGAGGTGTGCGAGGTCGTTGACCTCGGTGGGGAGTGGGTCATGACCCACGTGCGGTTCCATGGAGTCGGTCGCGACAGTGGCATTCCGGCCAGCAACAGGCAGTTCGAGGTTTACCGGCTCGTCGGAGGCAAGATCGTCGAGATCCGCGTCGGGTTCCACGACCGAGCCGAAGCGCTCGCGTGGCTGCGGCGACGAAAGGAAACACCGCGCCACTGCTCGTAGACGGTTTCCGCCTCTCAACGCTGCGCCTTGAGTCTCCGGGACTCAAGGGGTCTGACCCCCGGCTAGTGCGGGACTCAAGGGGTCTGACCCCCTGCTAGTGCCTGACGCAGATCTTCCACCAGGTCCTCCGCCGCCTCCACGCCGCACGAGAGCCGCACCAGGTCGGGCGGTACCGCGGCGTCAGAGTCCTCGACTGACTGGTGGGTCATCGCCTGCGGCACCTCGATCAGCGACTCCACACCGCCGAGCGACTCGGCCAGCGCGAAGATCTCGGTCGCCGCCGCGATCCGCGTGGCCTCGGGGTGGCGAAACGAGACCATCCCCCCGAAGCCCGGCCAGCGGACGTCCTGGACCTCGGGAACGCCCGACAGGAACTCGCTCACCGCACGCCCGCTCTCCGTATGGGCCGCCACGCGCAGGTGGAGCGTGCGCAGCCCGCGGTGCACCAGGAAGCAGTCGAACGGTCCCGGCACCGCGCCGATCGCGTTCTGGACGAAGCGCACGCGCTCGTGGAGCTCCTCGTCCCGGACCACGATCGCGCCGCCCACGACGTCCGAATGGCCGCCCAGGTACTTGGTGGCCGAGTGAACCACGGCCCCCGCGCCGAGCTCGAGCGGACGCTGCACGATCGGCGTGGCGAAGGTGTTGTCCACCGCGACGATCGCACCCCGCCTTCGCTCCACGACCGCGCCGACGTCCACGATGTTGAGCAGCGGGTTCGTCGGCGTCTCGACCCAGATCAAGCGGGTCTCCGGGAGCACCGCCCGCTCGAGCGCCTCCAGGTCCGTCTGGTCGACCATGTCGTGGTCGATCCCGAAGCGCTTCAGCACCTTGTCGACGAGCCGGAAGGTACCGCCGTACAGGTCGCGCGGGAGCACCACGTGATCGCCTGCGCTGCAGTGGGCGGTGATCAGCGCGTGGGTGGCCGCCATCCCGCTCGAGAACGCCGAGCCGAGCCCGCCCTCGAGCTCGCCGATGGCGCTCTCCAGGGCGGCGCGCGTCGGGTTCGCCGAGCGCGCGTAGTCGTAGTCCTCGACGAACTCGCCGGGGCGCGGCTGGACGTAGGTCGAGGTCTGGTGGATCGGAGGGATGATCGAGCCGTAGCTCGGGTCGGGCTCGAGGCCCGCGTGCACCACGCGCGTCGCGAGCCTGCGCTCGGTCACCGTGCCAGCGACTCGAGCAGGTCCGCGCGCGTGACGATCCCGGCCGCCCGCCCGTCCATGTTCACGAGCAGCGCCTCGCGGCGGTCGGCGAGCAGCTCGACCGCCTCGCGCACGCTGTCGCCCGCGGAGACGGCCGGGAAGGGCGCCTCCATCACCTCGACGATCTCCGCGGACAGGAGCGCCGGGTCGTCCATCGCGTGGCGCAGGAGCCCGCGCTCGCTGACCGAGCCCACGACGGTCTGCGGGTCGTGCGCGGACACGACGGGGAGCTGCGACACGCTGTGCTCGTGGAGAAGCGTCACGGCGTCGCGCACCTTGGCGTGCGTCTCCACGGTCAGGAGCGGCGGAAGCTCGCCCTCCGCGTGCTTACGGCGCAGCACGTCGCCCACCGTCAGCTCCTGGGCCCGTTCGAGGAAGCCGTACTGGCGCATCCAGGCGTCGTTGAAGACCTTCGACAGGTACGAGCGACCCCCGTCCGGGAGGATCACGACGACCATCGCCGAGGGATCGTCCAGCTCGCGCGCGACCTGGTAGGCGGCGTAGAGAGCCAGCCCGCCGGAGCCCCCGGCGAGGATGCCCTCCGCCTCCGCCAGCCGGCGGGTCCACAGGAACGAGTCGCGGTCCGAGACGGTGATGTAGCGGTCAACGACCGAGGGGTCGTAGGTGTCCGGCCAGAAGTCCTCGCCCACGCCCTCGACCAGATAGGGCTTGACGCCCTCCTCGCCGCCCGAGTAGATCGAGCCCACCGGGTCCGCGCCGATGATCGCGATGCCGGGGTTCTGCTCGCGCAGGTAGCGGCCGACGCCCGTGATCGTGCCCCCCGTGCCCACACCCGCCACGAAGTGGGTGATCTGCCCGCCGGTCTGGCGCCAGATCTCGGGACCGGTGGTGCGGTAATGCGCCTCGGGATTGGCCTGGTTTCGGTACTGATTCGGCTGGAAGGCGCCCGGGATCTCCTCGGTGAGGCGGTCCGCCACGCGGTAGTAGGACTCGGGAGAGTCCGGCGGCACCTCTGTGGGTGCCACCACCACCTCGGCGCCGTAGGCGCGCAGCAGGTCGATCTTCTCCTTCGACATCTTGTCCGGCATGACGGCGATCACTCGGTAACCCTTCAGCGCCGCGGCGATCGCGAGGCCGGTGCCGGTGTTGCCGCTCGTGGGCTCTACGATCGTGCCGCCCGGCTTCAGCTTGCCCTCCCGCTCCGCAGCCTCGATCAGCGCGATGGCGGCGCGATCCTTGATCGACCCGCCCGGGTTCATCGCCTCGATCTTCGCGACGAGCTGCGGCCGCAGGTCCTTGCCGAGGCGGGAGAGCCGGACGAGCGGCGTGTCGCCGACCGCGTCGAGGATGGAGTCGCTGATCTCGACGCCCGTGCCCGAGGTCGTTTCCATCGCGGGAATGACGATATAGGGTGGCCGCCCGATGAAGGCGCTCGTCGTCACCCAGCACGGGCCGCCCGACGTGCTGAGCGTGCAGGAGCGGCCCGACCCCGAGCCGGGCGCGGGCGAGGTCCGCATCAGGGTGCGCGCGGCCGGCGTCAACTTCGCCGACCTGCTCGCGCGCGTCGGCCTGTACCCGGACGCGCCGAAGCCGCCCAGCGTCGTCGGCTTCGAGGTGGCCGGCGACGTGGACGCGCTGGGCAAGGGCGTCGACGGCCTGGAGGTCGGCCAGCGCGTGATGGCCCCGTGCCGCTTCGGCGGCTACGCGCAGCTCGCGGTGGCCACGGCGGAGACCACGCTCCCGCTACCCGACGACTGGTCCTACAGCGAGGGCGCGTCCACGCCGGTGACGTACGCCACCGCGTACGCCGGCCTCGTCCGCTTCGGCGGCCTCCGGGCCGGCGAGCGTGTCCTGATCCAGGCCGCCGCCGGCGGGGTCGGCATCGCCGCCACGCAGATCGCGAAGCTCGTGTGCGCCGAGGTCTACGGCACGGCGAGCCCGACGAAGCACGACGCCATCCGCGGCTTCGGGGTCGACCACCCGGTGGACTACCGCACGCACGACGTGGTGGACGAGGTGCGTCGCATCTCCGGGGAAGAGCACCCGATCGACCTTGCCTTTGACGCGCTCGGGGGCCGCAGCTTCAGGCAGAGCTTCGCGCTGCTGCGCGCCGGCGGCCGGCTCGTCTGCTTCGGTGCCTCGGAGGTCCAGGCCGGTGAGCGCCGCAGCCCGCTCAGGGCGCTCCGCGTGCTCGCCCAGATGCCGCGCTTCAACCCGCTCAAGCTGATGAGCGAGTCGAAGTCCGTGATCGGCCTCAACATGCTGACGCTCTGGGACGAGCGAGAGTCGCTCATCGAGCTGATCGAGCCGCTGCGCGACTGGGTGGACCAGGGCAGGCTGCGGCCGGTGGTGGCGCAGGAGTTCCGTCTAGACGACGGGGCGGCCGCGCACCGCTACATGCACGAGCGCCACAACATCGGGAAGGTCGTGCTGACGCTCTAGGCCGAGGTTTGAAGCGACCGGTTCGCGCGCCACTGTGTGACAGGGCAGCTCGATCGTGACCGCCGATCTCGAAGCCTTGGCGCGCTCCTTCCGCCCTCTCCGTTTGAGCGTCGAAGGCTCGGGCACGGGACCCGCCTAGGAAAAACGCCTTTCGGCGGGAGAAAGGATTCTGATGAGACGGATGCTGACAGTCCTCGCGGCTGCATGCGCGGCCGCGTTTGCGACTGCCGTCCCAGCGTCAGCTGCTGAGACGGCGACGCCGGTCGGGAAGTTCACGATGACGACGAAGATCACGAGTGTCCGCGCCGCGGCGGGCGGGGGACTCGTGGCGCGCGGCATGGTCGTCGGCAAGCTGAAAGCGGGCGGGACGGTTACTCGCGACACGGCGCCGGCGAGGTTCCGTGTCAGCCAGGCGCGGCGGAATGGGAGCTGCAACGTCCTTGCTCTCCGGCTCGCACCCGTGCACCTGGCGCTACTCGGGGTTCGCGTCGACACCTCGCATATCTCCCTCAACGTGACGGCGCGCCGACGCGGCGGAGTGCTCGGCCGTCTGTTCTGCGCGCTCGCGAACGCCCAGGTTCGCTTCCCGCGGACCGCGGTCGCCCGGCTCAACCGGGAGCTCGACAATGACCCGATCGCCACGCGTTCCAGCGCTCCAGTGCGCGTAGCGAGGCATGAGGGCACATGTCAGATCCTCAACCTGGTTCTCGGGCCGCTGCATCTCAACCTGCTCGGGCTGGTGGTTGATCTCTACGGGCAGACCAAGAACGCCCCGGTGCGCGTAAGGATCACCGGCGAGCCGGGGCACGGACTGCTCGGCGACCTGCTCTGCTCGCTCGCGGGCGGCGGGAGCATCACATCGCTCGCGCAGCTGCAGTCGCTCCTGCGATCGCTTGGCGTGAGTCTGACCGACGCACAGCTCCAGACCGTTCTGACGCAGTTGGGGATCGGCGATCTCACAGGCGGGCTCTCGCAGCTCCAGATTCAGCAAATCCTGGCGCAGCTCGGGCTGGGCAGTGCGGTCCCGCCCGGCTGACCCGCTAGTGCCCTAACCGCTCCTGGCGGGGCGTGCCGGCACCCTCGGGGTCGGCACGTCCCGACTGGACGGCCGAATCGGCATCCCACCGGCAATCTTGACTGTGTACGCTTGCCCGGCATGCCGTTCCTGGCCGACCTGCGACTTCTCCTTCTCCTCCCCCTTCGGGGGGAATAGCGCGTGGCGGCCGCCGATTGCCGCATATCAAGGGGAGTTCAGGAAGGCCGAAGAAGGGAGTTGGGAACGACATGGACCGCAGCGAGCAGAACCGAGTAAAGATCTTCGACACGACCCTGCGCGACGGTGAGCAGTCGCCGGGGATCTCGCTCAACAAGCAGGAGAAGCTCGAGATCGCCCACCAGCTCGCGCGGCTCGGCGTGGACATCATCGAGGCCGGCTTCCCAATCTCGTCGCCGGGCGACTTCGAGGCGGTGCAGGCGATCGCGCGCCAGGTGCACGGGCCGGTCATCTGCGGGCTGGCCCGAGCCAACGCGCAGGACGTCGACGCGGCCTGGAACGCCGTCAAGGACTCGGAGCGCCCGCGCATCCACACCTTCATCTCGACGAGCGACATCCACATCGAGCATCAGCTCCAATCGAGCCGCGAGGACGTGAAGGGCCAGGCGCGCGCCGCCGTGGCCCAGGCGCGGGAGCATTGCGACGACGTGGAGTTCTCGCCGATGGACGCCACTCGAGCGGATCTCGAGTTCACCGCCGAGGTGCTGCAGATCGCGCTGGATGAGGGCGCGACCACGATCAACGTACCCGACACAGTGGGCTACTCGATGCCGGAAGAGTACGCGGCGATGTGGCGCGAGCTCTACAGGCTCGTTCCCGGCCTGGCGGACGTGAGCACCTCGGTGCACTGTCACGATGACCTCGGCGTGGCCGTGGCGAACTCCTTCGCCGGCGTAGTGGCCGGGTGCCGCCAGGTCGAGTGCGCAATCAACGGCATCGGTGAGCGCGCCGGCAATGCGTCGCTCGAGGAGATCGTGATGCTGCTGCACGTACGCGAGGCCGCGCATGGGCTCTGGACGGGCGTGGACACGCGCGAGATCGCGCGGACGAGTCGCATGGTGTCGCGCCTGACCGGCTACCAGGTGCAGCCGAACAAGGCGATCGTCGGGCGCAACGCCTTCGCGCACGAGTCGGGCATCCACCAGGACGGCGTGCTCAAGGAGCGGACCACTTACGAGATCATGGACGCCACCACGATCGGCCTCGAGGCGAACTCGCTGGTGCTGGGCAAGCACTCCGGGCGCCATGCGCTCCGCAACGCGCTCGAGGAGCTCGGCTTCAAGGTGGACGGCGCCGCGCTCAACACCGCCTTCAAGCGCTTCAAGGAGCTCGCGGACAAGAAGAAGAAGGTCACCGCCCTGGACCTCGAGGCGATCGTCTCGGACGAGATGAAGCAGGCGCCGGCCGCGTTCGAGCTGGTGTCCTTCGACATCGAGGCGTCGTCGATGAGGTCCCCGCTGGCCCGCGTCAGCGTGCGGATGCCCGACGGCGAGGTCGAGTCGGGGAGCTTCACCGGCGACGGGCCCGTCGACGCCTTCTTCAGCGCCCTGAACGCCGCCACGGGCCGCGAGGCGCGGCTGCGCGAGTACCACGTGTCGGCCGTGACAGGCGGTCGCGACGCCCTAGGCGAGGTCACGGTGCTGCTCGAGCTGGGCGGCCAGCTCTCCTCGGGCGTCGGTGTCTCGACCGACATCCTGGAGGCGTCCGGCAAGGCCTACCTGCGAGCGCTCTCGAACGCGCTGGCGAACGACGTGGCCGCGGAGGCCGAGCGGGTCCTGGAGCGCGAGGCGAAGAAGAGTCCCACGCCGTAGCTCCCAGGCTCTTGGCCGCCGAGTCCTTCACGATGCGCGACGGTGAGCGCACCATCCGCTTCGGGGAGGGCGTGGCGGCCCAGGCGCCCGATCTGCTCCGGCAGGGCGGGTTCGGCGACTTCGTCCTGCTGACGACTGAGCGCGCCGCCGGGAGCGTCCCGCTCGAGCCGTCGTCCCGGGTCGACGTGCCGCCCGGCTTGGTCGACGAGCTTTCCGCGGCGCTTCTGCCGGAGGCCGGCGACCGGCCGCTCGTCGCGCTCGGCGGTGGGCGCGTGATCGACACGGCAAAGGCGATCGCCGGGGTGACCGGCGCACCCGTGGCGGCGATCCCGACGACGCTGTCCGGGGCCGAGCTCACTCCGTTCCACCGGCTGCCTGCGGGCGTCGCGGGTGCGCGGATGGTGAGGCCGTCGCTCGTCATCGCCGACGCGCTACTCGTGGCGTCCCAGCCCGAGCCGGAGCTGTGGGCCAGCGCGATGAACGCCCTGGCGCACGGGATGGAGGCGCTCTACACGCCGCTCGCGAACCCGGTGGCGGAGACGGCCGCGCTCCGTGGGGCGGCCGCGATCTACGACGAGGACGTCGCGCTCGGCGCCTTCCTGTGCGGGTGGGCCTCCGGCACGACGGGCTTCGCGGTCCACCATGCCACCTGCCAGAACCTGGTGCGCACGGCCGGCTCGCCGCACGCGCAGACGAACGCGGTCATGCTGGCCCACTTCGCGGCCATGATGAGCGGACGGGTGCCCGGGGTGATGGGCGAGCTCGCCCGCGCACTCGGCGACCCCGACGGCAATGCGGACGCGGCCGCCGGCCGGGCGGCAAAGCTGTCGGCCCGCTGCGGCCACACCCGCCTTGCGACCCTCGGGGTGGAGGAGGAGCACCTGCCGCGCGTGGCCGCGGCCGTGATGCAGCATCCGGCGCTCGCGAACACGCCCGACCCGCCGTCCGAGGACGACCTGCTCGAGCTACTGCGGAACGCGCTCTAGCGCCCGCGGGGCGGGCGCGCTCGGACGCAGCTTCGGCGCGGCCTGGGTCTTCCGCTGCTCCTGGCGCTCCCGCGTGATCAGCACGACGTTCCAGGCAAGGCCGAGCCGCTTCATCGCGCGGATCACGAGTCCGCCGAGGTCGAGCTCCCACCAGCGCAGGCCGTGCATCGCAGAGCGCGGGAAGGCGTGGTGGTTGTGGTGCCACGACTCGCCGAAGGTCGGCAGCGCCAGCCAGAACACGTTCGTCGACCTGTCGTCGGTCGGGAAGCGGCGGCGTCCGAAGAAGTGGCAGACCGAGTTGATCGAGAAGGTCAGGTGATGGACGAGGAAGATGCGCACGAGGCCGGCCCAGAAGAGCGCCGTAAGCGCCGACTTCAGGTCGCCGCCGACGAGCCAGCCGATGCCAGCCGGGACTGCGATGCCCAGCGTGACCCAGAGCGGGAACAGCCTGTGGATGATCCGCATCCCGCGATCCTCCAGCAGGTCCGGCGCGTACTTGTCCGCCTCCGCGGCAGTCGAGTGATTGAAGAGCCAGCCGAGATGTGCGTGCCAGAGGCCGCGGAGCGGTCCCGGCGTCTCGCCGTCGTGGTCGACGTGCGGGCTGTGCGGGTCGCCCTCCTCGTCGGCGTGGGCGTGGTGCTTGCGGTGGTCCGAGACCCAGCCGATCACGGGGCCCTCGACCGCGACCGAGCCGAGGATCGCGTAGGCGTACTCGACCCACCTGTGCGTGGCGAAGGCCCGGTGCGTGAGCAGGCGGTGGTAGCCGACCGTGATGCCGAGCGTCGAGAGCGCGTAGATGGCGAGCAGCAGGATCAGGTCGACCGGCCCGACGAGCTCGTTCCAGAGCATCGGTACCGCCGCCAGGAAGGCGGCGAAGGGGAGTACCACGGCGGCGATGTTGATGTTGCGGTGCGCTCTCGTCATCGGTATGAAGGCTACGTACCAGAAGAATCGCCCGTTACTCATCGAGTGACGTTTCGAGCCGCCATTCTTGTAGGTTTCTGACAAATGGTTGGCGAGCATCCCTGGGAGGCCCTGCCGCCCGAGGTGGCCGATGTGCTGCGTCCCGAGCTGCCCGCCCTCGCGGACGAGATCGTGGCCGGGCTGAGCCGCGGAGTGCCGGCCTACGCGCGGCCGCTCGAGGGTCCGTTCGGGGAGGCGCTCAGGACCGGGGTGGAGGATGCGCTCGGCCGCTTCACGCGCTTCGTGGCGGACCCCCAGGCGGATCCGGACGCCGGCCGCGAGGTGTACGTGAACCTCGGCCGCGGCGAAATGCGCGCCGGGCGCAGCCTCGACGCGCTGCTCGCCGCGTACCGGCTCGGGGCGCGGATCGCCTGGCGGCGGCTCGCGGCGGCGGGCGAGCGGGCGGGCCTGTCTCCGCGCACGCTGTACACGCTGGCCGAGGCGATCTTCGCGTACATCGACGAGCTCTCGGCCGACTCGATCGAGGGCTACGCACGCGAACAGGCGGCCACGGCGGGCGCCCTCCAGCGCCGCCGCCAGCGGCTGGCGGCCCTGCTGGTGCAGGAGCCGCCGCCGGCGCCGGCGACCGTCGAGGGGGCCGCCTCGAACGCGGCCTGGCGC
>JBKPSR010000118.1:0-8112 GCA_046735115.1 Actinomycetota bacterium
CTGAGGTCGGGGTCGTCGTGCTCAGCCAATACTCCGAGCCGGAATACGCGCTTGCTCTACTGGAGAGCGGCTCGGAGGGTCGAGGTTATCTCCTGAAGGAACGTGTAGAGGATCTCGAACAGCTCGTATCGGCAATTCGAACCGTCGCGGAAGGCGGCTCCGTGATCGATCCGAAGGTCGTCGAAACCCTCGTGGCGGCCAGGACGGCCGGCGAGCGCTCGATCATCGCGGAGCTCACTCCTCGCGAACGCGACGTCATGCGTGCGATGGCCCAGGGCAAGAACAACGCCGCCATTGCGGAGTCGCTGGTCATCACTGAACGCTCGGTCGAGAAGTACGTTCACTCGATATTCGCCAAGCTCGGCATTGCCTGGGAGGAGAACGTGCACCGGCGCGTCAAGGCGGTCCTGCTCTTCCTGGCCGAGGAGGGGGGCTAGGAGCGGCCCTCCCACAGGGCCCGTAGCGTCCGCGAGCCGAAGTCCTCCTTGCGGAGGTATGTAGCGGCTCCGCACGAAGGTGGACTCTGGGAAGATCCTCCGGCCGATAGCTCGAGATCAGGACGGTGACCGGCCCGGACTCGCGGCCGGCGATCCGCCGCGAAGCCTCGAAACCGCCTATGCCCGGCATGTGGACGTCGATGAGGACGAGATCGGGCTCAAGCGCTGCGGCGAGCTCGACCGCCGCCTCGCCCGACGTGGCGTCGCCGACAAGCTCGAAGCCGGGGTGGCGCTGACGACGGCTCGGGCCGCCCGACGGAACGGCGCTCGGTCGTCCGCGATAAGCACTCGGACCACTGAGGTGGCGGCGGTCACCCTTCGAGCGGGACCACTCCCGTGACCCGCGTTCCCTCGCCCGGCGAGGATCGGATCGAGAGGAAGCCGCCCAGCGCACCGAGCCGATCGCTCATGTTCGTGAGCCCCGCCCCGCGCGGCTGGGTTCCGGGGTCGAACCCCGCGCCGTCATCGGCCACCTCGAACTGCAGCCCGTCTTCTTCAGCCCACACCCGGATGGTCGCGCGCGCTTCGGGGCCCGCGTGCTTGCTCGCGTTCTGAAGGGCTTCGAGGCAGCAGAAGTAGACCGTTGCCTCGACTTCGGGCGAGTACCGGCCGATCGTTCCCGTCTCGAGCCGCGCCGGTAGCGGAGCGCGAGTGATCGCGCCGCGAAGGCCTTCCGCGAGGCCACGGTCGACGAGCAGCGGTGGGTAGATCCCGCGCGCGAGGTCGCGGAACTCGTCGAGGGCGTCCTGCACGTCGCTTGCGAGCTCCTCGAGCACACCACGAGCGGCGGGCGCGTCCGAGTCGGCGAGCTCTCGTGCGAGCCGCAGATTCACCGCCAGCGCGATCAGGTGCTGCTGCGCGCCATCGTGGAGATCGCGCTCGATCCTGCGACGCTCGGCGTCGGCCGCGGCAACCACGCGCGCGCGCGAGGAGCGAAGCTCGTCCGCCTGCATTCTCAGCTCCTCGAGGGAAGCCTGCAACGCGGAGTCGAGGCGGACGTTGTTCAGGGCGAGGCCGAGCTGGCGGGCGAGCGCCGCCATGACCTGCTCGTCATCGCTCGTGAGCCGCTCGCCCTCGCTCGAGCGCTCGATCGCGATGAGCCCGAGCAGCTCACCAGCGTGCGTGATCGGGACCGCCCGCAGCTCGGCCTCTTCGCGACCGCTGAGGAGCTGTGGCAGCCACACCCTCAGCCAGGCGGGGCCGCACACACCCGCGCGTGCGACCACCGCCTCCTCCTGGGTGGTGAGGATTAGGCTCGCACGCCCCACGTCCGGATCCGAGGCCACGCGCTCGAGGAGCCCGCCCGCCCCGGCCCAGACCTCCGCGGCCTCGAGGTCGAACGTCTTGCGCAGCGACTCGGCGAGCTGGAGCAGCAGCTCGTCGAGCGAGATCGCCATAGTCAGCCGGCTGCCGAAGGCCTCCAGAGCCTCGCCGGGAAGGCTGCGTTCCCGGTCCAGCAGGCGGATCGCGAACTCCGACACGCGTCTGCCGATCGGCGGATAGACGAGAGCGGTCACCCCCGCGGCGATCATTGAGAAAACCAGCAACGTGGTCTGCTCGGAGCTCGGGACCTGCCCGATGCCGAGCACGACAGCGAGGTAGACCACCACGACGACGCAGACGAGGCCGGCGAAGGAAATCGCGAGTACCGCCAGCCGCCGGGCAACGCGACTCAGCTGCGCGCGTCGCGGCCGAGACGGTGTTGCCGCCGCGTGTCCGTCGACAGTCGTCACGTCACTCGGCCCTCAGCACAATCGCCGGCCGCGTACGCGCGGCATTCCAGCCGGGCAGCACGGCTATTAGGTTCGCGAGGAGGATCGCGGCCGGGACGACGGCTGCGGTCAGCACAACCGGTGTCGCGACCTCAGGCACCACGCCGAGGTCGCCCGCAAACACGTTCCAACTGAAGCGGCCCACGGCGAGCCCGAGCGGAAGGCCGACGAGAATCCCGATTGCGGCCACCGTGGTCGCATGCCACGCGACCGCGGCCGCCACCTGCGGTCGGGTGAAGCCGATGGTCTTCAGCACGGCCAGGTCACGCCTCCGGCGCCGGATCGAAGTGATGAGCGCATGGGCGAGCGCGGCCGCAGCGGCGGCCGCGAACACCGCCATGATCAGAGTCGGGAGCGCCTCGACGCCGCCGAAATCGCCGATGTCGGTAGGCCTCGTCGCCTCGCTCGGGCTGTCCAGGATGAGTGAGAGGCGGCGCAGCGCCGCACCGCGATCCACGTCCGGAGCGACGCGCACCTCGATCAGGTTGGCCCCGGCGCTCGGATCGATCCGCTTTAGATCCTGGAAGCTGAACGCCGCGCCCTCGTCGAGCTTGTTCCACTTCGTCGCCGGAAGCACGCCACGTCCAACTACGCGCAACCGCACAGCACGTCGGCCGTTGTGCACGACGATGACGTCTCCGATGTCTCGATGGAGAGCGTCGAATGTCTTGACGCCGAGCAGGACCTCGCCCGCTCGCCGCGGCGCGCGACCGTCGAGCACTGTGGGCGCGACCGACCCCTTGACAGAGTCGATCGCTCGGGCGCCCACCTCTTTGCCGGCGATCTCGATCGGCTGCGTCGTCCCGAGGCCGACGTCGCTGAACATCGGGTCGGCTTTGACTCTCCGCACCTGGGCAGGGGGCATCGGTGGTCCGATGTTCCCGGTCTCGAAGTCCCACGTCTGGCCGTACAGCCGCGGCGTATCGAGCAGGCGCGACAGGCTTGCGGCGAACGTCACCGCCGTGGCTGTCACCGCAACGGCCAGGATCGCGGCCGCCAAGGTGGCGCCAACGGGGACCGCCGATGCACGGCTTCGGCGATCGAGGGCCATGTGCACTCCCGTGACCAAGGGCGGCGGCCAGCCTGCGCGCCCGATAACCGACGCCGGTGCTGTGCGACGCAGGCTGCGGGGCCGGTCCGTTGCGATCCCACGCCTGCCGGCAGCTCGCACAGCGGCAAGGGAGCCCATCACCAGGACGGCTGCGAAGACGATTCCCGAGCCGACGGCGATTGCCAGGGAGTCGAACTCGAGGCCTGGGTTCGGCTCGAGATCGCGCGCGTGGCCGATAGGGGCGAGCGGCGAGAGCAGATAGGCGGTGAGGACGGTCATCAGAGCCGCAGGCACGGCGATCGCGACCGCCCGCAGCGTGCCAACGAGCAGCAGCTGCCCTCTGGTCATCCCGAGCGCGCGGAGGATGGGGTGCGCAGCGGACTCGACCGTCGCCTGGCGGAAGAGCGCCTGACCGGTCAGCAGCAGCGCGACGACCGCCGCGAAGCCGCTGAGCAGCCGCAGCGCCTTCGCCTGGAGGTCGATCGAGCGCTCGACCTTAGGCAGGCTCGCGGCCGGGTCGAATAAGGCGTAGCCGAGATCGCCGGCGATCCGGCGGACTCCCGCCCTGAAGGCAGGAAGGTCCGCCGCACCTCGCTTCAGGCGTACTTCGAGCTCCTCGAGCCAGGATCCGAGCGCGCGGCCGCCGTGAGCCCGGTAGAAGGCCGGCGTGAGGTAGAGGTAGCCGCCCTCGGTGTCCGACTTCCAGAAGGCGGCGACCCCCACGACCCGCAGGCGTACCAGGGGACCACCGCTGGCCTTCGTCGGACCGGCCGCGAACCGGATCTCGGCGTGCGGGTCCCAGAGCGTTGCGTGACTGATGACCCGCATCGTGACCCAGTCGCCAAGGCCGACACCCAGGTCGTGCGTCGACTTCGTGTCGGCGAGCAGCTCGTCCGGGCGCGAGGGATCCGGCAGGCGGCCGCGGAGGAGCTTTGCACGGTCGACCGAGTCGGCCCGGCGGCCGTCGCTCGGCACCTGAACCTCGACCGATTTGGGTCCTTGGGGATAGATCGGCCGTCCCGACCGGCTCTGTGCGATCACCGCCAGAATGAGCTGCCGCTGCGACCCCACAACCTGTGGCAACCGCGCGATCCGATCGAAGTCAAGGCTGTCCTCGCCGACCGCGAATCCGCGTCCGACGTAGGCGTCGGCCGCGTTGATGTGGGTCAGGAAGCGGTCGAAGGTCGTCTCGGTACGCCGGGCCGCCGCCGCCATGCCGACGACGAGCCCACCTGCGAGCCCCGCCGCCAGCGCAAGCAGCGCCCACGCGCGCCAGCCCGAGCGGAGCTCGACGCGGAAACGGATCCAGATGGCGAACATCTCACGGCCTTCGAACGATCTGGGCGGAGGGCTGCTCGGACCGATCCTCTCCCTGCCCGAGGCGACCGTCCTTCATCTCGACGAGCCGCCCGGCGCCGTCCGCGACCTGCTGGTCGTGCGTCACCAGCAGGATCGTCTGACCCTCAGCGTGAAGCCGGCGAAGGAGCTCGAGCACCTCGAGGCCGCCCTGTGAGTCGAGTGCGCCCGTGGGTTCGTCGGCGAGCAGGAGGGTCGGCTCGTTCGCAAGCGCCCTCGCGATGGCCAGACGCTGTCGCTGTCCTCCGGAAAGGACACCGGGCAGGTCCTCCGCCTTGTCGGCCAGCCCAAGGACGTCGAGGAGGTCCAGCGCCCTCGTTTGAGCCTGCTTCCCCGAGGCCCCCGCCAGGACGGCAGGCAGCATCACGTTCTCGAGGACGCTCATCTCCTCGAGCAGGTTGAAGAACTGGAAGACGATCCCGATATGGGCCCGGCGGATGCGGGCTCGCTCGCTCTCGTCCTTGCCCGTCAATGGGATTCCAGCGAGCAGTATCTCGCCGTCGCTCGCGGTGTCGAGGCCGGCGACAAGATGGAGCAGCGTGGACTTCCCGCAACCCGAGGGGCCCATTACCGCGACGAACTCGCCGGTCTCGACGGTGAGGTCCACTCGGCGCAGAGCCCTTACGGGCATGCCGTCGGAGTCGAAGGTCTTCCGAAGCCGGTCGACCCGCAACACCTGGCCGTCTACGCTCACGAGTCCTCCTTCGTCCGGTCCCGCGGTCGAGTCACACGGCGGTCCCGCACGGCACATCAAATCTGGAGCGGATTGCCCCCCATGTCAAGGGGGCTAGCCAGGCACGGGCACCCGGTGCTAGCCGGGGGAGGGTGGTCATCACCCCGAAATGCCAGCCACCACGCTGGTTCGGCCAGGCGCGCAGATCTAGCGTGGCTCCCCACAAAGCGCGGAGGGCGGGCGCCGAACCCGACGGAAGGATCCGAGATGACTCACATGTCAGCCAAGCGCAGCGCGACGGCACTGGTGATGACAGCCGTGCTCGCAGTTCCCGGGGTCGCAACGGCGCGCGCGCCAACGGGGTTCGTGCCCGATGGGCCCGACGCCGGCGTCTACTGCGGTGAGGACTACAGCCAGAACTCCGTGGGGGGCGACTACTGCGTCCGCCTGCGGGCGACGGTGGCCTCACAGCCGCGGGGTGCCGCCAAGCACGGCGACTCCTCCTGGGGCGGCGGACGAGCAGGCGGTATCGCAGCCCTGGCGCTGGTCGTCGCAGCAGCTGGCACCGCCGGAATCCGTCAACGTCGAAGTGCGGCAGCCACGAGCGATCGCCCTGGCTCGCCGGCTACAACCTGAACGCGGCTGATTCCACGACGACCCGGCCCAGGACGCCTCACAAAGCCGAAAGCCCTGCATATGCAGGGCTTTCGGAAAGCTAGGTCCGATGTGTCCGCTGGGCGCAACGCGCGGAACGCAGAGTAAGAGGCACGACTCGACAAAGGCAACGCGTGCCTCACGTGGACCCTAAGTCGCTTGGGCTTCGTACAGGGACGCGGCGCTCCTGGCCCAACAGCACAGAAACAGAACGAGGCTCGGGGTGCACGGCAAAGAGACGGGCCTGCTCGGCATCCGATCGAAAGCCGCTCGAGACGGTGAGGAAGAGCCCCGCGTCGTCACGCGCCGCGGTCGCCAGGCGGTCGAAGGCGAGCGCGACATCGGGCCGCATCGGCTTCCCGATGCCTTGTTTGTTCGGCCCGATCTTTCTTGGCGCTGACGCGCCCGAACAAACGTCACCTCCGCGCCGGGCGGCACCCGGCAGAACGACCGACGCCCGGCTGGTACCGGGCGCCGAGAAGGGGGAGATCGCCCATGCCAGCGATCAATACCCACGGTAACGACTACCGAGGTCGGACCAGCACCCCGGCGTGGCGGCTGCCGCACGACGCGCTCGAGTGCCGAGGATGCGGGAGCTCCCTCGTCGGCCGGCGCGAAGCCGTCTGGCGCGACACCAGCCGGGGCATCGCCCTCGTGGTCGAGACGTTCAGGTGCAGGTGTGGCCGTGGCCGTCGTGTCGAGCGCCAGGAGGTCGCCGCTGCCTAAGCGCGCTTCCACATAGTCGCGAGTGACGGTCGCTTAGCACTCTCCCTTGAGCGGGACCCGGTGACGCGGGGCCTAAGTCCGGTGGGTAGCTCCCCACCGGCGGGCGGGCGCTTTAAGTAGCGATAAGCAGCGCGGGAGAGAAGGGCCTTCGGGCTCGATTCGTCCGCGTCGCTCAATCAGGCGGGCGGCTAGGGAAGTTGCCAATGGCATTGGCAAGTTCCCGACACTCCGGTACGCGGCGGACAACGCCTGACGGGCACCGCGACCGAGAGCGCACCACGACGCAGAGTGACCAATTGGTCAACGGGTCCGCTTTTCTTCCTTGGCCGTCCCCTGTCCGAAGCTGGTTCTTCCTAAGGAAGAGGGGGCGGGTGGGATGGACGTTTTCACAGTCCGAACGACCGGGCACCGAAGGGGACCGTCGGAGGACGGAGCACCCGGAGGCCCTCGGCCGAACGGGGGCGGGACTAACTCGTCGTAGACGATGACGGAGAGCAGCTACGTGAGTAGCACCAAGGGGTGAAGAACGCCTCCGAGCTAGCCCGGTGTCCTCGAACCCGCCAGAGGGGCTGGGAACGACAGACGGGAAAGGGGCGGAGCGGGGCACCCCATTCGGAGCGTCACCGCGCTCCGCCGAGCGTGCGGGTACCCGGTGCGGGAGTGCGACACGCGCCCCGTTTCCCTGGTTCCGGCAGCTCCTGGGTGGTCTTGCCGATATAAGCATCGCCTATCTGTCGGGCACTAGCGATAGGATGCACTTATGCGCTGCCCGAGGTGTTCAGGTAAAACGCATGTCTACGACAGCCGCCCGGTCGGCGACCTGGCGGTCCGCCGCCGCCGCGAGTGCCTGCGTTGCGAATTGCGGTTCACGACCCGGGAAAAGATGGCGGTTGAGCTTGCGCCGTCGGCGGCGAAGGTGCCTGCGTGAACTGGCGAATCCAGGTTCCCTTCCGCAGCCGCGACGACTCCCTGAGCGACGTGGCCGGGGCCGCCCGTGTTCTCCAGGCAGACGAGGCCCGCGTTGTGCGGCAGCTTGTGCTCGGCGAGCTCGCGGGGCGGCCCGGCCAAGCCGGCCGGCGAGCTGCTCGACTGGCGCTGGCTGACGGTGCCGGGGACATGGGAGTTCCTGCACGAGCATCCGCGCATTCTTCGCCGGCATTGGGAGTCGGCCTGGCGGGCGGGGCGTGTTTGAGGCCGCCCTGCCACTCCCGCACCCCGCGCTCTCGACGATTTCTCCCCCGGCCAGGGGGGCCGGTGAGCAAGCACGATCGGCATGGGCAGCACATCTACGGCTCGGTCCACCAGAAGGAGCACAAGCAGCTGGCAGGGGACGGAGCCGTTCGCCCGGATCGGATCCGCTCCAGCAACGGCATGAGAGCAACG